>JBJHCR010000011.1:20320-22108 GCA_050486105.1 Vulcanimicrobiota bacterium
GCGCCCGAGCAACTGAAAGAATGCGTCCCCTCCGGGGCCCGAGTTCTGGCGGCCGACGGTGGACTTCGCCTGTGCCGAAACCTCGGCCTGAAGCCAGAAGTTCTGATCGGAGACTTCGATACTGTGACCGAGGCGGAGGTGGCCCGATGCCGTAAGGAAGACATCGAGATCTCCAGGCATCCAACCGAAAAAGACGAGAGCGATCTGGAACTCGCCATTCGCCTAGCGCATCAGCGAGGCGCCCAAAGAATCACTCTGTTGGGGGTCCTAGGTGGAGCATGGGACCACTCAATGGTGAATCTCCTGGCTCCCTTGAGCCTATGTCGACACTTCGGCATCTGGGCCAGGCTTGTCAGCTCGGATGTGGAAATTTACCTAGTCGAGAACAGCGTCACCATCTCCGGTTCTCAAGGACGCAGAGTCAGTCTTGTCTCCTTGTCTGAGTCGCTGAGCAACCTGTCTCTTCAAGGCTTCAAATACAACCTTGAGGCCAAGGAATTGCACCGGCGTCAGACTCTTGGCCTGGCCAACATGGTGGTCGGAGAACCAGCGATCTTGAGCATGAGTTCAGGCCAAGGCCTTTTGTCTCTATCTCGACAACTCTAGAGGTCCATCAAGTTAACCTCGGTAGAAACCAGGACATATTGACCAAGCAGCGAAGGCCGGCGAGATGTCCACACAACCTTACGGGATCTCTCCCGCAATCCCCAAGACTTTTCAGTTTCGACCGAACGACAATCCCGCACTCCGCAGCAAAGAGGAAACCGCGGCCTACGCTGAGGCCCAGCAACTCAAGTCTGAGATAGTGCAAGCTCAAGACGGAGTCTCCGAAGTTTATGTTCAAAACTTTGAAGACATGAAAAATCTTCCTATGCTGCCGCCGGGGCGAGAAACCTTGGCGAGATCCTCCCGGGGTGCCGACGGCGAGCTGACCAGCTTCATCAAGAATGAGCATACCCAAGGGTCGCAATTCAAAATTTCGAACCAAGTTGTCGCCGGCATGATGGGCGGAATTATGGGGGCAGCCATGCAGCCAGAGAACATGGAGGTTTACACTCGGATGACCATGGAACCCGACGGCTCCTCAAGAATGCTGACTGTCACAGAAGATCGGACTACCGGGGTCATGAACTACAGCGAATTCCTGATGGCTGGTTTCCCAGGCACACCCACCTGAAATTCCTTCGGAGACGGTTTTACCTGGTAGCAGCGTCATTTTCGGAACTAGGTGGCTGGCCGGAAACCCTCTCAAACTGAAATCGCCCCTAATCTCAGTCATGCACTGCGCTCCTCATTCGAAATCGGACCTGACGGCTTCAGCAACCAGGTCCAAGTGTTCCTCAACGGTGTGGACACCGTTGAGCCCATCTTCTTCGGCATTCTGCCCGATGAGATCACCCCGTTGCTCACCCCCGGTATGAGCGCCTCGTTCTCCACCTTCGTGGACTACGGCCAGGGCCAGGTGAACCGCACCGCCGACTACCCGGTGTTCGAGACTTTCGGCGACTTCATCAGTCAAGTCTATGTCACCCTCGATGCCGAAGCCGGCGAGGTGAACTTCTTCCTGAAGCGCACCCCGGTCAGCCCTCTGAATGTCGTCTTGGTCGACCTCACCGGTGCTCCCCAGATCGGCCTCGGCGGTGGCGTGGCACTTGTGTCGCTCGCCAACAACTAACCAGCTAACCTCCGACCGTCGGGGGGGGGGTGTTGGAGGCCCCCCCCCCCCCCCCCCCGTTAAAAAAAAGAGGTAACAAAAAAATAAGGCCCCCCCCACCCCCCCCCGCCGGG
>JBJHCR010000011.1:22118-41834 GCA_050486105.1 Vulcanimicrobiota bacterium
CCCGGGGGGGGTGCGTGTGTGCCGCGCGCCCCCCCCCCCCGACGAGGTACATCCCTAGTGGAACCTAAAGTGCGAGCCCGCCCTCACCCCGAGCTGCGGGTTCGCCTATTCTCGGAGCGGGCGGCACCCCATGCCGCCAAAGGGTCTTGACAGAGGCCGAGGTTCGGGTTAAAAAGGGAGTCACGCAAATTGTGCCTGGCTTGCGATCGAGACGCTTCAAGGGTCGTCGAAGAGTCAGGATGAGAGGGAAAGTTTGAACCATGGAGTTTAGAGGAAAGCGCGGCAGAAGACCTCGTCGTAAGGTCTGCTATTTTTCGGCCAATAAGATCACTCATATCGATTATAAAGACTTGGGTCTTCTGCGCAAATTCGTTTCCGACAGAGGCAAGATCTTGCCTCGTCGAATCACCGGCACCTCGGCCAAATACCAGCGAATGCTGTCCCAGGCGGTCAAGCGCGCTCGCTTTCTGGCTCTGTTGCCCTACGCCGACTGAAGGCGGAAGTAGTGCTGTTGACTCAGTGAAAAGAGCCGTTGAGGCTCTTTTTTCATTTCTCGATGGGCGGTTTTAGGGGGACTCTAAGATTATGGTGACCGGCCCATCATTGCAGAGACGGACTTCCATATGGTGCTGAAACTTGCCGGTCGCTACTGGACAACCTAAGGCCTCGAGTTCTCTGGCCGTAGCGCGATATAGCTTGTCTGCGGATTCAGGTCGGGCTGCATCCACGAAAGAAGGCCTTCTCCCCTTACTGCAGTCCCCATAGAGAGTAAACTGGCTGACCAACAACACCTCTCCTCGTACGTCCAGGACCGAGAGGTTCATCTTGCCTTCTCCGTCTTCAAAGATTCGCAGTCCGCTGATCTTGGCTGCCATCCACCGGGCCTGAATTTCGGTGTCTTTCTGCCCTACCCCCAGAAGAACCAGCAGGCCGATGCCAATGTCTCCCACCACCTCGTCAGCCACGGTCACCGACGCTTGGCTTACCCTCTGCACGACAGCTCTCACGGAACCTCCACCGAATTCTCGAGGACCGCACCCTGGCTGGGAAGGTGCGGCCTGACAAAAGGGAGAGCCCAAGTGGGCTCCTCGCGGCCTTCTGGAAATCCGAAAAAGAAGTTCCCTCCATCTTGAAACAAGAAGAGATTCTCTCCTTCGAGTTCGCGAAGGTAAAGCAACTCGTTCCCGTGAGGTCCCTTTAAGACCAATGCCCGACAGCCTGGACGGTCGCTGGCTACCTGAACCACTCGTCCTTGCACGAAAGCCTCGCCACTTTCCAGAGAAAATGTCTCCTCATCAAGTTCGAGCTTTTGCCCTCGTGAGGGCAAATCCCAACGCCCGGATAGGGGTCTTTGATCCTGCAACAGCTTCAATCCAGACAAGATCTTGTCGTTGGTTTCGATCACCATGAGGAAAGTCTCCTCGGTGGTCCAGAACAGGTGGGCGTTGCCTTTTTCGTGGACGATCATGGCATGCTTGGGGCCAAGCTCCAGCAGTTCAAGCTCGATCTGGTCTTGTTGATTCTCTCTCCGAGAGAGCACTTGATCCCCTCGAAACTCGAGAATCACATCGAAGTTCTCGCCTCCATATTCCCCAACCAGGAAGCTGCCATAGTTACCCTGAGCCGCTGTACCGCCACTCAAGAGAAGTAAGACCAATGCCAGATATCTCAACATGCTTCCGACTTCGCATAGAAATCGGCAGTCCCTTGACTCTACGGGATCACTTCGAGGTATTGCGCTGGGACATCCGCGAGACCTGGATAACATCCCTCAATCGCCTCAGGCGCTTGAGCAGTTCCTCCAACTGTCGTTTATTGCTGATCTCCACCGAGACCCGAACGTAGGCAATATCTTTTCGGGTCCAAGCCTTGCAAGCCCTAGTGGGAACCTTGGCCTCGTTGATTACACCCATGACGTCACTTAGAAGCCCGGAGCGGTCCCAAGCTTCAAGTTCGATATCCACCTGGTAACTGCCCGAAGAGTCCGGTTGGTCCCAGCGAACCTCGATCTCGCGCTCAGGAGAAGAATCAAGCAAGGCTTTCAAATTTCCGCAATCCTCCACATGCACGGAAACCCCCTTACCCAAGGTGATATAACCCCTGATAGGGTCGCCGGGAACCGGGGCGCAACATCGGGCAAACTTGACTAGGATGTTGTCTATCCCGACTACTTCGACCGCTCGCCCCCCAGTCATCTTGAGATCTCGGTTGCGAGGAGTGGGAAGAAATGTTTCAGAGACTTCTTTAGGTAGCTCCTCGCGGATCCGTCCCAGGATTTGTGGAAGAGTCGTTTCCCCGTAACCCAAGGAAGCCAGCAGGTCATCGAGTTCGGTGAAATTCAATTTCTCCGCCACCGTCTGAAGGATGGGACGCTCAGCTGCGATATGGTCGAGTCTTTGCCGACCCAACTCTCGACGTAGCATATCGCGACCCCTAGCGATATTCTCTTCACGCTTTTCCTTCTTGAACCAGGCTCGAATCTTGTTACGAGCGCCATTGCTCTTGCAAATGCGGAGCCAGTCCAACGATGGTGTGCCGTTCTTGGAAGTGATCACCTCCAAGATGTCGGCGTTACGCAAGACATAGGTCAAAGGAACCATCTTCCCATTGACTTTAGCCCCTACACAACGATGTCCAACCTCGGTATGTATGCGGTAAGCGAAGTCTATGGGACAAGAGCCGGCCGGTAGGTCCACCACATCACCTTGAGGAGTGAAGACAAAGACCTCGTTTTGCAGAAGGTCGACCTTAAGGTTCTCGATGTATTCGCGAGCATCTCGGGAATCGGTCTGCCAATCCAGGATGGCCCGAATCCAAGGATAGATCTCCTTGAACAGGGCCGACTCCTTACCAGCCCGTCCCCGACCTTCCTTATAGGCCCAATGGGCGGCGATTCCCATCTCGTTCACCTGGTGCATCTCGATGGTTCGGATTTGGATCTCCAAAGGCTGCTGCAAAGGTCCGAAAATCGTGGTGTGCAGCGAACGGTAGTTGTTCGATTTCGGCACAGCGATGTAATCTTTAATCCGATCTTTCATCGGAATCCAGATGGAGTGGATAGCACCCAAAACCGAATAGCAATCCTCCACCTTGGGAACGATCACTCGTAGGGCTACCAAATCGTAAATCTCTTCCAGAGTGCGACCGGTTCGTTCCATCTTACGAAAGGTGCTGTAAAGATGCTTTTCTCGCCACTCTAATTCTGCTTTGATTTCAAGCTTGTCGAGCTTCTCTTGGATCTGGGCCACCGCTTTGGCCAAAGCCTCTTCCCTAAATTCAGCAAGACGTTCCGAAGCGGCCTTGAGTTCAGCGTACTCTTCAGAAAACATGTATTTGAAGCAAAGGTCTTCAAGTTCACGCTTCATCTCGAACACGCCTAAGCGAGAGGCAATGGGAGCAAAGATTTCGAGGGTTTCGCTGGCGATTCGTTTCTGTTTGTCGGAGCGAAGTGAATCCAGGGTTCTCAGGTTGTGGAGCCGGTCTCCAAGCTTGATCAGAATAACCCGAAGATCCTTGGCCATGGCCAAGAAAATCTTCCTCAGGTTCTCGGCCTTGACCATCTGCTTGCTGCGAGGTGTAGGAGAGTCTCGTCCTTGTCGCGCCGATATCGCGGTCAACTTGGTGACCCCGTCCACCAACATTTTTACTTCGGAGCCAAATAACTCCTCGATCTCATCAAGGCTCGTGGCAGTATCTTCCACCGTATCATGCAGGAGGGTGGCTGACACTGTGGCCGCATCGAGGCGATAGGCCGAGAGTATCTGAGCCACCTCGATGGGATGAAGAATGTAGGGCTCTCCTGAGGAGCGCACTTGGGAACGATGGCGTTCCTGAGCCAGAGCAAAAGCTCTGCGAACAGTTTCTAACCCCTCGTCGTTGAGATAGGACAAGGCCGGGATAAGGTGGGATAGAGCGAGTTGAATCGAAGGGGAGTCAGCCCCCCAAGTCTCCATACCGTCGCTCGTCTCCAAAATTGGTTTACCCATGAACCTTACACTGTTGCAATTATAACACGGCCGTCATGAGCGCTGCAGGGACCAAGTTTACTAGCGAAATTTCCAGACAGCACTCATTTTGTCTCCAAGCGTTCGATCTTTTCTATCAACTGGGCTCTCTCCTGTGCGATCTCTTGAAGAGAATTCTTCCTTTGCTCCTCCGGCAAGGAAACCAGTCTCGATTCTTCTTGGGCCAGAAACTTCAATCTCTCTAACGCCTTCTCGATCTCTTTGGTTCGTTGGGCTCGCTCTTCGGGTGAAAGCACCACCGGTCGGTCCAGCCCCGGAACCCAACCGCTGGGTAGAAAACTTGTGAGACCCGCAACAAGGGCAAAACTAAAAACGAGTGCCACGATACCTTGCCAAAAATGATGCCACGTCTCTAATGGCAAGAGTTGAGCGTTTCCTACCTCCCCGCTGTCGGGGTCCCTATAGAGGCGCAATCTACGCAAGGGAAAAATCGGAATCATTAGGATCATGAAGGACTCTAGCCAGTACTCTTTGAGAGACTCGGGATCGGGGCGAGTTCTGGTCACCCCAATCCCCAGCAACTTCAGGCCGTGTGCTCTGGGTTCAACCTGCGCAGACAAATCTGCTTCCTTGGACATTCGAAGTACAGGAAAAGCCTCGTCGGCAGGTTTATCGATCAAACCGCTCTCAGTACGCTCCTCGAGCTCTGCATCCCATCGGCAGGCCTGTGACCACCACTCTAATGCTTCGTCCCGATTTTCAAGTTTTCTGTAACTCCACGAGAGCACGGCACAAACCTCAGCCATGGCTCGCTCCACCGCCCTGCGCTCTGAACTTTCATCCAGGAGTCCCCCTCGGTAGCGCTCAGCTAGGGGAAGAAAGATCTCTCTGACTTCGGCATCGAAGTCTGTCACCATTTCGGCCACTGGAATGTGAGCAACCCCTTGAAAAGGCAACAACTGTTGCTGAAGTTCGGCTGCTCGAACCTGAAAATCCTTAACACTCCGTGCAAACCTGCGACTCTGGAGTTCATCCACCGAAACCTTGGGCAAGGCAGCCCTAATAAGCTTCAACTCTCTAAGGCAATAGGGCCCCGGAGGCCTCAAATCCTGGTCCCAGTTATCCACCAGGCGACCAGCCAAGCTCTGTACCTGTTGGTGATAGTAGGTGACTTGCGGTCGAACTCGATAGAGGTCAAGATACAATTCACCCGCTGTGCACAAATGCGATCGGGATTCATCATTCAAGCTCTGGCTTGCCAGAGAGCGATGCAGAGTAGCTCGATTGTGCTTGGCCCACTCCCTGTCCGCTTCGGCCTCCCAGAGGGCGAGAGCCCTCTCTGCCCGACCCTCAGCGAGAGATTCTAGAGCTTCAGAGTCGCTCTTGTCCTCAACCACGAACCAGCCTGCTTGCACTTGGAGGTCAACCTGTTGGGCTCCAGCTAGTCGTGTGCGGGCGTACTTCTCCTGTGAGGCACTATGGGACGTTAACCAGGCTAAAGGGTTACGCTTATGGGCGAACGGCTTTAGGATTCCTCGGCTGTCAGTGACCATGCCCGCCGCTGCCAAGAGTTCCCCATCTGGTATGGATGGCCTGGCCAAGTGGTAACCCTATTCAAATCGAAGTAGAGTCTCTATGGCGATATCGGGGAGTTTGTTGCGGCCGTCTAAAAACGCTAGCTCCACGATACAGCCCAGACCCACCACCTGAGCACCGAGCTTCTCTATGAGGGCCACCGTTGCAGCCGCAGACCCACCGGTCGCAATTAGGTCGTCAACCACAATAACTCGCTCGCCGGGTTTCAAGGCGTCGTGGTGAATCTCCAGAGTGTTGAAACCGTACTCTAACTCATAGTCCTGACTGATGGTCTGGGCCGGCAATTTTCCCGGCTTTCTCACCGGCACGAAGCGGAGATTCATCCTATCCGCTAAGGGGGCCCCAAAGATGTAGCCTCGAGCCTCCAGGGCCACTACAGCCTGGGCATCGAGACCTTGAAATCTGGCCTGCAACTGATCCAAGCTGTGACGAAAGGCTTGAGCGTCACCAATCAATGTGGTTATGTCCTTGAAAATGATCCCTTCTTTTGGGAAATCGGGAATATCGCGGATGTAGTGGGAAAGATCCATAGTTGCATCTCCAGGCGTTCTTTTTCGCCGTTTACTTTTAGCAATTGGCGTGTTTACCCTGCGCCCCGCCGAGCAAACTCCGAGACTTGCCCGCAGACTCAATCCTACGAGGCCCCCAACGCTGAAGGATCTTCTCAGACACATTCAGCCCGGAGAACAGGTTCAGCACTTCGAAGTAGCCGGCACTCCGGACATGTTTTCGCTGAAAAATTTCGGTTTCTTCCAGGGGTCGACTGCTGGAGCCGGCAAAGCGGAGTCGAGTTGTGGACTCTGAAAATAAGACGCCAGTCTGTTGAAAGGCTTCCATAACTTCGGTGACCACTCCCTCGGACAGCCCGGTCTGGGCGACCAGCAGATCCACCGCCTCCCCTCTCGAAAAACGCTCGGATCCTCGGGTTGAAACTCTCAGTTTCCGCCATAGAATCTCTGCGGTGCTGCGGTCCCAAGCATTCTTGGTAAGAGAGCCTCCCAAGTGGCTCAGTTCTGACTTGCCGAACAGCAGGACTAGGCGATCGGGTTGAACTCCGCTGACAACCCGGTCGAAAGCGACAGCGTCTTCCGGCGGAGACACCAACACCAACACCTCAGTCGAAGGCGGCTCAGGGCAAGAGTAGTCGAAGAGCCGTTCCTGATACCTAGGAAAAAGCCTCCGAGCCGTTTCTAGGTCTCGACAAACGGCCAAGGAGTTTGGCCAGAAATCCAAGCAGCGCTCTAACCAGAGCCGTCGCTCTCGAACATGGCGAAGGTCGATCACCGATTCGCCTCGCTGCAAATCCAACTCTCCGGGTCTCACCACCCCCAATACCTGTAAGCGCAAGCGCTCTTCTCCGCGAAAGGATTCTCGCCCCAGTTGCACCAGCATATCATACTTGAGCTTTTCAGGAGAAAGCTCCCCTGCCAACTCTCCGAGACGAAACCCGATGGCTCGACGACGCAATCCAGCCTGCTCAAGTTCCAACTGCAGATGGTCACCGTCTCGACCGACTCGACGCTGACCAACGACCGTTACTCCCTCCAAAAGGAAGACGGGTCGGGGATTGCCTTCTCCGAAAGGCTCTAGTTTCTCGAGTTGTTCAACCAAAGACAACTCCACCTCTCGCAGAGACAAACAGCCATCGACCCACCTAGGAGCCATCCCTTGCTTCACTCGAGCCGCAGCTTCAAGGACCGCCGATCGTAAATCGGGGAGTTTCTCCGGGGCCAGGGAAAAGCCGCCCGCCCTAGGATGGCCACCATACTTAAGAAAAAGATCTTGACAGGCTTTCAGGACCTCAAACAGATCGACGTTCTCTGGCGATCGACCCGAACCTTTGGCCAGCCCATCTCGAACGGACACCACCAAGGCCGGCACCCCATAACGTTCGGCCAAACGACCCGCGGTGATCCCTATGACTCCTTCGTGCCACTCTTCTCCAAACTCTACGATCGCCCCATCCTGCCAAAGCTCAGGAGTCTGGGAAAGCCGGCCCTCGATTTCATCGCTCACCGATTTTTCGCAGCTCTTTCTCCGCTCGTTGAGGGTATCGAGTTGCCGGGCCAAACCTTCAGCCTGCTGCGGGCATCGGGTCGTGAGCAACTCAACTCCCAAACGGGCATGCTCCAGGCGTCCAGCTGCGTTCAAGCGAGGCGCCAGAGCAAAAGCCAGAGCCGTAGAGTCGAGTTGCTCAGCCTCTCTCCCTGCGACCTCCATCAAGGCCCTCAGTCCTAAACGCTGATTTTTCCTCAGTTCCTCGAGCCCCAAGGCCACCAGAGCCCTATTCTCATCCTCGAGCGGGACCACATCGGCCACCGTAGCCAAAGCTACCAGGTCCAGGAGATGGCCAGGCTCGGCTCCTCGACATCCCAAGAGACCCTGGACCAACTTGAAAGCCACAGCGGTTCCGCAGAATCCACAAAAAGGTGAGGAGTCCAAGGGGTGCTGGGGATTGACAAAAGCGTCCGGATCAGGGGGATTCTCCGGAACTCGATGGTGATCGGTGACGATCACCGTAATGCCCAAAGCCTGAGCAGCCTCGATCTCACGGTGAGACGAGGAGCCGCAATCGACCGACAAGAGGAGTGCGAACCCCTCATCTCGACAGCGATCTACGGCCTTCATGGAAAGTCCGTAGCCTTCCTCAAAGCGGTCCGGAACATGGTATCCGACGTCGGCGCCGAGTTCTTCGAAGGCTTGCCTCAACAACGCCGTAGCGCAGATTCCGTCAGCATCATAATCCCCGTGGATCAGAATTTTCCGGCCCCGTTCGAGGGTATCTCGCAACAGAGCCACCGCTCGGTCGAGATGCCTTAGGAGGAAAGGGTCCCTTAAGAGTGCCTCCGTCGGCCTGAGGTAGGATTCGACGTCGTCAACCGTCCGGCAACCACGATTCCACAAGAGACCGAGCACCAAAGGAGACAGGCCGGGGCACCCACCCTGCAGGTCCTCGGGGAAGGGCTTCCCCGCTCCTCTATAGGCAAGCGACTTTCTTTCGATAAAGGTACTCACGGAACCAACATTCCTCCGGTTCGCCAAGACATATAGCGGGGGCCTAGCACCGCCAGCAGGATTCCGGTGTGTTCGGGAAAGCCGGGAAACAGTCGATCCTCGAGAAACCTTTGCCGGCTTGGAGCCATGGCCTTGAGACACTCTTGAATCTGGACCGGGGACCAATCCCCGAATTGTTCGCAGAAGCCTGAAAGGACTTCCGGGTCGTCTCGGACCACCAACCGGGAAAAGACGCCTACCATTGGTAGCAGGTTTTCGACCAACTCGCTCAGCACCAGAGCCACTCCTTGGAACTCTTCGAACCACTGTTCGAAGGCTTCAGCGGCGCGCTCACGTTCCTCTACTGTCATCTCGGCGCGCACCTTGCAGAGAATCTCGGCGGGAGTCAATTCCTCCATAAAGAACCTCTGACAACTCAAAAGGTAGTCCTGGTCCCAACGAGCATTCCCCTTCAATAAGCTATTTTCATCAAAAGTGAGACTCATCTCCAGTTTGGTGGGGAAGAAATCCTCTTCGTCGGGACCGTAACTGGAGCGAATGAGACAAGCGTACAGGGTTTCCCCCAGAAGTCCCTGCCGTCGGTAGTTCGCCAAGGGCTGAGGCGGTACCGAAGTGAAAGCGGCTAGGGCTCCGTCGAAGCCGCTTTGATAGCCGCTAGAATCCGAAACGCAAGATCCAAGGGTTGAGGGCGGCACTTCAAAAGTGACACCTAACCACTCCAAGAGTGACAAATCCTCGGCAGCGCCGTCCACCAGCAAGGGTTGATTCCGACTCTGAGCCTGACAATGGGCGAAGACCATGTCACGAAACATAGGAATGTCTCCGCCTGCCTCGCGATTAAGACTAAAAAGAATAGGTTTTTGCATGAAACTTTAGAACTGCTCGAGATAGACTTCTTCGTCAAAGAATTCCACCGGCAAAGAAGCCTCGGCCGACCTTCGACATTTTTCTAGGGCGGCTTCGAGCTTGGCTTTATCGGTTCCCACCGAACACAAACCGAACTGAGCCACATTGAAGAGTTCGTGATCCCCAACCTCAGCAGCAGAGAAGGCATGCTTCTTGCGTACCTTTTCCAGGAACTTCAGGACCACACTGCGCTTATCTTTCAAAGATCTCGGGTCGCTCAGCAAATGCAATCGAAACTTCCAGACCAAGACCTTCATCGTTGCTGGAGCACCCGCATGACAGCAGACAGGTCCTTGAAATCATCGACGGCCGCCTCGGGGAGAAATTCCTCGAGCATGGGCCGACGGAAAGGTCCGGTGGCCACCGTGAGAGCCTTGGCACCAAGAGCCCTCGCCGCTTCCACATCTCGAGGTGTGTCCCCGACCACCCAAACCCGCTCGGTTTCGAACCGCCGACCGTAATGGCGACACGCCCGTTCCAAAGCAACTCGCCCCAATCTGTTGCGGTCAGCGCAGTCCGAACCAAAGCCCCCGACGGGGAAAAACTCGTTCAAAGCAAAGACATCCAACTTCTTGCGGGCCGCAAGCTCCAAATTGCCGGTGAGCAGACCCAAGGGCACCCCTCGTTGTCGAAGTTGCTTCAGTAGAGGAATCACACCTTCCAAGAGTTGGCTTTCAGCTCTCAATTGCTCTATCGACTCGCTGAGATAGCGAGGATACTTTCGCAAGATCTTCTGCTCGGCCTCGACCCATTCTCTCTTTGCCAGCCCGATCGAACGAAACGCCTCTCGGACGATGAGAGGGTCTGTCTTCCCGTGAGCGGCGATCTCTGCGGGAAAACTGCGCTCTGTAACCCGAGCAAAAGCTTTCGCGAGGCAAGCGAGGGAGACCCCTCCAGCATTCAACAAAGTGCCGTCCACATCGAAGAGAACCAGGGTTCCAGAAGCCCCGTTCATGATGCTTCCACCTTCGAAGCATCCTCGGTGAGGTACCGTTCTAGGTCCGAGACTTGCCACACAGGAAACCCCCGCCGAGCGGCCTCACGCCTCGAGTATTCCGTATTGTAACCCCAGGCGGCCAAGGCACCATAAACTCCTGCCCTCTCCGCTTGAAGGAGATTTTCGAGCAGATCATCCAAAAAGAGCACCTCTTCGAGCAGCACACCAAAATGTCCGGCGATCAACTCGAGTTGACGTCCCTTGTCCAGAGAGACCTCCTTGCCGAAGATTGGCCAGCGGCGACCAACTTGCTCCAATAGGACTTCAGCCGAGCGTGCATCCTTGGTGGTAGCCAAAGCGATGCCGACAAATTTCGACTCCCAGCGGTCCAAGAAAGCAACAACGTCGGGGTAAGGCCCTTGCCAACTGAACCACAAAGCGGGCTGGGTATCCCGATAGTGGGTCCGAAGCTGGTAAAATTGGAGATGGAAACGTTCTGCTTCGTCCTGGTAAAGCTCTCGCAGCTCACAGAAGCGAGACCACGGAATTTGCCCCAGATCTGCTTCCGGCTCCTGTTCCAAGAGCTTGAACAGCAAATAAAAGTCCTGCCCTGTGCGGACTAACGGTCGACCCCTCAGAAACGCGTTCCGGTCGGGTTTCGGAGGCAACTCTGGGCCTCCGATCTTCTGATAAGCCCTCCAACCCACCTCCAAGCACTCTCCAGCTGAATCCCAGACCACTCCATCGAAATCCAAAGCCAAGACCTTCGGAAACAAACTACACCTTCTGACCGGCCAACACCTCAAGGGCGCGGTCGATGCGCTCCAAGCAGCCTTCTCGACCAACGATCTCCAAGAGTTCGAACAATCCTGGACCTCCACCCACTCCAGAAACTGCAAGTCGAACAGGATGAATCAATCGACCCGCCCCGCATCCTGCTTCCTCCACCACGCCACGAAGCTCATTCTCGAGTGCCTCCACTTCCCAGGCGCAGCTCCTCAACCGCTCCTCATAAGCTCGGAGCAAACTAGGTGAATCCTCTTTCCAGCGCTTCTGCACAGTCTTAGCGTCGTATTCGGTGGGTGGCTGGTAGAAATATCGGCAGCCGTCCACAAAATCGGAGAAAACGGTCGCTCTTTCCCGCATCAAAGGGATCACTTTCCAGAGCAAGGCCTCCTCCGGGAAAGGCAGGCCGGCCCTTTGAAAAAAAGGTGGCAACTCAGCAATGATCTTGGCCTCGGACATGGCCTTGAGGTGAAGAAAGTTGATATGCTTGAGTTTGGCTACGTCGAATACCGAGGGAGCTTTGGTGATCCGCTCCAAGGAAAAGAGCTCCGAAATTGATTCCAAGTCTGGAAAGAACTCCTGATCGTCACCGGGGCTCCAGCCCAGAAGCGCCAAGAAGTTCACTAGGCCCGGAGCCGAGTACCCTTCAGCCCGATAGGATTCCACAGCCACATCACCGTCACGCTTAGACAACTTTTTTCGTTGCTCGTTCACCAACAGGGGAAGGTGAGCGTACTCCGGGGGCTCCCAGCCGAAGGCCTGGCAAAGCAAGATGTGCTTAGGAGTGGAAGTCAGCCACTCTTCCCCTCGAATCACGTGGGTGATCTTCATCAAATGATCGTCCACCACGGCGGCCAAGTGGTAGGTGGGGAAGCCGTCGGACTTCATCAGCACTTGATCATCCACCGTGTCACTGTTGATCACGATAGATCCACGGACTCGATCTTCGAAAGCGATGTCCTTTCCTTTGGGTACCTTCAAGCGAAACACGTGTGCTTCTCCAGCGGCGATCCGCTGCTGAGCCTCCACCGGGTCGAGATCCCGGTAGCGTCCGTCGTACATGGGGTTGACCCCAGCCTGCTGCTGTTGCTCGCGCATCTCCGAAAGCTCTTCCGGAGTCGCAAAGCAGGGATAGGCTTTCCCCATGTCCACCAGAAGCTTGATATGCTGCTGATATAGAGCTAGGCGCTCGCTCTGTACGTAAGGCCCGTGAGGGCCGCCCTTGTGGGGTCCCTCATCAGCCTCCAAGCCCGCCCAAGCCAAAGCTTCCAACAGATTGTCGACCGCCCCTTCGACAAGCCTCGAGCGGTCGGTGTCTTCTATGCGCAGCAGAAAGACTCCACCTGTTTTGCGGGCAAAGGCCCAGTTGTAAAGGGCAGTCCTCAGACCACCCACGTGAAGAAACCCCGTTGGACTCGGGGCAAAACGGACTCTGATCACAGGTCCTCCTTAAAACCTGAGGCAACGAAGAGGTTTAGTTGACCTCCTCGACCTCCCAAAAATCGAGATTCACCCAAACCTTCAGGGGATGCAGGGGATCTTCGAGGCTCCCTTCCCATTCCTGGGCCAGAGCTTCTTCTTCCTCATCTATGAGGTCGCGGTCGGTTCGCAAGATAATGTTCGTGCGACCTCGCACCTCCTCGGAGTTCTCCTCCGAATCCACCATCCCTAACCGAGCCATTTCACTGTATTCGTCTTCATCGACTTCAAACGAGAGCCTCGCTAAAGTCTCGAGTTCATCCTCGGTTTCATCTCCAAACCACTCCATGCTGATGGCCCTGCTGCTCAAGTATCTTCCATTACCCAGGTGGATCTTTTCCACACCGCGCCGCATTGGCTCTGACTTCATACAGGCACTCCTACTTCGCTGAGAGCTTCGGTCACAAGTTGAACTCCAACCTGACCAGTTGGGTCGACGGACGAATAGACGCGATGCGCCAACGCCGCCAACGCCAGTTCCTGGATATCTTCGGGAGTGACATAGTCTCGTCCCTGCAGAAAAGCCCAGGCTTGAGCTGCTCGCCTCAAAGCTAATCCCCCTCGAGGTGAAACCCCTGTGAGATCGGGGTCGTCGCGCCGGGTGTGTCGCACCAGATCGACAATGTATCCCAAGAGTGCCG
Organism: Vulcanimicrobiota bacterium; assembly: GCA_050486105.1. Classification (GTDB taxonomy): domain Bacteria; phylum Vulcanimicrobiota; class Xenobia; order Xenobiales; family JADMJV01; genus JAEXNA01. The sequence goes on from JBJHCR010000011.1 coordinate 35,444, forward strand.
AACTGACCGCGACCTTCTTGGTCTGCTCCTGAAGCAACTTGACTTGCTCAGATGAGAGAACCGGCTTCAGATCCTCTAAGGGATGCTGGTCTTTCTGATCTAGCAAGATGGCGACCTCCGACTCCCGGTCGGGATAGCCTAGCGAAGTTTTCAGCAAGAAGCGGTCCAACTGAGCTTCAGGCAAAGGAAAAGTCCCTTCGAGCTCTATGGGATTTTGAGTGGCGATCACCAAGAATGGCTCCGGCAGCCGATGAGTGGTTCCGTCCACGGTCACCTGTCGTTCTTCCATCGCCTCCAAGAGGGCACTCTGAGTCTTGGGAGTGGCCCGATTGACTTCGTCCACCAGGACAATGCGATGATGGAGTGGTCCGGGACGAAAAACGAAGTTCACTTCGCGCTGATCGAAAATCTCAATTCCGGTGAGGTCCGAAGGGAGCAGGTCCGGGGTGCCCTGAATTCGAGCGAAGTCGCAGTCCAGGGAACGGGCCAAACTGCGACCCAGTATGGTTTTTCCGACCCCAGGAGCATCTTCTAGCAACACATGGCCACCTGCCAGTAGAGCAATGACGGTGTGATTCACCGCAGCTCCATCTCCGCGAATAACTCTACGAACATTGGCAACCAAAGCCTGGGCTTGGCTGCAAACTTGAGATGCGGTCATAGTCGAGCGGCCAAATCGTTCAATTCAGCGGCCTAGGGCTGGATCTCTAAGGGGTGTGCTCTTTTCGCTTTCGGGCACGTAGCGCTCGATAAAAGCTTCGCTTCCCGGGAAGGCGTGAAGGTCGATATTGATGACTCGGCCCTCGTAAGCCACCACGGGTTTACCATCGTGAGGGAGTGGAGTGTGTCCAACCACGACACCTTTAACTCCGAGGCCGGAGAGCATCTCGTCCATCTCCTCGGGAGTGAACGGAACCGTTCTGGAGCCGGTGCAATAGTCATAGCCCCAAATTTTTCGGCTCCAGAGAAAGGACTCTTTAGCCAATTTATACTGGTCCCCGGGGAGATTCATGATTTCGTCGATGGGGAGCCAGAAATGTCTAGGGTCTGGAGCGGTGTGAGCATAGAGTCGATCGTTGATGACCACTCCTAACCGAAGATAGCGCTTCAGGAAGTCCCCCATTTCGGTGTCCATAGCCTCCTTCCACTTCAGCAGGCTGCCGTAACCTTCCACCGTAGCCTGACCACCCTGGACGTACCAATTTAAGAACTTCAATAGTCGTTCAATTTCTGCTTGCTCGAGATCCAGACCGGCGATGGCCTGACGAACGTGGCGATTCTGACCTACCGAAGCCAGGAAGTCTTCTAAGCGGTCCATCTCCATAAAAGCGAAGACCGAGTGAGCCTCAATCATCATCTCATCGTGATTGCCGAGAATGGTGTAGAGATGAGAATCAAAATTGTCATTCTGCTCTCTTAGCGATTCCAATTGGAAGTGGAGCGCGTACAGGCTGTCGAGAATTCTCTTCGCCCCTTGCACCCACTCGGCCTGAGGGCCTTCCAAAGGTTCGTTTCGCCAATCTACGTAGTCCCCTATCAGAACCAAGTCGACCTGGGAGGCCTCGGGATTCCAAGCCATGGTTCCAGGCAAGATCAGATCGTTTTCTCGCAAGAGTCTCTCGAGACGGTAATAGTCTCCATGAAGATCTCCAATAGCGACCAGAAGACGGGTATCCTTTGAGGTTCCCTCTTCTGCCGCGACCTCCTCAGCCTCTGCGGTTTCCCCGGCTTTGACGTCAGTCTCTTCTTCCTTAGCCTCGGGCTCTTTAAGTTCAGCTTCCATCTATTTAACCCACGATACTCCAGCCGACAATGAACTTCTGTTCGATTTCGGCCCTTCCTTCCAACGGAACTCTGCTCAGCCCACCGAAAAGCCAAATGGCGGGAACGGGAGGGAGTCGAACCCTCCCAGCACCTTTCAGCACCACAACGGTTTTGAAGACCGCGAAGGCCACCGGACCTCATCCGTTCCCGCCCCCTGGTTCTGCATCCTCTTTGCTAAGCCTGCTTGCCTTCAGAGCAATTCAGGTTCCTTAGAGGCTTTGTCGAATTGGCGATAGAGGAGGGCCCTCCTCGAGACGAGAAACGCTCGGCCATGGAAGCGGATTTCCAAAAAGAGGCTATGCCGCACCTAGATGCTCTCTACCGTTATGCCCTGCGTCTCACTCGCAACGACAAGGACGCAGAGGATCTCTTGCAGGACACCTACTTGAGGGCCTATAGATTTTGGAGCTCCTATAAGACAGGCACCAATTGCAAAGCTTGGCTTTTTCGGATTCTCAAGAATCTCTTTCTCAATCGAGTGGAGCGGTCAAACCGGGCTCCCGACGAAACATCCTTAGACGACACCGAGGAATGGTACCTTTACAGCCAACTCAAAGATTCCAGTAACGAGGAAATCCGGAACGATCCAGCAACCATATTCGAGATTCGAGATTGGGGAGAGCAGATCCAAGCTGCCATCGACGACCTCCCGGACGAATTCCGAGAGCCTCTGATTCTGTTTGACGGCGAAGGTCTCTCGTACCAGGACATCTCCGAGATCTTGGACATTCCCATCGGAACCGTCCGATCCAGGCTGAATCGAGCACGAAAAAAGCTGCAAACAGCCCTCGCCCCGATTATGTTGGAGCAGAACTGAGCAGCCTACAATCTTGGGGTCCTAAAGGATGGCGTCGTCTTTACTGTGCTCTCGGACAATACCGATGAAATAAGCCATCACTTCTCGAGCCACCGGCAAGACTTCTTCCTTGAGAATCAGGGTCACAGCCTCGTTGCCGTTGCAGGCTTCTTGTTCGGCCACCTTGCTGACTCGAGCTTCCGTCACCCACTTGGGAGTAGCCAATTTATAGGCGATTTCTAGGAAGAATTTGTTTCCTTTGCCAGCATCGGCGCTGGTTCTCAGAACCACTTCGTGCAGAGCATTGGCGTGGGGGCCTTCCTTCATTTGTCCTTCGATCACTTTCTGATTGCTGACTGCAGGCGCCGACAACACCAACAGATTGGAGTCGTCCAGGGCTTGAGTTTTCTCGAAAGCGAAAGTCTTGGCACTGGGAACGTCCAAGAACCTGAGCCCACCCAATTTGGTGGGAGACCCCTGGGCGACGTACTCTCCATAGATTTCAGTTAGTAGGAGATCGATCTGTTCGCCGATCCGTGCCAAATTCAAATTGTGCTTTGTTTTAGTCGCCATATATCCGTTCCTTTTCTGTGACCTGAGCCCCCGCGTTTTGAGACCTGTCCGAAATCTCCTCTACCACGAGGACTGGAGAGCCAAACCAGGTCAACTCTAGCCTAGCCCGTCCAGAGTGACAAACCTGGCCCTTTCGATGCCCGCCAACTGGGCTATTCTCTCTTGGGTTTGTCGGTTGGGGGCGTCATCAATGGACATGACCATGATGGCTCGAGTTCTCGGGGTGGCCCGCCCCACTTGCATCTCAGCGATGTTGATGTCTTGCTCACCCAAAAGACTTCCCACTCGACCCACCACTCCAGGTTCGTCGTTCTGCCAAGTCACCAACTTATGACCCGAAAGAATCACCGACAGCCGAAGCCCGTCTATGGCCACCGCTCTAGGCTGGTCATCTTCGAAGATGGCACCGGTGGTGGACATCTCTCCGCGATCGGTCACCAAATTGACTTCCACCACATTGGAGTAAATCGCCGAAATGGGAGACTTGGTTTCCCGAACCTCAACTCCTCGCTCTTCAGCCACTAACTGGGCGTTCACAAAGTTCACCGTCTCAGGCGAACCGCAGGCTAAAACACCCTTGACGGCAGCTTTAGTAAGCAAGCTTAGATCGTGGTCGGACAAACGTCCCTTGAAGGTCACCTCAATACGGCCGACCTTACCTCCCAGCAAAGAATACAAGAAGGTCCCCATGCGCTCGCAGAGCACCACGTAGGGCCTCAACTCCCTTAGAAGCTGCGGAGGAACGTAGGACAGGTTCACCGCAGAGCGCGGGGAGCGACCTGCTAAGACCTCCTTGACTTGCTCTGCTACATCCACGGCCACCCGCAACTGGGCCTCTTCGGTAGAGGCCGCCAAGTGAGGGGTCATCACTAGGTTCTTGGCGGAGCGCAAGGGGGAGTCACTGGGTAGGGGCTCCACCTCGTAAACATCGAAGGCCGCACCTCCCAAATGACCGCTTTCAAGCACCTGACACAGGGCGTCTTCGTCGACTATGCCTCCTCGAGCACAGTTCACCAGGTAAGCTCCCGGCTTCATGATCATCAGCCTCTGGTGATGGAAAAGTCCGGCGGTCTCTTTGACCTTAGGGACGTGCAAGGTGACAAAATCGCTGGCTGCCAGCAGTGGGTCGAGCTCCATCGGCTCAGCTCCCCCGGTACGAATCGAATCGTCGCTGACGAAAGGGTCAAAGGCCAGCACCTTCATACGGAAACTGGCGGCGCGAGTGGCCACCTCACGACCGATGCGGCCGAAACCCACCACCCCGAGAGTCTTGTTGTAGAGTTCATTCCCAGTGAAAGACTTGCGATCCCAAGCCCCATCTCTCATGGAGCGATGGGCGGCTGGAATCCGTCGAGCAGCACCCAAAATCAAGGCCAAGGTGTGCTCGGCCGCGCTGATGGTGTTTCCTTGGGGTGAGTTGATCACCATAATTCCCCGGGCGGTAGCCGCAGGAACATCGATGTTGTCGACCCCCACCCCCGCCCGACCGATCACCTGCAGACTCTTGGCGGCTTCGATCACCGCTTTGGTCACTTGAGTGCCAGAGCGAACCAGAAGAGCGTCGAATCCGTCGATCTTGGCCACCAACTGCTCCTCGGTGAGCCCGGTCTCAACGTGAACCTCCAACTCGGAACGAAGCTCATTCAAAACCTCCTCCGACAGGGGGTCACTTACAAAAACCTTAGCCATGTCTTCCTCCAACACCCGCAAAGGGCGCCGGCGAAGCTACGAAAAAAAAGCCCGGTCTCCTTCCCAACCCTTCGGAGTAGCCAGAGCAGCATGGAGTGCCGAGCAGCTCACCTGGACTTCGCGACGGGAGAACCCGAGTGGCGAATGCGCTCAGAAGCCGCCACCAGTCCTCGAACGTTTGCCGGCATGCCACCGGAATGGCCTGCTTGGGTGAACTCCAGAGTACCTCAACTCACGGCTGAGATCGTAAGCCGACATAGGAGGACAGCAACAATCGTGGCGCCCCTGAACGATGTGGGTTGGTAAATGCCGAATCTGACCGACCTCCTCCATAATGGTGTCATCGGGCATGAACTGAGACATGTAGTAGGCTTCGATCAAGGCAAAGGGAAGAGCCTTGACCGGGCGCTCGTTGCGCTCCTCATCAGGCGGAATCTCCATAAAAGAGTACCCGTTTTCATAGCGGGTCCAAGCCGCTGCTGCCGCCAGGTGCACCTCGGGTCGAGGGTCGATCAATCGGCGATAGTAGGCCTCAGCCAAGTTCTCACGCTCATCCTCGGGGAGAAACTCGAGAAACTCTCGATGAACTTCGGGATAGAAGGTGCGAGTCCGGTGCAAATACCAATCGAGCTCGTCAGCGCGCATCATGAACACCCCGCGAAGAGTGAGGCTGAGGACTCGATCTGGAAAGCGCTCGGCGTAGAGCAGAGCCAAGGTCGCCCCCCAGGACCCCCCAAACAGATGCCAACTCTCCAAGCCCAAATGGAGTCTCAGCTTCTCGTGGTCCTCGACCAGGTGAGCTGGAGAATTGTTCTCGATTAGGCGCAAGGGATTTCCGTCCACCAAGAACGACTTGGGTGGAGACAACGGAGCGCCGCGCTGATCGTAAGTCACAATGTGAAAGGCCTTCGGATCGAAATAGCGGTGATAGTAGGGCTCACAACCAGCCCCGGGCCCTCCATGAAGGTAGACCACCGGAATTCCCTCGGGGTTGCCATACTCTTGGTAAGCTAACTGGTGACCATCTCCGACGTCTAGGCTCCCCTCACGAAAAGGTTCACTAGCTGGAAAAAGCAGGGCCTCTCGTTCCGCATCCATCATGCCCCTTTTGTTCCCGAAAACCGAGGCCTGCTCCTGGCATGAGGGACAACCGGAGCTCTAGGAGGCTGCTGCCGGGATCATTCAACCGAAGAGTCGGAGGTTTGTAGAAAACCGCCTTTGAGTTCATTTGACGGCAACATGGCGGCAATAACCTGGCAAAGGGCCCGACACATCTCGGAAACATGGCCCCTCTAAGCTGGTAGTGGGAAAAGTCCCGCGAGCGAGATATAATGACTCAAGAGGCTGTGCGCCGAATCGCCCCGAGTCCAAACGAAGCAATTTTTTCGTCAGGGGAATTGCAAATTTGAAGCTCATAGTGGACCTATTTGCAAGAATTTGCGGTTCCCATGGCGGAAAAAGGGCGAGTTTGGCGATGTGGGTTGATTCGGCGCACAGCCTCTTTAGGGT
>JBJHCR010000012.1:0-15268 GCA_050486105.1 Vulcanimicrobiota bacterium
CAGCGAGATGAGTTCAAAGATGCTCCTCGGTCTGGATCTCCGCTCCGGCTCTCATATCTCGGTCGAACTTCTCGATGTCACCCAAAGTGGGGAACAGATCACCATCACCAAGGAAATCCAAGAGCATGCCATCCAAGTCTTTCGGAAGCGACTGGACCCAGACGGAAATCAGGAGATCGTGATCACCCCCGAAGAAGTGGATCGGCTGATCATCGAAATCCCGGAAGTCACCGACCTTCGACAGGCCGAAGCTATGGTTCGAAGAGCCGGTCGCCTGGAGTTCAAAGAGTCTCTCTACAACCCCGCTGACCGGGAGTTGACTTGGACCACCCGTCTTGATGGCTCGGCGGTTCAGCGAGCTTCCGCCGAGATCGACCCCACTTCAGAGCAAGAGAATTGGCGCATCTCGTTCAGTATGACGAGCCAAGGGACTAGAGAGTTTGCCAGCTTGACCAGAGAGTTGGTCAACAAACCTTTGGGGATCTTCTTTGATGGTGAAGAGATCTCCGCTCCTATCGTCAATAGCCCCATCACCGGAGGCCACGGAGTGATCACCGGACGCTTCACCAAAGAGGAAGCGGTCAGCCTAGCCAACTTCCTCAACGCCGGCGCCTTGCCCGTAGACGTCGCCATCCTGGAGTCCTACACCGTCTCTCCGACCCTGGGGGCCGAGTCCCTGAGAACCTCATTGAACGCCGCCTTGGTTGGGTTACTTCTGGTGATGTGCTATATCGTGTTCTACTATCGAATGCTGGGGATCATCGCCGGAGTCGCCCTCATGGTCTACACGGTCATCGTGCTGGCCTCCATGAATATACCCACCATGCAGTTCGTCCTGACGCTGCCGGGGATAGCCGGCTTTATTCTCTCCATTGGAATGGCGGTGGACGCCAACGTCTTGATCTTTGAACGAATAAGAGAAGAGTTGGGTCGGGGGAGAAGCATGCGGGACGCCATAAATTACGGATTCCAGAAGTCGTTCTCGTCCATCATCGACGGGCATCTGACCACCATTCTCGGTGCGGCCATCCTCTTTGCCCTGGGCTCAGCCAACATCAAGGGATTCGGTTTGACGCTGATGCTCGGTACCGCCTGGAGTGTGGTCACCGCCACCTTCGTCACCAGACAGTTTCTGGACTTTTCCATCCTTACGCTCGGGATAAAAAACCCGAAGGTCTACGGAGGGTAACCCGATGCAATACTTAGGATTAGCCGTTTGGGTCGTCGCCATCATCGCCCTCATCGTTTGGGGCTACAGTTTCAATACCAGAACTTACAACCTGGTAGGGCGTCGCAAGACCTTCTTCGCCATCTCCGCCTTCCTGTTGGTGATCGCCATCTCGTCTCTGGTCACCAACGGCCTCAAAAAAGGACTGGATTTCACCGGCGGCTCCATCGTGGAAGTTGGGGTTTTTCAGGAGACCACTCCCCCGGCCGTGAGAGAAGCCCTAGCCGATTTCGAAGGCTTGGGGGAAGTGAGCGTGCAGGTCGGCACCGAGTTTCTCACCGACCCCAAGCCCGACGAGGGCGACCCGGCCCAGTACCAAAAAGTGATCGTCCGCCTCACCCTGGAGGGCGGAGCTCCTCTGGAGCCCACCCAAACCCAGGCCGTTCTCCAGCATCTCGAGGAGAAGTTTGGCGGACTCAAAGAACTGAGAACCGCGTCCATCGGGCCGACCATTTCCGGCGAGCTGACTCGAAACGCCATCAAGGCTCTCATTCTGGCTCTGCTGATGCAGTTGCTGTACATCTTCTTTCGCTTCGGAAACCAACTGCGCTACGGTTTAACGGCAGACTTGGCTCTGGTTCACGATGTGATCATCATGGTCGGCTTCTACTCCCTAGCTGGACGGGAGATCGATTCTCCCTTCGTGGCCGCCTTGCTCACCGTGGTGGGTTACTCGGTCATGGACTCGGTGGTCATCTTCGATCGCATCCGAGAAAACCTGAACGATTGGTGGAACGACAACCCCGACGAGGAGCACGCCCCCTACGAAAAGCTGGTCAACGAGTCCCTCAATCAGACCATGAGTCGCTCCATCAACACCACCCTAACCACTCTGGTCACGCTGTTGGCCATCTATTACTTCGGGGGAGACACTCTGGCCAACTTCGCCTTTGCCTTGCTGGTGGGAATCCTGGCGGGAGCCTACTCCTCGATCTGCGTGGCAGCTCCAATTCTGGTGTTGATCAACAAGAAGTATCCGGTGCAGCGACCGGGAGACACCGGGGGCTGGTACGACGACGACGAGATCGTCCCCGAAGACCATATGGAAAAACCGGCCCCAGGCCAACCCAAAGGAGCCCCACGCGCGGTGCAGCACGACACCGATCCCGACGGCCTGCCCCGCAGCGGAGGCCGAAGACGGAGCCGAGGAAAGCGGAGTTAACGAGCAATCCAAAAATCCGTTTCCGGTCTTGCATATAGAAAAATAGAACCGGCCCGCATCTTCGTATTGTCGACACCTGTCCGGCGCGGTATACTTCTACTACGATGGGAACCCCAGGCACTTCACAACTCGATCTCGGGGCCTTGTTAGGAAATCAATTTTCCAACATCGAACTGATTAAAGAGTCCCTATACAAAACGGTCTGGCAAGGCGAGCAAAACCAGCGTCGGCTTGCCATACATTGCTTGTCTAAGGCCCACCTTTCTGCTGCCCAAATCGAGGCTTTTCTGACTATGTGGAAGCGTCTAGCAGAGGCGAATCTCGGCTTCCTACCTAAGCACGGTGGCCTCATCGACGGTGAAGAACGTCTCTTGCTCACCGAAGAGTGGATTTCGGGGGTATCTTGGAGCCAAGCGGTCCGGTCTAGAGAGAAAGCTCTCAAGTTTGGAGCCGAATTGCTCGACATTTTGGCAGAGCTTGAAACTCTTGAGCTCCCGAGGTATCAGTTTGATGAGCGAGATCTGATCGTCGAAGAGGAGACAGGGCGGCTAATATTTCTAGGCCTGACCAGGGCTCCCAATACGACTCCACTGAGTGGTGATTTGAGTGCCCACTCGGTTTTGGGCCTATTGGAGCCGTACCTTTCAGAACACGAGCGGGCGTCCTTGAGAGAACAGGGAAGTTGCGTCCATCTTGCTCAATCTCTACGCAGACTAGACGTATCCCCAGTTCTCAACGGTCGGCTTGACCCTCCCCTCTTGGGGCGTGAGCAAGCCTTAGAAACCCTCAACCAAGCTCTCGCGTCTGGGGGAATTCAGTTTGTTCAAGCCCCGGCAGGAGGGGGAAAGACCCGACTCCTTCAGGACTGGAGTCGCAAGGTCCAAGGAAGAGTCCTATGGGCCAAGTCCGACCGAGAAGTCGCTCCAACACCATTCAAACTCTTCCGAGAACCGCTCGGCCAATTGGACCGAGAGATCGATGAAGACTCAGAACTTGCCTCTCTCCTCGAGCAAACTCTCAATGTTAGGCCTCCCCTGCTCTCCTCACTTTCGAAAACCAGTAGGGACGGTCCACTCAGGGCCACGGTCATCTGGTTAACTCGGCTCTTCACTCTCTTGGGCAGCCATCGTCCCACCCTCTTGATTCTCGATGACGCCCAATGGGCCGACCGTCTGACCTTGCACTTCTTGGAAATTTGGGCCCAAGAGGGAAAGAATGCCTTGGTGGTTGCAGCTTTTCGCCAAGAAGACTTGGACCCAACCCACGCCTTGAGGCAACGGTACTCTCAAACCCTGAGCTTGCCCCCCTTGAGCGACCAGCAAGCCGAGCAGCTCCTGAGAGTCAGCGAACCTCTGGCGTCTCCAACCCTTATCGAGAGCGCTAGAAGGCGGGCAGAAGGAAACCCCTTTCTGCTGCTTCAATTCCTACGAACCAGCGAAGAGCGCGGGGACCTCTTCGAGGCGCGCCTTTCTAACCTAAAGGCCGAAACCAAGACCGCTTTGGGAGTAGCTTCAGTGCTCGGGCGTGAGTTTTCCTTGGACCTGCTGAGAGCCTGTGCCGGAGAAGAGGCTTCGCTAGAGGAAGCGATCTCTGAGGGTATGCTTCGACTCGAAGGCGACTCGTGCCAATTCACCCACGACCGATGGCGAGATGCGGCTTCAGCTCTGATTCATCCCGACTTGGTCAAAACGGTCCACCAACGAGCGGCTCTTCATTTGCGGCAAACCTCTGCCAGCAACGTCTTCGAGATCGCTTTCCATTTCGCTGCCTCTGGTGAACCAGAGAAAGGGCTTGAAGAAGCCCTCAAGGCAGCCCATTTGGCCCGTGCAGAGCACGACTTGACCGCCTCTATCTTTTATCTGGAACTAGCCTTGAAGGCTCAATCTGAAGACTCTCCCAAATTCTTGTCGACCAATCTAGCCTTGGGAGACTGTTTCCGCTTGACCGGGAACTACAGTGAAAGTCGGCTCAAACTTCAGGCCGCTCTGGAATTATCTCGGGACCCCCACGAGAAAACAGAAATCCTGCTGCTCTTAGGTGACGTGCATTTCAAAGAAGATAGTTTGGAGTTGGCCCGAGAAAACATCATCCAAGGCTTGAAGTTGCAAGGCGAGAAGATTCCTAAGTCCTTTCTCCTAGCCCTGGTCAAAGAGATCGGCGTGCAGGCCACACAAGGGCTACTCCATCGTTTCAAGAGGCCTGTCAAGACCTTGGAGAGCTCTCCCAAGGATCTCATGCGAGTCAGCCTATACAATCGATTGGCGTATATTCTCTGGTTTTTTGAGGGACCCATTCCCTCGATCTGGGCTCACTTCAAGGAGCTGAATATCGCCGAACGGTACCAAGATTCTCCTCAACTTTGCCGGGCCTGGGCCAATCACGCCATCGCCATGAGCGCACTTCCCTGGTGGAAGAGAGCTCACGAATACGGCGAAAGAGCCGTGACTAGTGCCAGAAAGCTCGGAGATCGCTGGGTGCAGGGTCAGGCGGCCCACTTTGGGGGAGCAGTTTTGTTGGGTGCCGGGCGCCTCACCGAAGCACGAAAGCTTCTCGAAGAGTCAACTCGGCTCTTAGCGGAGACGGGCGACCGTTGGGAAGAGAACGGGGCCCGCTATCATTTGGGGCTCACCTATTACTGCCAGGGGGCTCTCGAGAAGGCGGTCCTCACTGCCCGAGAAACCCATCGCACCGGGTTAGAAATCAATGACCGTTTGGCCGCTGGAGACAATTTATACACCTGGGCCAGAGCGGCCCAAGGAAATCTCCCCTCCGCGAGCCTCGAACGCGAGAAGCAGTTCGTTAGTCTAGACCTCCAAAGAACCTGCGAACTCCTGTCGGCGGAAGCCTTGATGGAGCTACGTCAGCGGAATCCTGAACGGGCGGCAACCTTGCTCTCGGAAGCCTGGAACACTTATCAAAAGCGAAACGTCTCGCATTTCTACGCCTCGAGCATTCCCTGTTGGTTGGCTACGGCCCAGCGGCTTTGCGCCCAAAAAAGTGAGGGACCAAGACGGAGACAACGGCTGGCTCAGGTGGCCTCCACCCTTCGGCGAGCAGAGAGTTTAGCTCGGAGATATCGAACCAATCTTCCCCACGTTCTCAGAGAGAAAGGACTGCACAGCTTTCTTCTGGGAAATATCAAGGCAGCAGCCAGGTATCTCCGAGAGAGTCGAGAGGCAGCCGTCGAACTTGGCATGAGTTTTGAAGCCGAGTTGACTGCCGCTTTCGAGTCTCGCCTCCTTTGGCTCCACCAAGAAAGAAACGAACCACCCACCCTTAAGGGTGCCCTCAGGGCGGAAACCGACTGGCTCCTGTGTCGCGAGAGTCGAGCTTGGCATTGGAGCTATGAGGAACTCCTGGAGTTGGGTCGTTGGAGCTTGGAGTTGAGTGATTGCCTTTCTGCCGACACCGCTCTGCACAAATTGATGAAAGCCAGCTGCCAGCTCTTCTCGCTCGATGAAGCGATCATTGTGGAGGTGACCGACGGTAAACTCACGGTCCGCATCGGAATGTCCGAAAATGTCCCTAGGGCGTGGCCAACCACGGAAGAGACCCGCTGGCAATTTTATCCCGTGTCCGGGATGGATAGTTCTCGCAATCAGGGTCTGTTGGTGCGCGCCACGGGCCGAGAGCTCCCTCTCAATGAAGTCCCACTTCTGGAGTATCTGGTCAACCTGACCTCAGCCAGCATCAAAAAGATCCGCCGCTTGAATGGTCGAAGGTCAGGGCCTTTGGATGAACCAAGTCTGGCTCTCTCGGCCTCTGGAGTGACTCCTGACGGCTCCCTCCTGCTGACCGACAAGCTCATCGAGCAGGAGAGACGAATCTCCTATTTGATGCACGACCTGAAGACGGTGTTGACGCACAGCAGACTTCTGGCGGAGAAACTGTCTCAATCCTCGGCCCCAGAGTCCGAATCTCGACTTTTGGCGGACCAAATTGTCCAAGCAGACCTTGGCGCCCTTCAACTTCTTGAAGACCACAGACGTTCGGAGAAGACTTCCCTCGGTCCCAAATTGCCCCTGTCCATAGACCTGCGGCTGCAGCGGATGCTTCCCCTCCTCGAGAGCCTCTGTGGCCAAGAAATCCTGCTGCTTTCAGACGCAGACCCGGTGCCGGCGCTGACTCTCGACCCCATCGCCTTCGACCGTTTGATCTTAAATCTCACGCTTTTCAAGAGAGGCTTCCTCGACCCCACAGAGCCCATGACCTTACGAATTCTTCGGGCTCTCTACTGCACCGACAAACCTGGACAACCTGACGAGGTGCCGGCTGGACAGTACCTGGTCTTGGAGATTAAAGACGAAATTTCGCTTGGGGGAGCGCCCCAAAACCTTCAGCCTTTGAAAGACCTTCTCGAACGCCTCCCAACTCGACAATCCCTGTTGCAATGGGAGTCAGGAGGGAAAGGTCCGAACTTCAAGGTTCACTTTCCTATTGTCCCATCCAAAAGCGACGAGTGAACAGCAGGGCGACGATGGACAACTTCTCGCCACAGTCAACTCCAAGCCCCCAAGATCGCTTGCAGATACTTCATCGAGTCTTCAAGGTCGTCCCCTCCATCAAAGACCTCTCCACCGTTCTCGAAATCATGATGGACCATCTCATCGAACTCTTGGGAGCCGAGCGAGGCTTCATCATGCTCATGGACCACGTCCATGGAGGGCAGCTTCAATTCCGAACTGCCCGCAACTTCACCCGCAGAGATCTTTACGCCGAGGAGTTTCAGGTGAGTCGCTCCATCGTTTTTCACTGCTACGCCAGCCAGACCGCTGTGCGAACCTCCAACGCCATCCAAGACCATCGGTTTAGAGAGGCTCCTTCGGTTCGAGAGTTTGGCCTGCGCTCGGTGCTCTGCGCCCCTCTCCCTGGCATGGACGGTCCCTTAGGAGTTCTTTACGCCGATAACAGCGCTCAGTTCGAAGCTTTCACCGAGGACGACCTCAACTTCTTAGAGACTTTCGCCTCCCAAGCGGCAGCGGCTCTAGCTCGGGCCCGCCTGGAAGCAGAAAAAGATCGGGTGAGAGAGCTGTTCAGTCGCTATGTTGCCGAACCCGTAGTCGAGCAGATCCTGGCTCGACCAGACAACGCCCTGACCGCTCAACGTCGGAGGGTGACCGTCATGTTTTGTGATCTCCGGGGTTTTTCAAGATACTCAGAACAGGTGGAGCCCGATCGGTTGCTTCAGGTCCTCAATGAGCATTTCGAAGCGGTAACCGAAACGGTACTCGAATTTGGAGGAACGGTGCTGTCGTTTCTTGGCGATGGTTTGCTGGCTGTTTTTGGCGCTCCGATTCCCCTGGAACAGCAGGAGCAGCAGGCGCTCTTGGCTGCTCAGGCCATGGTCCGAACGAACGTCGAAAGTCAACTCCGGTTAGGAGTTGGCTTGGCTACAGGCTTCGCGGTACTCGGAGATCTGGGAACGAGCCGACGACGGGAATACACCGTCCTAGGCGACGTGGTCAACATCGCTGCTCGCCTGGAGAAACTGACGAAGCGAATGGGTGAGGCAGTCCTCTGTGATGAAGAGACCTATCGCTGTAGTGGCTTGAGCTCAGGAAGAAGTCTGGGCGAGGTTTCCCTGGACGGACGAGATGCCCCACTCGTGGTCTACGCACCCTGAGGCTTCCCTTGAGACTCTACTGCTACACCGCAACGGACCGGTCCGGCGGCCTACATCAGGGAATGATGGAAGCCCAGTCCCCGACTGAGGTCGTGCAAGCTTTGGCCCAGCGTGGGCTTTTTGCCCTGGAGGTAGAAAGGACCACCAAAGAACGGACCAGCAGCAAACCCCAACAGCGAGCCAAGGAACCTGAGCCAGAAAGCTCCAGGAACTCAGCCAGGGAAAAGAGTGACCCACCGCCTGTTAGACCCCGCTCGCTCAAGGCTTGGAGCAGCCTAGAACGGGCGCTGTACTTAAGACAACTCCAGGTGATGTTCAGTTCAGGAATCGGGATTCACTTGGCCACGGAGGCGTTGGCTGAACAAGCCGAGAGCCGTGACAAGAAGCTGGTGGACTCCCTTCATTCTATCCCATTGAACCTCAGTCGAGGCCAACCGATTTGGAAAGCTCTCGAGCAAAGCGGCCTTTTTCGACCCAGTCAGATCGCAGCCCTCGCGATAGGTCAGGAAAGCGGTCGCTTACAATCCATCCTCACTAGGCTCGCCGATGACGAAGAGCACCGATGGAAACTGAGATCTAAGGTTTCCTCGAAACTTCTGTATCCGAGCTTTCTCTTGGTTTTTATCTCCCTGGGTCTAGGTGGACTAGGTCTGGGAATGAGCCGGACCTTGCACCACCATTTTCCCCTAGAGGCGACGGACATGGCTTTTCTCCACCAAGCCTGGACGACTCTCTCCAGCGGTCACGGTTTCCTAGGCGCGACACTGCTTGTGAGCAGTCTGGCCGCAGCCTGCTGGACAGCCTTGCAGAACCCCAAGCACCAGAGGACGGCGGAGTCCTTGATCCTGATTCAGCCACTCCTTGGACCCTTGGTTTCCAGACTGCAGGCGGGAGCCCTAGCCCGGCATTTGGCGCTCATGCTCGAGAGCGGACTCAGCCTGGATCGCTCCCTGGCCTTGGCTCAAGAAGCCACCGTCATGCTGACCGTCCAAGACCGATTGGCAAAGGTTCGTGAGGATCTAAGGCACGGTCTAACCCTGACGGAGGCCATAGCTCGAAACCCTGTCTTCCCCAAGGATATGGAAGCCCTCTTGGCCCCGGGTGAGGTCACCGGCACCCTCGAGAATTGTCTGAAAACCGCAGCCAGGTTTGCCGACTTCCAGACAGAGTGCGCTATAGAATCAGCTTTGGCCACTCTTGAGCCTCTTTCCGTGGCCTTCGTCGGCATCGTTTCAGCAATTTTGATTCTGGCCACCTTCAGTCCCTTCTACCAGCATCTTCAGACCTTGTAGGAGCCTCAAGCATGCTTAGTGAAGCCTCTCCCAATATGAAGCATCGTACTCTATGGCAAACGCTCAGCTAGTGAGGGAAATCGGCCTCCCATGAGTTCTCCTTCCTGGTCGGTCTACGGAGACTCCCTCTGCCATGAAGGAGCGATCCTCGATCATCGCTTTCGTCTTGATGAATTTCTCGGGGAAGGTCCGCTCCACTACGTTTTCCGAGCTACGGACTTGCTCGAGTTCCGGTCGGTCTGCCTAAAGATCCCGAGGCGATTTCTCCGGAAGAACGAGGGCTTCGGCTTGCGTTATCGCCGCGACGTACTCGATCTTTTGGTCCACCAGCATCCCGGTTGGAGCTCTCCCGTCATGCTCGGGGATCACGAAGGTGCTCCATTTCAAGTCCTGAACCTCATGGATGGCCTACCCCTTCCTCTCTGGTATGAAGAGAACGGACGGAATGCCAGGAATCTCCTCACCACCTTGAAGACCGCTCTAAAGCATCTTTGCGATCTCCATAGAATCCTAGGCAGGATCCATGGGGGAATCAAGCCGAGCAACCTCTTCGTCTCCAGCAAGGGAGAACCCAGATTTCTCGACCTGGTGGTGACCGGACGTCTGGAGGACCAGATTTCGCCCAAGATCCCTCGACGCCCCCTCACCGAGATCTACTTTTCTCCTGAACAGATCGTGGGCGAACGATCAGGCCCAGCGGCCGACATCTACTCCCTAGGCCTAGTACTGTATAGAACTTTGGCCTTAAGGCACCCTTTTCTCAATAGCGCCGAACAAGAACAGTTCGCTGAACGGCCAGAGAAAGTCATGGCCAGCCTGTTGGACCAATTGCAGCAGCGCCCACCTGCCCCGTCCAGCTTTCGCGAAGATGTCCCCCGCTGGGCTGACCGCTTCCTGTCTCACTGCCTTCAACCGCATCCCAATGAACGCTTTCCAGACCCTCAAACGGCCCTAGACTGGCTTCGCAATCACGCTCGACCCCAGGTTTCCGAGACCACTCGGGTCCGAATCCTGCCACCGGTTGGAAGAGAGGCGGAAACCGCCCATCTGAGACAGAGGCTGCAAGAACTCCTCGCCGATCCGAGTCATGGAACCGTGCTCCGCCTGCGTGGAACCAAAGGAGTCGGAAAGACTCGAGTCTTGAGATGGCTCCTTGACGAAGCAGACTCTCAGGGTATTCGAACCTTAGAGATCGAAAAGTCTCCAGAAAGTGGGTTGCACCTGCAGAGCGTAACCAATGCTTTGGAACATTTGGGCCAGCAGCAGGGAGCAAGCTCCCCGGGGCCGGTAGTGGAGCATCTCATCGAGACCGCCATGGAGAGCCCCCTCCTGATCGTTATCGAGGAGATCCAGCAAGCCGATGAAACCCTCGTTGAACTGCTCAAGGAGTTGGCCTCGGTGATTTCAGATCTACCTGTGCTGTTGCTGCTGGTCGACGATGAGACTCCCTTTCGTTCCGAGGCGGCACGAGTGTTCGTCGCCGGTCTAAGTCACGAGCTTCGGCTCGGCCCCCTGGACCGCCGCGCCATTGCCAATCTGATCGAAGAGAAAGCTTGGACTCCTCCTTCCACAGACTTAACCAATTGGATTGCCCAGGTGAGCGGCGGCAATCCCCTGGCTGCGGGTCTCCTGCTAGAATATCTCCAAGAGAGCAAGCAATTGCGAGAAGGGCTGGAGCTGGAATGGCTGACCGCCCCCCCGAGCGAACGCCCGGACCTCGAGACCCTGGTGATCAGGAAACTCGATCGATTGGACCCCACCACCCGAAGCCTGTTGGAGATCGGAGCTGTTCTTGGCGAAATCTTTAATCTCTCGACCTTGCGAGCCATTACCTATCGCGAAGAAGACGAGGTCGACGCCAGCCTTGGTCAAGCGGTGGCCGCCGAACTCATCGAAGTAGGCACCAGAACCGTTGCCCTGACCTACCGCTGGTCACACACCATGTTCTTGCAAATACTGTCTCGAAGACTGCAACCTCGAAGGAAGCAAAGGATCCATCGATTAGCTGCAGCCTTCTACTGTCGTGGAGAGCCCCACCCCACCAAACTGGCCTATCACTTTCTGCAAGCCGGAGACGACACCGAACTCTTCTATTGGGGTGCCTTGGCAATTCAGGCTGCCCACCGAGACGGGCGTCGAGGTGAAACCAACTCTTGGCTCAATACTCTGCTAAAGAGAGTCCCCGATGGCGAATGGTTGGGGCCCGATCTGGTCAGTGCTCAACGAGAAGTCGCCAGAGACCAATCCGAGATCCTGGACCTCAGTCGTTGGATTCTCTGGCTCTGCGCCTTGTCGGGGCGCTCAGGCCTGGAAGGAGTTGAAACTCTGGAACCGCATGATTCTCTCCTTTGGCAAGTGCAGCGCCACCTGGCCTGCAGACAACCTTGGCCACAGTGGAAGGCCGAAAGTAAGGAGTTCCTATTTTCGTTAGAAATGTCCAAGCTGAACCCCAAGGCAGATCCTAAAACGGCTCTAAAGGCGGTGTCTCTGCTGCGTCAGGAATGGGGATTTCGAAGTCAAGACGGGGAACCATTTCCCAAGGAGGCAGATTAAACAGCCTATGATAGCCATCCATACCCGACGTGCTCTTTCGCTTATCCTGGCGATCTGCTTCTTGCTGGTCTGCGGAGCCTCCGCTCAACTCTTCGGCGATCCCCACACCAAAGCGCAACTTTTTCTGGAGCATCAGGTGTCCCCTCTCGGCGAACCTGTTCGGGGAGCCTTCGAATTGGTCCACGAAGAAGGTTGGCACACCTACTGGCTCAATGGTGGTGACGTGGGCTTGGCCACGGAAGCCATCTGGGACTTGCCCCACGGATGGAGCGCCGATCCCCTTGAATGGCCAACACCGGAGTATATCGAAACCTCGGGCTTGGTCTCCTACGCCTATGAAGGTCGGGTTCTCCTGCCCTTCACTCTGCATCCCCCAGCCCGTGTCGAACCGGGAGTCGATTACCCTATCAAAGTGCAACTCGATTGGCTGGAATGCAAGGAAACTTGTGTTCCTGGAGAGGCGACCCTAGAAACCAAGTTGTCCTTTGACGAAGTCGGCGTGGATAGCCCAGAAGCCGAGGAGGTCCGCTCGGCCTTTGCTCAGATCCCTCCCGAGACCACTGACCTTAAATTCCGGATGGACGGAGACACCCTGCTCTTGAGTTTGCCAGAGGGTTGGGAAAACGACGGGCGAGAGATCCGCTTCTTCCCTGACAGCGGAGGCCAAATCGAAGACCTCTCTCCGCAAGAAGTGCGAAAAGTTGGAGGCGAGGCCTGGCTCACCTTGAAACCCAGCCCGACCTCGGAAGCTCTTCCAGAAGCCCTCTCCGGAGTTCTTGCCCTCGGGCATCTGGGTGAAGGTGGCTCCTACTCTTTCTCCTCAACCGTGGAGAGCGCCTCGACTCCGATTGTCCCTACTTCGGCCGCCGGCGGTGGAACGATCCTGGTCACCCTGGCCCTAGCCTTTATGGGAGGGATCATTCTCAACCTGATGCCATGTGTTTTTCCCGTGCTTTCTTTGAAAGTCTTGGGGGTGGTCGAACAGTCCCGGGAAGAAGGGGGCAAAGCCTGGCATCACGGAGCGGTCTTCACCGTAGGAGTCCTGGTCTCATTTTGGGTCCTCAGTGGCTTGCTCCTAATCGTGCGGGCAGCCGGCGATGAGGTCGGTTGGGGATATCATCTGCAGAACCCGTTGATGATCGCTTCGCTAGCTCTACTGTTCTTACTGATTAGCCTCAACCTCTTCGGAGTATTTGAGGTCGGTGAAAGCCTTTCCGGAGTCTCTAATATCGCCGAGCAGAAGAAGGGCTTTGCCCACTCCTTCTGGAGCGGAGTACTCACGACCATAGCCGCGACTCCATGCACTGCCCCTTTCATGGGAGGTGCGGTGGGATTTGCTCTATCTCAGCCTACTTGGGTGGCCCTGGTGATTTTCACCGGTCTAGCCTTAGGGGTGGCCTTCCCTTACTTCACGCTCACCCTGTTTCCGTCTCTGTTGAAGAAGCTTCCCAAGCCGGGTGCCTGGATGGTGACCTTCAAGCAACTCTTGGCCTTTCCCATGCTGCTCGCAGTGGTCTGGCTGCTTTGGGTCTTTGGGGGGCAAAGCGACAACAACCGCTTAGGGCTGCTGATGTTGGCCCTCACGGGAGTAGCCTTCGCCTGTTGGGTCTATGGCCGATGGGGTTCGTCGTTCGAACCTCGACCACGGAGGTGGGGGATGCTGATTGCCGGTCTAACCCTGGCTGCATCTCTGTCGACCGGCTTTCAAGCTTCACTTGAAGACACCAAAAAGCTTGATTGGCTGGTTTTCGAACCCGGTCTGGTAGAGACCTTGGTCGCCGAAGGTAAGCCGGTCTTCCTCGATTTCACCGCCGATTGGTGCACCTCTTGCAAGGCCAATGAGTTGGTGACCCTTTCCCGCAGTGATGTCCAAGTGCGTTTCCAGGAACTTGAAGTCGTCTTAGTGAAAGCTGACTGGACCAAGAAAGACCCTACCATAACGGCCGCCCTAGCTGAGTATGGTAGAGCGGGTGTCCCGCTCTATGTGCTCTATCCAGGGGGCGGCGCCGAGCCCGTGCTCCTCCCAGAAGTGCTCCTGCCAGGGACCCTCTTCGAGGCTTTAGAGAAAGTCGAGAGATCGAAGTCATGAACCGCGCCCCTAGCCCAAACTTTCCCTCAGAGGCCCCAAGCAAGATGAATCTTTGCCGCGAGAGTTGGTCGAGAGTCGACCTCCAGACTCGACTGTTCACACTGGCCACCATCAAGAGCAATCTCAAGAGAGTGGCTCGCTTTTGGGTCGAAGAAGAAGCCGAACTGAGGGGACATGCACCGAACTCCGACGCTGGCGCGGAATCGTGGCTTCTGGGTCCGCTCCCAGTGGCCCGCATGTTGCGCCATCTGGAAAATGGGTTGCGCTCTGGTGGTCGCCCACGATTACCTTCCCTCCGCCTTCGAGTCGATGGTCGATGTATCTCTAGAGTCTTTCCCTATGGATTTCATGAAGGAGTGCTGTTTTGGGGAAATGAGGCCCACGTTTGGTCCGTAGGCAGCGACATTCAAGGAGAAGAGTACCGTCGAGTGCGCGAAATGAGACCGGGCCCGGCGCTCGTCTTGGGAGCCTCAAACGTCTCAGCCATCTCGGTCACCGATGTGCTGTCCAAACTGTACTGCGAAAACCGCCCGGTGGTCTGCAAGGTTCCAGAGAGGTTCGCACCCTTGCTGCCAATTTTTCAAGAGATATTTTATCCCTTGATTCGGGATCGCCACCTTCAGTTTCTCTGTGGTGGTGCTGAAATCGGAGCCGAATTGCTGGCCCAAGCTGATTTTTCCACCGTTCACCTCACCGGCTCTAAGAACACATTTCAGACGATAACCCGGCAAAACCAAGTACCACAACGAACCTTCACCGCCGAGTTAGGATGCGTTACCCCATTAATCATCATGCCGGGGGACTGGACAACAAAGGAGCTCGAATACCAAGCTCGCCACTTGGTCAGTTTGCTCCTGTTCAACGGGGGCTACAATTGTGTCACCCCGCAAATGGTGATCACTTCAAAAGGATGGTCCCAAGGGGCACAGTTTCTAGATCTCGTCAGGAAAGCTCTGGAAAAAGGCTCTCGCAGAGACGATAACTTCCCTGGCAGCCGTGAGCGCAGACAGGACTTTCGTAGAGCCTACCCCAAGGCTGAAGTCTTCGGACCGAGAACCCTGGTGAGCCTCGATCATCAGGGTTCAGAATTGCTCTTTGATGATGAGAGCTTTTGTGGAATGCTCGGCTGGACCGAACTCGATGAGTCTCGACCAGATCTCTTCTTGGATCGGGCTGTTCAATTCGCCAATGAAAAGCTGTATGGAGATTTGAGCTGCATGCTGCTGGTGGACCCCAGAACCCGTAAGAATTACGAACAAGTCATCGCTCGAAATGTCACTCGATTGGAATACGGTACAGTCTGCCTCAATGTCTGGGGAGG
>JBJHCR010000012.1:15278-41248 GCA_050486105.1 Vulcanimicrobiota bacterium
GGGGCTCCTACCGAGGTGGCAGCGCAAACACCGGAACGGGTTGGGTACACAATACCTTCTTCTACGACAAGCCCGAGAAGACAGTTCTCGAGGGTTCCTTCATCCCACTGACTCCCGTCCCATGGGTTAAACCTTTCCCCGATCTCTACCGAGTGGGGCGGGCCCTCTTCAATCTGGATCTTGAACCCACCGCTCGCAACCTTTTGAGGTTTTCCAGCACCTATGGTGCAGCCCTGATCAATCTAAAACGCCGCAAGGAGTTTACATGAGCCGCAAGCGCCTAACCGCCTTGCTTGCCACTCTCATCACTTTTGGTACAAGTCTTCTCCTAGCCTGGGTTGCTTTCACCCCCTTCGGATACCGAGCGGAATCTCTCTTGTTAGACTCCTGGTTCGCTTTGCGTTATCGCCTTTTTGGACCGGACCCCCTCGACGACAGGCTGGTGCTCGTAGGAGTGGACAGCCAAACTCTGGATAGAGTAGGTAAGCCCAACGTCCTTTGGCAAGGCGAGATGGCTTTGCTTCTGGAAAAAATCCTGAGTCAAGGAGCGGCTGCTGTTGGTCTGGATTTTGTCATTTCCCCGATGACTCACGGTCTGGAAGCAGACGACCCCATTGTCCTCAGAATTCAAGATCAGGCCCTAGCTCTAGGCTTGGTGGCAGCCACCTACGATAAACTGATCTTAGCCGAGCTTTACGGAGAAGATGAGGTTGGCAGTGTCACCTACGATCATATCGTCTCTCCCGACGAAGTGGTCACAGCACTCTTAAGTGCCGGCGAGAACTTCGCTCAACGCTTAGGATTCATCAATGTACCGGTCGACCCCGACGGGACCATCAGGCGGCTCAAGGTCTTCTTAGAGCAACCGAGCCCGGAATCCGAGGATTGGGAACCCGACAACTTTGCTCTTCGAATTGTTGAAGCTGCAACTTCGGAAAAAATCCTCTACTTGCCGGGCAGCCATCGAAGCTCATACCTTTCCTGGCAGAATCGAACGATAGAGCTCTTTTACGGAGACAGTTTTCTTATCGATTTTCCCGGCCCCACGGAATCCAATACTAAGCCTGGTGAGGCCCCCTTGCCTACCCGAACTTTTTCCATAATTTCTGCCCTAGACGTTCTAGAAGATCGATTGCCTGAACAGTTCTTTAAAGATAAGATCGTGGTAGTTGGACCGACAGCAAGTTCCTTCAACGACTCGAAAACGGTCCCTGGCGACCACACCTACCATGGTGCGGCCGTCCATCTGTCGGTCATCAATATGTTTCTCCAAGATCGCTTTCTGGTTCGTCCTGCGTGGTTCTGGTGGGTATTCATCGTGGTCTGCGCCCTATTCGGACTCGGAATGGGTCGGCTCGGCAGGAGACATTTGTTCCCTCTGACATTGATAAGTATACTGCTAGTTTCGTTTTTAGCTTTCGCATTGGCGGGTTGGTGGATTCCAGGTCTAACCGCAATCGCCGCCTTCTCTTTAGGAGGAATCAATGGATACTTGGAACGCCTAGTCACGATTGAACGAGACCGAGCCAAGGTCCGAGCCACCTTCAGCCGAATGGTGAGCCCCCAGGTTATGGACCACGTTTTGCGCAATCCCAGAGACCTCCGACATGGAGTCCGCAAAGAGATCACCGTACTTTTTGTGGACATAAATGACTTCACCCCTACTTGTGAACGTCACGAACCCGAAGAGATCATCGAGATGCTGAGCGTTTACTTTAGTCTCATGGTGGAAGCGATCCTGAAATACGACGGCTACATTAAGCAGTATGTCGGCGACGAGATCATGGTCATTTACGGAGCTCCCGACGACGGGCAGGACCACGCCACCCGGGCCCTACTCACCGCCTTGGAAATGAGGAGTACCCTAGCGGACGCTAAAGTCAAGAGCGCCGGACAGCCAGGATTCTACGACGTGAAGATCGGCATCAATAGTGGTTCCGTGGTCGTCGGGAAGGTCGGTCCTGAACAGCGCTGGGAATACGCGGCCGTAGGCGATTCGGTGAATCTGGGAGCCAGAATCATGTCGACGGCCCAGAAACTCGGAACCGACATTGGAGTGAGCGCTCGAACCCGAGAGCGGTTCCAAAAAGAGTGCGAAGCTGCAGGTATACCTCCTGAAAGTTTGGGTATCGCATGGACCTCGTTCGGCATCCACGCCTTCAAGGGCAAGGTGGCCGAACTCGAAGTTTTCGGCATTCATCGCTGCGAACCGGAAATTTCGACGAACGGCAATCAGAACCGAACAGCGCGAAAAGGCCCCGAAGCTTCCACACTACTCAGCAATACTTGAGCAATGCTCTTGGCCAAAGCTCCGACTTCATGGGGCGGGCCCACGCATGAAGGGCACCCTTCCTCACAAGGGCACTCAGTCAAGAGACGACCAACGTGGACCAACAATTCTGGGAAGCGGTCGTAGATTTGAGCGGAAAACCCTATCCCCCCGGGGTAGTTGTCGTAGAGGAATATGGTGGGCAAGAAGCCGTCCTGCCAAAGACTCTCAGCCGTGATAGTAGGCGGGAGATCTTCTTCGAGTCCAGACCTGAGCCAGGACTCTTGGGAAACCGTCGACTCTGACTCCGGCTTCTGAAGAGAAACTCGGCCATCAGTTCGGCCTTCGGTCAAGGGAATGACCTGCCCGCTGCGGTCCCCGACGGAACGGGCCAAGTCCCGCACATCGCACATGAGATATAAGGGCGCGATATGAGCCAAGGCATAAGCTAGGCCGTTGAGAGCATCCATAACGTCGGCCTTAAGGAAAGGCAACTCAGCCAAGAAGTCCGGCCGGAAAGTGACCCAAAACGAGGTGGTGTGCATCTCGTGGTCGGGCAGGCACACTTCCCCAAATCCAACGTTCTCCCTGGTGTCGAATTTGATCTTTTTGAAACCCGAGACCCGCCAAGCAACGTGAACCTCACCGTGCTCGAAAGTCAAGATCTCGCCTACTTTCAGGTTTTGGAAGCTGTCCAAGACCTGCACTGAGGTGTGGGTGATGGCGTCGGTGTAATAATCCACCTCCACTCGGCGAACATAGGCCCGTCTTTGATCGTAATCCAAACGCTTCACATGATAAGTCTGTCCCTCCACTAAGTAGATGGCGTCTTCATAAATGGTGGACGGAGCCGAATGCCAGTCAACTTCAGAAATCACCCGCTCCTGATTATCCATGTCCATGACCACAAAGTTCTCGGGACTAGCACTGCGCAGTGAGATCCCATCGGCGGGGTAGGTCTCCGAGCTCCAGTGATACTGTCCACCGGCCTCATACAGGAGTCCATGGTCGGCCAGATAGCCCAACAACGGTTCTAGGTCGGCCTCCCCGAATTTCTCTTGAGGTTCGAAAGGTATTTCAAAGCAGGCGCACTTAAGATGGCTCAGCAATATGGACAGATTTTCGGGATTGATCCGAGCATGCTCGGGAGAACTCTCGAAGAAATAGTCTGGGTTCTGCATCAAGAATTGGTCGAGGGGATCGCTCCGTCCCACCAAGATCACCGCAGACTCCGTGTCCCGGCGTCCTGCCCGACCGGCCTGTTGCCAGGTGGAAGCGATGGTTCCCGGATAACCGCTCAAGATAGCCAATTCCAACGAGCCGATATCGATCCCCAACTCCAAAGCATTGGTACTGATCACCCCAAGAACTTTACCCTGTCGCAAGCCTCGCTCAATCTCTCTTCTCACTGACGGGAGATACCCACCACGGTAACCCCGAATCAAACCCTCCTGATCAACAGTGCGTTCCAATCTCTGTTTGAGGTCCCTAGTCAACACTTCAACATTGAGGCGGGAGGCAGCAAAAACGATAGAGCGGACCTGCTTTCTCAGAAACTTCTCGGCGATCCGGCGAGTGACTGAAAGGTAGGATCGACGAATTCCGAGCTCTTTATTGAGGACCGGAGGATTAGTGAAAACCACCGTCTTGGGTCCTGAGGGAGCACCTGAGTTCTCTACCAGATGGATCGGCCGTCCCAAAAGTGTTTCGGCGTGCTCTTTGGGATTGGCAATAGTCGCCGAACAAAGAATGAAAACCGGGTCGGAACCGTGGAAACGACAGATCCTCTGAAGACGTCTCAGGACGTTGGCCACGTGACTACCAAAGACACCCCGATAAATGTGAAGTTCGTCGAGAATCACGAAGCGTAAGTCGGCAAAAAACCTGGCCCACTTGGTGTGATGGGGTAAGATACCGGTATGCAGCATGTCGGGATTGGTCATGACCACATGACCCCTGCTTCGAATAGCTCGACGGGCATCAGATGGGGTGTCGCCATCATAGGTGAAGACCCCGAGACTCGCTCCCACAACCCGATCGAGTTCTAAGAGCTCTGCCAACTGGTCCTGAGCCAAAGCTTTGGTGGGAAACATGTAGAGTGCTCGAGTGGTCCGGTCCTGTAAGACCCTCTCCAAGACTGGTAGGTTATAGCAAAGGGTCTTGCCCGAAGCCGTGGGGGTGACCACCACAGTGCTCTTCCCGTTTTGGGTCGCTTCGACGGCCTCGGTCTGATGAGTATAGAGTTGCTCGATCCCTCGCTTCTTGAGAGCCTCCACCACCTGAGACGATAAACCCTCAGGCCAATTCCCATAGCTTGCCTTCTTGGCCTCTTGACGATGGACGCAAGCTATGTTGCCTCGCTCGGACTCCTGGGCCAGAAAATCGTCGAGGGCATTCTTGAGACCGGAAGCGGCGACTAACGGTTCAATCAGACTTAGCCTCATCCGGAGTGCGAAGCACCAGGCTCAGGGCGTGGACCGGTCCATCCATCTCTTCTTTCAAGATTTGGTGGACTCTGCGAAATCGGGCTACCCTGGACAGACCCTGAAAGGCCTCGCTGACCACGGTGACGTTGAAATGACTCTCTCCGGTCCCCGGGGAGCCGGCGTGGCCTGCGTGATGATGAGAGACATTCTCTATCAAGAGCGTCTTCGGGCTTAAGTCCCTGGTCAGTTTCTCCTTGATTTGATGCTCTACATTACCCATGATTCTTGGTTCGGGCGAACAGCTTACCTCGACGAGGCGGCTTCCTGCATAACCCGTTGGACATCGGCCCAAAGCCGCTCAGAAAGGCAATCTACCTGGTCCAGGGGGAAAAGCATGGAGTTTTGAGTTGCAATCTCTCTTTGGATATCGCTGGCCAGTTCTTCTTGGGTCTTGGGATTCTTTTCTCCCACCGAAGCCCAGATTGAACGCTGAAGCACCACCGTGCGATGAAGTCTAGGTCGCAATACCGGCTTGAGCTTCTGGGCCCTATCGAGCTTGAGGCCCGAGTACAACACCTCAATGGCAGGAGTGTACTGCTCTAAGTCCGTTGCCAGTTCATAGTTCTCGGCAGCATTGCCTGACGGGGCATCCTTGGAGTGATCCAGACAATAACCTCTTAGAGTCTTGCCGACGGTCTCTCCGGGTTCCACCGTCATTTTGAAAGCTTCTTCGAGCATGATAGGTTGGACCTTGCCACTGGGATCATCCAAAACCATTCCTGGAAGAAACTCCAGAGTCACCGGTTCCGAGCCGTTGTTGGTGACCGTCATATCCACCATCTCTCCGGAGACCAAGCCCAAGCCTTGAAAGGATACATCCAAGTTTCCAGCACTCAACTGCTGACTCAAGACTTGGCTGGAAGCCTGCACCGATCCGGCCAAGTTTTGGCCTAAGGCGGGGAAGAAAAGAACCAGCACCAGCGCGAGAATCGCTAAGAAAAATCTGAACCTCATGATCGTCATCCCCCTCAAAACTGCTTCGAGAACATCAGGTAAGGCACTGGCCCGCTCTGATTGTTTGGTGCAAGATTGCGTCCGCCGATAGGCCAACCCAAGTCCGCCCTAATGAAAGTCTGCTCAGGCAAGCGAAACTGGAAGGTTAGGCCGGCACCCGTCATTGTGACACTGGGAATCTCCCCGATGGCGGGGTTCTTGATGGCCGCCCCACCGTGGTCGAT
Organism: Vulcanimicrobiota bacterium; assembly: GCA_050486105.1. Lineage (GTDB taxonomy): Bacteria > Vulcanimicrobiota > Xenobia > Xenobiales > JADMJV01 > JAEXNA01. The sequence continues at coordinate 21,212 of JBJHCR010000012.1, forward strand.
GAAGGCGCCCACTTCAAACAAATCTCGGTGAGCCGAAATGGGGGCCGTCCTGAGTTCTGCGCTCAGGCTGTAGCCGGTGTCCCCCAAATAACCGGATTGGAGGTGCCCACGCACGCTGGAAATTCCTCCCAGACCGAACTGCTCGGCATAAGGCAAAGGCGCGCTGGCACCTTGTCCCGCCCCTCGCAAAATGAGATAGGTGGATTCGTTGATCCCTTGCACTCGACTCAAATCGAGATTGAACTTTGTGAACCCGCCACCAGCCGCTCTAGACGACAGTGGGTCTCCGGGAGACGACCCACCTAACGCGGAACCAAGGTCCTGAGTGATGCGAAATGCCCCATAATTTCTCCCCAAACCGGAGCCCCAATCTCCGGATACTCCCAAGACCACCTCGCGCAGCCGGTCTCTTGAGAACTGCTGACCGAGTATTCTGTTCTCAATGTCCTGATAGATGAAGCCCCCCTCGATATCAAGGTTGGCTTCGGCAGAACGGATCACCCGATGACGGACCAGGGCTCGTATGACGTCGGCACTACCACGGATGTCGAGTATTTGTAACTCTTGACCGACCTGAAATGCGGAGTTGGCGTAGCTGAGGTCCAACGACGTACCCAGATTGTTCAAGGGTGTCTGATAGCCTACCATGAAGAGGTCGAGACCATTAGTATCCGCATTCAAGAGGCCGGAATTCACGTAGCGCAAGCTGAGGACATCCCCACGATTCGAGAGGTTCCCCCATTGAAAGGTGCCTCCGAGGCGGTGCTCACCGGTGGAGCGCGCCCCGAGGTTGTTGTAGTCGATTCCATAGTGGAGAGGGCGGCTGTCGCTCACTTGGAGAACCACGTCCACTTCGCCTTCAGAGCTACCTTCTCTCAAGACCGAGCGGACATTGAGGTCCATCTGGTCGTTGAGTAACAACAGCTGTCGCTGAAACTCGCTGTTGCGGGGCAGACTATCCTGATCAGGCCCAGTCAGAGCCGGTTCGAACATCCACTCGATATAATCGGTATCGTAGAAGCGGTTCCCCTCGACACTCACCTTGCCGACCTTGGCCTCAATCACTCGAATAATGAGTTCTCCATCGGTCAAGTCTTGCTCCGGAAGGTAGGCTGAAACGGTGAGATAGTCGTTCTCACGGTATCGAGTAACGATGGCCTCGGACAGTCGTCGAATGTCATCAAAGGACAGAAGCCTTCCCTCCCACCTTGCCAAGATGTCGGCGAAGTGGTCGGTGGACAGGGTCCGATTTCCCTCTAGCGTAATTCGCTGAACTTTTACTTGCTCGAGTTCCTGACTTTCGTCGGACTCGATCTGGGCCAAAGCCGGCCCCAGACTTACAATCCAGCAAATCACCAGAACTCGCACTAACAATTCCCAATACTTAGTAAACACAGTCACCCTCCCGAGAATGGAATGAGGCTTTCGCAACTTTAGCCTTTTAACCTCTCTACTGGCGGACAGACCCGAACTCTTCTTCCAAACTCTCAAATCGAGCTAGGGAGGTCGCCCCATGACGACGGATTCGGGAACGAACTTGATCGGTACTTAAAATCCCGGGAAGACCCTTGGAAAAGAACTGATCGGCGAAGCAGATGATCCGCTCTTCGAGGGTCAGGGGCAACATGTCGCGTTCGGGGAGAGGTAAGTGATTCTCCCGGATCTCCTCGGCCGTCAATCCGGTTCCCAGGTGGCGTTCACAAACCAGAGCATGCTCTGGAAGTCCCGCTTCTTCACAGATCTGTCGTCCGATCACCCCGTGCCGCAGGTAAGGCTCATGTCCGGTACATCCGATTCCCGGAGCGTGGGTGTAGCGGATTCCGATGTCGTGCAACCAAGCAGCCTCGGCCAAGAATTCGAGCCTTGCCTTTTGAGTGGCTCCAATTTGAAGCGCCAGGGCACAAACAGCGCGAGAGTGGTCTGATAGGATCTCAGTGGCGGGATGGTCCAAAGGATAGTGGTGATAAAACAGAGCCTCCACCGAAGCGGGAAGTTCAGTCTTGGACATACTCGGGCTCTTCAAGCTTAACTCGATGGAAAACCGCTCCGTTCTGCCTCAGGTAGATCCTGACGGCTTCAGCTTGATTTCGCCAACTTTTTTGGGCCAAATCGAGAGGGGTGTCCCCACGCGCATCGATGACGTTCACATCCGCACCGGCCTCTACCAACGCTTGGACGATCCTCAGATGCCCTGCCAAAGCGCTCTCGTGCAGAGGTGTTCGCCCCCGCACCGTAGCCAAATCGGGAGAAGCCTTGGCTGCCAGCAGTCGCTGGACTGTTTCCGAACGGCCAACCCGAGCAGCCATATAAAGCGGCGTGGTTCCTTCACCATCTCTGCTATCGACATCAGCTCCCGAGGCGATCAGCAGACCGACCAAGTCTCCGTGTCCTGCTGAAGCGGCAGCGTGAATGGGACGAGTCCCACGCAAGGTGATAGCGTTGACTTCAGCTCCACTTTCCAGAAGGAGTTCTGCCACCTCGGTTCGACCCAAAACAGTGGCTCGATATAGCGGCTTGATTCCTGAAAACATCTCTGCGTGGACCCATTCCGGATTGTCCTTCAACAAACTCTGCACCAGACTCGCTCGACCGTCGGTGACGGCACGAAAGAAGAGGTCCAAGTCTGGAACTTCTTCAGCCCGAGACGACGAACTGACCAGCAGGCAGAAAGCGAGAGTGAGAGCCCAGAGGCCTCCGTGCCAAGGTTTGGCAAAACGGAAACAAATTCCTAACATTCGTTCACATTTCTGCAACTTTTATTCACTCCTGTTTACAAACGCTTCCTAGCCGCAGCACCACTCCTCCCCTATTCTTTAGTCGAGGGGGGAAGCGGCGTTAGCCCCAGGCCCCTCCCGACATTTGGCCTGCGCCACTCAGTCAAGAAAGGTCGTAATCACGTGTTTGAACCGATCATCGGTAGTCTCCTCCAACAGGGCCGAAACCTGGATGAAGCTGTCCTGGAGGCCCAATCCCTGGCGCGTCAGGCTTTTTCCCACGCCCGGAGACTCCAAAGAGTGCTCGAGAAGAATCCTCGGACCAACACCTTCCGCCAAGAGATTCTAGAACCGCTGATTCGCAAAGAGCGAGAAGTTCTAGCTCTCCAAGAGCGAGTCAATCAAGGTGGGTCCCATCGCGTCAGCGACCAGGCAAACCTGAGTGCTCTGCTCCGACGTAGACAACGAGAATATGAATTGCTTCGACTCGAAGTTCCCTACCATCAACTCCCGGAAGATTTACGGGGGGTGGTCAGCGATTATCTGGAAGCTCGACGAAGGGAAATTTACCTTGGAGACGCCGAGAGATTTCGGCGGGCAGCTCTCGAATATTTGGAGCAAGCCGCCCTCGCCTGCTGAAACCCAGGCGCGGGTTTAAGCGTCCGCCCGAAGGTTCTGCAGTCAGGTGAGCACAGTTCCATCTCTGCTGCTCGCTTAGGGATGTCGAGCGCCCAGAGGGCAGCCGCGAGCGTTTGCCCTCTGTTTGACACCGACTTATCTGAATACCCGCCTATGCGGCACTGAACCCTAGCAAGAGTCCATCCGGATAGGCAGGGGAACACCCTTGGTCAGAAAAGGCTCCACACTTAAGTGAGGAGCTTCTTCTTTTGAGCGAATTTGATCTCATCCCCCATCACCTGAACTCGGACTCTAGCGAGGGTCTCCCTTGGACTTGGGAGACTGTCACCGCAAACCTCGGAGTACCATTTCTTGACCTGCGGGTCGGCCAGGTCGAGCCTGGTCCGGAGATCCCGGGTCTCCAACTCGATTTCTCGCCGACCGAGCCAACCCCAACCTTCTTGGTGAGCGCTTCCCAAGGCTTGACTATCAGTTTTCGAGGACAATCCTTGCTTTGCTCCCAAGGGCATGCTCAACTGAAGTCGGTTGAGCTAGAGGACCTTCCTGGCCTAAAGACCCGAACAGGGGATGGTCTCCCAAAGGGCTACAGCAAGGCCGTTTCCTGCAAATTTGGACTCACCGAAAACTCCAAGCTCTACGGTCTTGGTCAACGCTCCGGTCCTCTAGAACGGCGAAGAACAGCTCCAGTCAACTGGACTACAGACGAGGCCAGCGGACATCACCGCACTACCGACCCTCTCTATCAAGCTCATCCCTTGCTCTGGGGTACCGATGGGAGAGCCTGGTGGGCGGCACTCCTTTTACATTCAGCCTACAGCCGATTCGACTTGGGTCAAACGGAGCCGGACACCATGGAGTGGTTAACCTTGGGAACCGGCCTTAGAGTCTTGCTTCATGCCGGGCGAACCCCCGAGGAAGTCTACCGCTCCTTAAGCCAAGTCCTGCTTCCCCCACCGCTTCCTCCGCTCTGGGCTCTTGGCTTTCATCAATCGCGCTGGGGCTACCGTGATCAATCCGAAGTAAAAGTTCTGGTGGAGTCATTTCAAAAAAAAGGGATTCCCCTCGATGCCGTCCATTTGGACATCGACCATATGGAGGAGTATCGCTCGTTCACTTTCTCTAAGGAGCGCTTCCCAGACCCTGAAGCCCTCTTTCATGAATGGCGAGATTTGCACGGGGTGAGGGCTGTTACGATCATTGACCCAGGCTTGAAGTTCGACTCGAGCGGAGATTACCCACCCCTGTCCAGCGGCTTGAACGGTGGACACTTCTTGAAAACCCAGAGCGGAGCGCCCTTAGTAGGCTACTGTTGGCCGGATGAAGCCCTTTTCCCTGACTACTCTCGGAGCGCCACTCGGAGCTGGTGGGCCAAGCAGGTGCAATTCTATCTGGACGCCGGGGTGGCAGGGATCTGGATCGACATGAACGAGCCCGCCGTTTTTGATCGACCGTTCTGGTCGGGGCAAGCTCGGCAACACCCCTTTCCCCTAGATCTCCCGAGCGGAGAAGACGAAGCCAAAGTCCCTCACTTGGTCAGTCGCAACCTTTACGGCTCGAATATGGCGAAGGCCACCCAAGCCGCCTGGACTGAGCGCGAAGAGCGCCCCTGGATTCTGACTCGCTCGGGCTTCACCGGGGTTGGTGCTCACGCTTGGTCCTGGATGGGAGACAATACCTCTTGGTGGGAGCACCTCCAACTCTCCTTGCCACAACTTAGCTCCATGGGCCTGGTAGGAAGCCCTTTTGTGGGAGTCGATATCGGCGGGTTCTTCGGTCACTGCGACGGCGAACTCTATTCAGCTTGGATCGAAGCCTCGCCCATCTACCCCTTCATGCGGGCCCACTCGGCCCTGGGTACTCGAGAGCAACATCCCTGGAGCTTCGGATCGGAGGTCGAGGAGGTGGCTCGCACCGCCATCCGACTGCGCTATCGGTTGCTCCCCTATCTATATTCCTGCGCTCAGTTGGTCAGCAAAGGAGAGTCCCCACCACTCCTTCGCCCCATGTTCTTCGACTATCCAGACCATCCGGTCTTCGAGACCATGGAAGACCAGGTGATGCTGGGATCGCATCTCTTAGCCGCCCCATTCCTGAAGCGAGGCCAGACTCACCGCCTGGTCCACTTTCCTCCAGGTCAGTGGACCGACCTCCACAGCGCGCGACAGTTCGAGGGAGATCAAGCCTACATCATCGAGCGCCGACCTGGCCTGGTCCCCCTTTTCGCTCAGGCGGGGGCGATCATCTCCATGCTCCCTGAGGATCTCTTAGTCGGCAACACTCGCGACCTAAAGAGTGCTCCATGGCAACTTCTCTGCTGTCCGGGTCGAGATGGTCTAAAAAGCGTTCTCTATGATGACGACGGCCTCAGCAAAAACTATCAAGAGGGGCATTTCTGGCGGGCAGACTTGACCTTGCAGGGCGATCAGGTTCGACTGCTCGACCGCCAGGGAAAACGTCCCAAGGCCTGCCGCCCTCTCATTCCCTCTGCGCCCTCTTCCGAAGGCTGGAAAGCGCTGACCCAGGATCTCGATTCCCTTTAGGGCTCCGGGGCAGGAGGATTTCGGGCTCGGTCGAGAACTTCTCTGCACCCATGCGAACCCTAACCTTCGAACCTGGCCGCTGCTGCTTGGTAGAAACCCCAGCCCCCGCACCTGGCCCAGGCCAGGTACTGCTCAGGCTGCGAGGGACGGTGCTCGATGAGACGCATCTAGCCGACTACCGACTGGGCAAGACCCAAGCTCCGTACTTGGTTTATGGTGAAGTCCTCCAGCCCGGCGCCGGAGTGATCGGGTGGCGGCCAGGGCAGCCGGCTGTGACCATTTTTCGGGGGGAACTGGGGCACTATTTGCTGCAGCCGGCAGAACAGATCCTATCCGTAGAGCAAAGTCGAGCAGCCTCCTGCCTACTGCTTGGCATCACCCTCGGCCAGCGCGCCGTTCGAGCGGCCGAAGAATTCCCCGAATCGACAGTCATCGGAGGGGCTGGCTTTGTGGGTCTAGCCCTTTCGGCTTTGCTCCACACCACCACCCCTTGGGTGTTCGGCTGGAGCGAAGCAGCTCTCCTCTGTGCCAAGGATTTGGGCGCCACCCACTGCAAGGAGTGGGACCAAGCCCTAGCTGAACTCGAGCAACAGCCCGTCCAAGAACGAGGATTCGGAACGGTCTTCATCGAGACCACCGGTCGCCATCAGAATCGGGATTGGGCTCAACGCCTGACCCTGAAAGGGGGAAAAATCATCCTGGCTACTCCGCCCGGTGCTGGAAATTCTCAGCTCAAGATTGACGCCACCAGGCTTCACTATGACCAGATAACGTGGCAAGCCTTGGGTCCGGTGACCCAAAGCCAACTCAACGAAGCCACCCAACTGCTGGAAAAAATCCCGGACAGTCTGGTCAGCGACTGCCTTCCCTTATCACAAATCGAGACCGCCTTCGCAGAACTCGACGCCGAAAGAGGCGTCTGCTATTTGCTGAGCGACGACTCGGATAATTGATCGTCGAAAAGGAGAATCGGCACAAGAAAGCCGAGCCGGAAGCCTAAAATGACAAGTCCCAACGCCACTGCCTTGAAAACAATGAAAGCTGCCAAGGCCTTCGATTACGATGATGTCCGGATAGTAGACCTTCCGGTTCCAGAGATCGGAGCAGAGGAAGCTCTAGTGGAGATCGCCTGTTGCGGTATCTGCTCAGGCGATGTCACCCCCTGGTACATAAAGAAGAAGTGCCCCATTGTAGTGGGCCACGAACCCGCTGGTCGAATCGTGGCTCTAGGCGAAAAAGCCTGCCCAAAGTTTGCTGTAGGAGACCGAGTCTTCATTCATCATCACGCACCCTGTCACACTTGCCGTCGCTGCCAACGAGGCGACTTCAGCATGTGCTTAACTTGGCGGAGTTCCAACCTTGACCCCGGCGGGATCGCCCAATTCGTGAGAGTTCCCAAGGTGAACCTAGAACACGATACCCTGCTCTTACCCTCGGATATGAGCTATGAGCAGGGAGCTATGATCGAACCCATAGCTTGCGTGGTCAAGGCTTTCAGAAGGGCCCGATTTCAACCCCAAGATCGGGTCGCCGTCATCGGTCTGGGCTTCATCGGCCAAGTGATGGTCCGTCTAGCGGACCATTGGGGCGCCGAGGTGATCGGCAGCGACTTCGTAGACTACCGTCTCCAAATGGGTCTGAAAGCTGGCGCCAAGGCAGTCTTCAACCCCAAGATCGGTGAAGGTTCGTTCGTCGATTTTGTGAGGGCGCACACCGACGGAGAAGGCGCCGATCTAGTCCTGGTTGGGCCTTCGGCTCCAGCGGCTGTCAAAGAAGGGATCGCCGCTTCGGCCCCAGGCGGTCGGGTCATGATGTTCATGGCCCCAGAACCCGGAGTCAGTATGGAAATCGAGCCAAACGATCTTTTCTTCAGAGAGATCGATCTGCTGAGTTCCTACTCCTGTGGACCGGACGACACTCGACAAACCCTTGCCCTTATGAGAGATGGCGTCTTCCCCACAGAAGACCTCGTTTCTCATCGATTTCCTCTGGAGCAGACCTTGGAAGCTTGCCGACTGACGGCAGCGGCAGGAGAGTCTCTCAAAGTTTTGGTCACCGTTTCCGACCTCAAACCCGGATAATCCAGATCAAGCCCACAGCGAATCAGAAAGGATAAACTTTTCCTATGATACAAAAAATTCTTGTCCCCATCGACGGCTCCGAACTCAGCGAGAGGGTCTTCCCCTGGGTTCGCTATTTGGCCAAAGGGCTAAATTCGGAGGTCACCCTTTTCCGTTCCTTCGAGCCTCCCCACGCCATCTACTTCATGCCAGAACTCATCGTACCCTCACCTGAGATGCTATCCGAAGAGAACATCGCCAATCAAGTTTTGGCCTACCTTGACCGCAAGGTGAACCAGTTGAGCGAACTCCAAGTGAACACTCACTTAGCGTGCGGGGAAGCCGGCGATGAGATCCTCAAACACAGCCAGGAGTTTGACCTGATCGTGATGGCCAGCCACGGTCGTGGAGGCCTGGGGCGATGGCTTTTGGGAAGCGTAGCAACCAAAGTGGTCCGAGCGAGCAGCAAACCGGTGTTCGTGGTAAGCGGGAAACGGTTGGCCGAGACCGAGCGCACTCCGGAGATCGGCCGCATCTTGGTTGCCCTAGACGGCTCAGAGCTAGCGGAAAAGGCCTTGGATAGGGCGGTGAAACTGGCTAGCGCTTTCTCTGCCGAACTGATCTTGTACCAGAGCGTCAGCATAGCAGAGATCGCCCACCCTGCTGTCATCGAAATCAATCAACGAGAACTTTCGGAAGCTCAAAGTTATTTGGATGGTCTCAAGAGCAAACATGAACCCCTGGTGACCCACACCATTATCCACGAAGCTCACCCCGCTCGTGGGATTGTCGACGTCGCTGCGGACCGCAACGCTGATATCGTGGTCATGGGAAGCCATGGGCGCAGCGGAATCAACCGATGGCTCTTGGGAAGCGTGGCTGAAAGCGTCATTCAAAACGCTCCTTGCCCCATTCTCATTGAGCACGAGACCAAGCCTGTCGATAAGCCTGCCTGATCGTTTCAGCTGATTGGGACAGCCCGGCGGCTTCGGTGTCGGTCAGGTCCAACTGACCCACCCGGAGCTGCTTGCGGCCTATTTCTAGAGGCAGGCTCAAGGCGACTTCCGGGAGTCGGTAGCGTTGCCTCAGGTGGTCGGGTGCGATAACGCTCGCCGGCAGTAGTCTCTGCTCGTCGTTCAAGAACGCTTCCCACAGCACTAGGGCGCACCTAGCTACGCCATAATACGTGGCTCCTTGGTGGCTCTTTATCATGGCGGCTGTGGTCCGAGTTTTTGCCAAGAGCTCTTCGAGCTTAGAAAGGGAAAGCTGGTCTGTCAGGGGGCGACCATCCGTAGTCCGACTGCCGCTGGCCCAAAGCACCATGGTGTCCCCGTGCTCACCCAACACCCAACCATCTACCTCACAGGGAGCACAGCCGAGTTCATCAGCCACGAGAGCGTTGAAGCGATAGGTATCCAAGAGAGTCCCGGTGCCTACGACTCGTTCCGCAGGTAGTCCCGTTAACCGGACAAGCTGAGTCACCAAGACGTCCAGAGGGTTGGCCAGCACCACCACCAACGGATCAGCAGCTAGGAATTTCAGTTCACCGAAGACGGCCTCGGTGATCTCCATGGATTGGGCAGCCACTTCCAGACGGGAAGCTCCCTTAGGCACCGAAGCGCCGGCACAGTGGAAGACCACCTCTGAGGAAGCCAACAATCGCTGATCGTTCTGGGCCAGTTGGTGCGCAGAAGCTCCAAGGCTATGTCGGATGTCCGCAAAGCTGCCCTCATTGAGATTGGGATCCATGATGTTGAGCAAGAGTGGCTCAGCAACGGAACCCAATAGATAGGCCAGCGCTTTCCCGACGTGGCCAAATCCGACGACACTCACGATTCGCTCCGATCTCGCTGAAGGGAGCATCGAAGAATCTCTAGCGCACCACTAAGACTGGGCAGTGCGCCAATCGGAGGGTCTTCTCGGTGACGCTGCCCAGCAAGAAGCGTCCCAGTCCGGTTCGCCCGTGGCTGCTCATGAATATGGCGTCCACCCCGTGCTGTTCTGCTGTTTCAGCGATGGCCACCGCCGGGTTGGGACCGTTGTGAATCTCAATCTCCACTGAAATCCCTTCTGGAAAACGGTCCGCCTTAAGATGGTCCATATAGTCGTTGACGATGCGCTTCTCCTCTTGATGAGCCTCAATGAGGTCCACGGAAGTCCAAGTACTCACCTGAGGCACTTCTAGCACTCGCAGTAGTATCAAATGCGCTCCCCCTTGCTCTGAAGCCGCTTTTTGAGCAAACTCCAAGGCTTTTTCGCTCTCTGGAGAACCGTCTAGTGGCACTAAGATTTTCTTAAACATAGTCCTATCCTAACAGGGGTATCCGTGGGCGTTCTTGATCCTGATCAGTCGTGCGGCTCGCGAACCACCAACACCGACCCCTTGGCTAAGCGCAAGGTTTTCTCGGTTTGGCTACCTAGCAAGAATTGTCTAAACCCGGAGCGCCCCTGGCAAGTCATCACGATGAGGTCCACTCCTTGTTCCTCGGCCACGTCGGCGATAGCTTGAGCCGGAGAAGGCCCAGGATGACTCACCAAATCTAGGGTGGCTGAAGCCGGCAATCCGGGTACTTCGACGGAATCGAGGTACTCTTGCACCGCTTTCTCTTCCTCATCGTGGGCCCTGATCAAATTCGTTGAGGTCCAAGAACTGACGCTGGGAATCTCCAGCACCCTGAGGAGGAAGAGAACCGATTCTTGATTGGGGTCGAGCAACTCGGCTGCTCTAGGGAGAGCCTTTTCACTTTCGGGTGAGCCGTCTAGGGGAACCAAGATTTTCTTATACATAGAGACATCGTTTTGCTCTTTAGTGATCCAGCCCTGCAACTTTAATGACTTCCTCATTGTCTTCATGATCGTTTCACCATAGCCCCTCTTCGGTTAGAATGATCCCATGTCGAGCTCAAAAGGGCCAAACTGCTACCAATGTCGAGATTTCTTTGTCAGTTGGGATCCGAAGTTCCCCATGGGATGTCGGCAGTTTGGTTTTCGTGGCAAGCATCTTCCTAGTTTAGAAGTCCTCAGGACTACAGGTCAGCAGTGCTGCTATTTCCGCCACAAAGATGGGCAAGGTCCAGAGCCTCCCCCCGACCCGCCTCTGCCCCCAGGAGCTTCGGTGTCGTTCACAGTATGAGTCCACGTGGCCTTTAAGCGTTTTCCCAAGATGAGGTTCTTAGTCCAATTTGCTCTCTTGCTCGGCTTGGTGTTCGGCTTCTGTTCTCCGGCAGCTTGGTCCGAGCCCTTTCGACTTTTCATCCTCCATACCAACGATATTCACGGACACATCGAGGCTGAAGAGGACAGAGGACTGACCCGCATCGCCACCTACGTCCGGGCCCTGAGAGCCGCCTTTCCGAACCAGGTCTTGCTGGTGGACTCGGGCGACATCGGTCTGGGTACTCCCATCTCTGGACTCTACTTCGGTATTCCCACAGTCGAGATCATGCGAGGACTCGAGTACGATGCCGTGGCTCTATGTAACCACGAATTCAACTGGGGAATGGAGCGATTGCGGGCCCTAACCGACACTCTGCCCTGTCCTGTTCTCTGTGCCAATTTGGTTTCCGCTGACCAGGACTTCCACGGCCCTTATCCTGGCTGGACAGTACTAGAAAAAAGCGGTCTTAGAATCGGACTCATCGGCCTGGTGGCCCCCGACACGGCTCTTCGATCTCCTAGAGCGGCGACCCAAGGGTGGCGCTTTATCGACCCTTCGATAGCCGCTCGACAAGCTCTGGCGGAGATGCCCGAGGCCGATTTGGTGATCGCCTTGACCCACCTGGGTGTGCAGGCCGACAAAGTCTTGGCCCAAGAGGTCCCAGACATCCAGGTCATCGTGGGCGGGCACTCGCACACGGCCTTGGAAGCCCCGGTAATGGTCGGCTCTACAGCTATCGTCCAAGCGGGATGCTATGCTCAGTTCCTGGGCTTTTTAGAACTGGAAGTCGAACCCAAACTCAAGCGAGTTCAAATTCGCCAGTATCGACTTCTGCCGGTGGATGAATCCCTACCCCCTGACCCTCAAGCACAGGCGGTGGTCGACCAATATCAGGTTCTGGTTGGCCCTATTCTCGATGAAGTCTTGACCGAAGTAGAGAACCCGATCGGCAAGGCCACTCCCTGGAACAACCCCTACAGCCCCCTGGCCACCCTGGTGGCCGAAGCCCTGCGGCTGCAAAGCGGTGCCGATTTGGCTCTCTTCAACCGAGGAGGGGTGCGCAGCGAACTTTCCGCGGGACCGCTTACCGTGCGCACCGCTCACCGAATTATGCCTTTTGACGACCCCGTGGTGACGATCTCCGTCGATGGTCAACATCTCTTAGAGATCCTCAAGGAAGGGCTCTTCAACAACCGCGCGTTTTTGGCCCTAGCCGGGGTTCAAGCTGAAATCGATTATCAGAATCAGAGTCTCGAAAACGTTAGGATCCAGGGCATTCCCATCAACCCCCGGCAAAGATACCTCGTGGCCCTAACGAGCTTTCTGGTGGGAGGTGGGGATGGCATGAGCACTCTCAGAGGTACGACCCCGATCTCGACCTTGCCTTACGTGCGAGAGCTCTTCATGGACTACTGTCGCTCGCAACCTGTCCTCCGTGAGCCGGACAGTCCCGACCTCAAGACTTCCCAGACCAACGAGGATGGAGTTCCCAAAGTCCTCGCCGACGAAGGAGAAACTCTCTGCACCAGGCGGTAACCGTCGGCCCAGGGTCATAGCGAAAATGGGGTTCAGGATAAAAATAGGGATACTCGCTGTCCGCCAGGTCAGTGTAATCGGAAAGAAAAAACTTCCCACTGGCTAGTTCTTGATGAGAGATCACGTTTTGCACGGGAATCCGATATTTCTTGACTAGCCCGTCCACCAGGCAAAAGGCCGAAAGCAACTGTTCAGGTCGACTCATCAGGTCTTCCTCGTCTTTGGCCACCATTTCAATAGCCAGAGCTTTATGGTCCAGACCGTAGCTTCCGGTGGCGGTGCGGTTCTCCGGCAGCAGAGCGGTCACTTGACCCTCTTGGTCAACCATATAGTGAACACTTATGAGGCTGGTCACCGAGGGCTGATTCCCAACCGCCACACTCGAAGGCCGGGAGAAGGCTCGGATCACCGCCTCAGCATCATCGATTACGGTGAAATGCAACACCACATATTCCGGTTCAAGGAGAACGGTCTTCTTGCCATAGAGCCGAAGATTGCGGTCGAGTTCGGCTTCGAGATAGTCGTCGACGGGCAGAAAGCGCTGTTGCAGCCTCAGAGGAGGGCAGGCCGCCTCGGCAAGCTCCGTAGGCAGGGACTCGAGCTCGGGCCCTATACCTAAGAGGATGAGATGTCGGTGCCGCTCGGCGAGCAACAGGTGCTCGGAAAAATTGAGATGAACGGTGAACCAGGCGATCAGCAAAACTATCAAAGGCCGGTCCTACAGCAAAGCCGAGATACGTCGAGCCAAAGAGTCTGGCGAGAAAGGCTTGAGCAGTATTCCTGACAGACCTTCGGGGAGAGCGTTCTTGTCCAATGCCTTGGGGTCGGCGGTGTAGGCGATCACGGGAATCTGGTGATTCTCTGGGAACTCCCGAATCCGTCTCAGGGTCTCCAAGCCATCCATCTCGGGCATATGGTAGTCCAAAAGGATGGCATCCGGTTTGCTGGACTTCAAGAGTTCTAGGGCCTCTGCTCCCGAGCTAGCCTGCCAAACCGTCCAACCTGCCATCACCTGCAGGGCTAGTTCCACCAAGGCACGGATCTGCTCGTCGTCGTCTATCACCAGGATCGTCTTCATCGTGAGAGGGTTCGCACTCTTGCCATCATCTCCTAGAGAGTGACCGATGGAACAGGAGTGAAATAGGACCTGTTTTTGTTAACTCTGTGTAAAACTCTCCCCAAGAAAGTTGCCTGCCGGTAGCATAGAGGCATGTTCGCAACCTGTCATCCTCAAGCCTACACTCAGAACATCGGCCTGCAGTACTCTCAGAACTTCTCGAGTGGCCCACAGCCATCGAATTTCAACCTTGGTCCTTCTCCACTGGGCGCAAAGAGACCGGGTATCGGCCAACTACTCGGAGGCTTGGTGGGCGCAGTTTTAGGCCAGATGATGGTTCCTATCCCGTTTGTGGGCGCCATGATGGGAGCCATGATCGGCTCCAGTCTGGGTGCCATGCTCGATCAAATGTTTGGCATGAGTGCCCCCTGCTGTTGTCAGCAAATGGGGCAGCACTATGGCCCTATGAATGCCCACCAGGGATTCATGTATGGCATGCCCACCGATCTCCCGTTCTTGCCCCAGGGCTTTCCTAATCCTCAATGCGGTTGTGCACCACCTTTGTTTCCCAATTATCAGCCTCCTATGAGCAGTTGGGGTCTGCCTCAGGTCGGGTTCAATCCTTTTGGCAATGTTCAGCGTCAAGATCAGGTCCAGGCCCCGAACAGACGCCCTCAGGTCGCCGTAAGCCTGGGGCAGAACCAACAAGTGCAGACCAACGTCTGTGGGGACAACCGTGGTCCTCAAGTGGCAGCCTCCACCGTCGGCGGAAACACCCAAGTCCAAACCAACATCCACGGCCAAAACCAGGGGACCCAGGTGGCCACCACCACCGTTGGCAGCAACGAGCAAGTGCAAGCCAATGTTCACGGTGACAACACCGGAGTTCAAGTCGCTACCGTAGGCATCGGAGGCAACACCCAAACTCAAACCAATGTCACCGGAAACAACACCGGAACCCAGGTTGCCGTAGCTGTGGCTGGAACCAACCAACAAACACAAACCAATGTCCACGGCGACAACACCGGTCACCAGGCGGCAGCCACGGTGATTGGAACCAACACCCAGGAGCAAACCAACGTCACCGGCAACAACACCGGCACTCAAGAAGCTGCCGCCGTTCTCGGGACCAACCAGCAGACTCAGACCAACGTCTACGGCGACAACCAAGGCACCCAGATAGCTGCTACTGTGGCTGGCGCCAACCGTCAGGAGCAAGGCAACGAGACGGGAGACAACACTGGGACCCAAGTGGCCGCCACGGTTTTGGGAGCCAATGAGCAAACCCAAATCAACCTACACGGGGACAACACGGGATCTCAGGTGACTGCCACCACGTTGGGCGACAACACCCAAGTCCAGCGCAATGAAACCGGCGACAACACCGGCACCCAGGTGGCCGTCACCGCAGCGGGCGACAACACCCAGATCGCTTCCACCTTCGAAGGGAACAACACCCAGAACCAGGTGGCAGTCTCAGGGTTGGGTGACCAACAGCAAGTTCAAACCACCATCACTGGCGACAATGCCGGCACTCAAGCTGCAACCACTGTAGCGGGAAATGTGGAACAAACCCGAGAGTCGGTGGCTGGTTCCAACGAAGGCGCCCAAGTGGCAACCACCGTCGCCGGTGACATTGCCCAAAACAGTCACGCCGGCGACACCAACCGAGAAACTCAAGTGGGTGTTTCGGTCTTCGGGGACGTGGATCAGCGCTCCACAGGCGGGGATGGTTCGGAATTGACCCAAGTGGCTATCACCGGGGGGAATGTGGACCAGACGGCCATAGGCGGTCAAGACGCACAGGTAGACCAGTCGGCCTTGGCAGGGGGAACCGTACGACAGGAAGCCGCGGTGGAGTCTGGACAAATCACCCAGTCGGGTGGCGATCAGCAAATTGCCGTGGGCCTTGAAGGTTCGGTCCAGATCGAGCAATCGGGTGGCACCAGGCAAACCGCAGTGGGAACCCTAGAGGACGATCGGATCGCTCAACAAGCGGCTCAGGGAGGCCTACTCACCCGAGCTCCGGTAGCCTCAGCCAGCGCCGAACTCGGAGGCGGCAGCAACGAATTCAACTACGAAGGCAACAATAACGGCAACCACGTGAGGGTCGATGCCGGCAGAGAGGTCGGCCCCACCGACGTCAACCGCATCGACATCGACACTCGGGGCGGCAACGACACCGTGGTACTGAACTTGTCCCAGGGTCGAGACGAAATGAACATCGATTTGGGCCGGGGACACGATCGTTTGGTCATAAACGAGCAAGGGCAGAACGTCCGTATCGTTGACAATAATGGCCAGGAGATTTATCGCAGTGCAGGCTGGAACGAGGGGGATTCCGAGGCCACTGTGGCAGGCATGGAACAGCTCACCGTGTACCGCGAGGATGGCACCTTCACTCGTTGGGATCCCCGCAACGGGTCCCAAGAGTTCCGCGATCCGGGACAGCCCGGCGAAATGAATCCTTTGAACGCTGCCAGAACCTTACGAGAACACGCCGGTTTGCTGGACACCGCCAACGACACCGGCAACCCTGACGGCATCATCGGCCGAGCCGACCTACAAGCGGCTCTCAACCATCCTGAAGCCAGCCCTGAACTGCGCGAGGCTGCTCAATACGTTCTGGACAACCCCGCCATTTGGAACAGCTTGGACGCCTCCGGCGGTCGAGACAACCGCTTCACCGTGGACAGTTTGAACGGGTTCATCGACGCCTACGAAACCCGGCCGGGTTATGGAGCACAAGACGGTCCCATGGACAGCCGACGGGCCGCTGAAGTTCTGAACTACCACGCTCCGATCCTGGATTCCGCCACCAGTCGCAACGCCAACCAGCAGATTTCTCCTGAGGAACTCAGGGCCATCGCCAGCGGCGACAACGCCGGGCTCCCACCGGAACTGCGCGAGGCCGCCCAGTACCTTGTGGACAACCAGAACGCCTACAATGGAGTGGCTCGAGCCCACGGAGACACTTGGGGTATCAATCCATTCAGTTCAGAAACGGACTATCTGTCCTTCAACGACCTGGCCACCTACTCTCAACGTTGATACCCATCGCAGGGTCCATTTAACGCCTCTTTAACGTTAAGGCGAAAGGGGCGTTAACGCATGTTTGACCCCTATCTCCTAAGCTGAGTGAGTGAGGGAAGATTCCCTCAAAGAACTTTGCTTATTAGACCTTTGGAGATATATGAAACCATGCAGATTCAAACCTCAACCCCACAGATCGCTCCTCGCTATCAGGGTACCCAACCCGCTCCCGAAGCTCAGCTCCCAACTGACGAACCCGTCGTTATCGTCGGAGACGACGGATACCAGCCTTCCCGAAAAGACCGAAGTGAAATTGGCTGGCTAGATGTCGGCAAAGGAATGGTTGGCGCCGTGGCCGGCGCTGCTATCCAAACCGTAGGCAACACCGCCAGCGCCGCAGTCCAGGGAGTAGAACTCACCGGACGAAGCTGGGCGGCCCTCGCCACCAACGAGACCCACGGCCCATGGGTCAAGACTGGCATGGGACTTTTGGCTCCCTTTGCCGCCGGACTCGGAGTGGCGGTCACCGCAGTAGGCAGTATGGGTTACGGACTCTACGCTGGCTTCGTGGATGGCATTCATAATGGAGTGAGTGGCTCAGTCAAGGGCGCCGTCGATTCCGTGAAGACCTTCAATACGGAACTCGTAGCTGGGGCTCGCGAAGGAATTCGAGAATTCGGAAACGCCAAGCTGCGCGACGGAGAAGAGCGCTTCGACGTTTCACCCGCCAGGGCAGCCGTTGGAGTGGCCGCCGGTGTCGGCAACGCCGCCTACGGAGCTGTTCGAGCAGGATGGACCACCGGGAAAAACGTGCCTGGTGCCTTCAGGGTCGGCAATTTGGCCATCAGCAAGAGTGAGATGAGTACTCCGCTCAAGGCTGCTTCCCACGTAATGAGCGTTCCTTTGGCCGTCGTAGCTACCCCCATCGGAGCCGTGGTCGGTGGAGCAGCGGGCCTGATCTTCGGAGCCCATGCCGGATACAACGAAGGCTTCGTTGAATCGTTCAAACAGGTGAACGACTTTGCAAACTTCTACGACGAGAAGGCTTCTAAGTTGCTTAAGGACACCGCTGACGACCTGATCAACCGCTAAGTATACCCCGCAGAGTCGTCCTCGAGGGGTCGCCAATCTAACCGGAGAGGCGACCCCTTTTCGTTGCTCTTGAAAGCCCCAGAAAGCAAAATGAGCCGGGACAACCCGGCTCTGAGGACAAAAGACAGGATGAACCCGCCTCTACTCGGCCTCTTTGCGAAGTCTCTTCTTGCGTTCCCTACGCTTCACGTCGCTCGGCTTCTCGTAGTGAGTACGACGGCGGAGTTCCGCCATCAATCCCGACTGATTGCAGAGCCTTCGGAAGCGCCTGAGTGCGCTCTCCAGAGTTTCGTCTTCGCGAACAACGGTTTCCATCATATGGAAGTCACCCGTTTCCTTTACAGAGCTTCAAACTTGGTGAACCAGTGGCTCGTTTGAGCCCCTTTAGTATAGTTCAAAGAGCCCAGGCTAGGCAAGTGACATGAGCGGTCGGGGGTCGTTGCCCTAAGGCCGTGCGAGTAAGCGGTTAGGAACGCCAAGGTGGTCAGCCGCTCGAGAGAGCTTAAGGTCTGAGGTGAGCAGCGTAAGCTCGTGAACGAATGCAGCAGCAAGATGGAGCGCGTCCAAGCTTCTCAAAGGGGTGGTAAACCGGGATACCCACTGGCAGGCTAGACGATACTCAGCTGGTCCAATCTCGACCCATTGGTACGCGCCAGCGGATTTATGAACCTCGAAAATAGACAGGACCCGATTGGCCGAAGCCAGACTGAGTTGTCCTGAACGAGCCTTGAGTGATAGGGCCGAACACAGCTCTAGCTCGACCAGACGACTGAGAACACGGATACGTTGGCCTGTGAGCTCCGCTTGCGCCAAGTCACTGAATTCTTCAGGACAGTAATAAGCGGCCAGCACACTGGTATCCACGTAGATCATCAGTATCGCTCACGCTCTCTAAGAAGCACGACCGTGCTGGAAATAGCCTCCTTTTCTTTGGAACTTACCAGAGACGCTCGAAACTCACTGAGGTCGGGAAGACTATGACCATCAGGCGGCAACGGCCCAAGTATGGCGACCTTCTTGCCGTGACGTGTGATGACTATAGCTTCTCCCAACTCTGCTCCATCTACGAGTTCACTGAGTCTTTGTCGAGCCTGACGGATATTGATCGATTCCACGAGCCATCTCCCTTGCGTACACATTAAGTGTACCTTGGTGGATCGCACCGGTCAAGTCACATCATCTCGGCCAGTCGCTCCTTTTGGGGCCTCATCTCTAGCGATGCTCCAGAGCCATTAAGGAGTGGGCAGAGAGACCACGATGACGTCTCTGGGAGCGGGTCCGACCGGAAAAGGAGATCCGGGAAGTTCGGTGAGGGTAGCGGCATCGTAAACAGTGAGATTGGCGGTGCTTTCGTTGGAGATCAAGACCCGGTTGGTCACCTCGTCATAGAAGGCAAAGTATGCCGATCCAGCCGTGGGAAAATGGCCGATGATGGACATGTCGGCAGCATTCCAAGCAGTGAAGGTCAGGTTGTTGAAGTTGGAGGTGTAGACTCGATCATTGACAGAATCGATGGCCACCGAACCGATCCGGCCGACCCCCAGAAATGGAGAACCAGGGATCTGGGTCAGGGTGTCAGCATTGAAAACCGCCACCGTCGAACTGGTGTCGTTGGTCACGTAGATTCTTTGCCGAACGGGATCGAAGGCGATTCCATCAGCAAAACTGCCGTCGGTGAGAAAGGGGGAGCCCGGCACCTGGTTTAAGGTGGCCGCGTCGAAGGCTTGAAAGGTGGCGTTCGCCCCCAGGTTATTGGAGACATAAATGCGGTTCCGACCAACATCGAAGGTGACCTCTCCGGCCGAAGGACTGGCCAACGGGAAACCGGGAATCGGTGCCAAGCTCAAGGCATCGAAGGCAAAGAGTTGGCTGGTGAACAGCGAAGTCACATAAACCCTGTTATTGTTGGGGTCGGTGACCACACCCGGCGGGAAGTTCAGAGCCCCTACCGGGGTTCCCGGAACAGGAGCCAGGGTCAACAGGTCGATGGCGGTGAGGCTGCCGCTGTTTAAGGAAACCCAGACCCTATCGTTCGTTTTGTCCTCGGCCAAACCGATGGGCGAGTTGCCGGGGGCGATGCTTATTGGAGACTCTGGGATCGGAGTGAAGTCGTCCGAGCGAAGGACGGTCACCTGGTTGCTCCCCACACTGGTTACGAAAACTCTGCGGTTCGCGGGGTCCGGCTCGGGTTCGGGCTCGGGTTCTGGCT
>JBJHCR010000013.1:0-39879 GCA_050486105.1 Vulcanimicrobiota bacterium
CCCCTGGACCATCCCCGGGCCATCCCCGGGTGAAAACCAACTCACCAGTGGGCAACCGAAAATTACTGAGTGAGCTATTCGCTTTCATCTCGATACCTCCCGAATATCCTGGGCCCGAATGGCGTTCTCCCTAGGAATATTTTCCACGATTCCAGACCCAGCAAAGACATCCAAAGCCTGGGCGACAAAGCGAGCGTGGATGGACAACCGTCGTCGGGACAAATGAGACCGATAAACTGCGGAACCGAAACGGTCGCTGCCGCGGACCGCCTCAACAAGATCTTTCTCAACACGTTTTGCTAGCATGGTTTCTCCTTTTGCAGATTAGAATAGCGAAGCTCAAACCCCACTTTTTTGTAGGAAACGTCTAGGGAATGCCGCAGCTCTTATGAGAAGCGCGACTCAAGAAAATCGAAAAATCAATAGCGGCGCATAAGCGCCCGGACTCGTCCCAAGATTTGGAAGTCGTCTTCAGGGATAATGTCCTGATAATCTGGATTATCCGAACATAGGCGTACCTCTTGGCCCTGCCGATACAACCTCTTCACCGTAGCCTCGTCCTCGAGCAAAGCAACCACGATTTCCCCGTGCCTTGCGGTCTGAGCCCTCTCCACGAGAACCAGATCTCCTGGCAAGATAGCATCAGCCATACTCAAGCCCTTAACCCTCAAAAAAAAGTGCTCGCCACTCGAAGCCAGCCAATCGGTTCCAATGGGAATCTGTTCTTCGATATCCTGAGCGGCAAGAATCGGACTGCCCGCAGCGACCTCCCCGAGCAGCGGTATCGAAACGATGTCGCGACCGTACCCCGGCTCCATACTCTCAGAGATCACAGAGATACTCCGAGCCCCGGACTCTCGGACGATGTATCCCTTTTTCTCAAGAGCATCTATATGACGGCGAACTCCCTGGGTTGAGGCAATGTCAAACCTTGACGATATCTCTCGAAGAGTTGGGGGGTAGCCTTTCTTTCGAATCTCCTCTAGAATAAAGTCTAGAATTGATTGCTGACGATCAGTCAGCTTCTGCCTATCAGTGCTCATCTGTTCACCTCTGCCTACAGATTAGTGATCTTTTGTGCACTTGTCAAGAAGAAGTGTTTTTTCGTCGGAAGTCGAATCTAACCGAGTCAGCCTGTCCGAGCTATGAAAGCAAACGTAGAACATAGAATTCGCACCCTAGAGCGCGCTATAGCCGACGAGCCGAACAATCCTGAACTCTACGTCGAATTGGCCCGCTGTTACTCCTCGGTCGACGACCATCCACAAGCCGTTCGAATCCTTGAGCGAGCGGCCAACATCGATCCCTACTACGCCCAAGCATCCTTCGAACTCGGGGTAGCCTATTCGCGTCTCCACAATTACGAGAACGCCATCCGTGAATGGGAAAAGATGACCGACACCGACGGGGATCTGGACTTGGACTCAGCCGACCGCTCAAGGTACGCCTCGGTCCGAGCAGCAGCCGAGTGTTGGCGGCAGTACCAACAGACCCGCGAAGACAACATCTTCAAGTTTTATAACCTTGGTGTTGCCGCCATGGTTATGGGTGGCTTCCAAGATGCACGCAAGGCCTTCGAAACAGTTGTAACTATGAACCCGGCTTTCGAAAAGGGTTTGTACTACCTAGCCCGAGTCTTGAACAAACTCGGAGAAAATCGATTAGCGATAGGATGCTTACAGAAGTTCTTGACCAACCGTCCTAGGGACCCTCACGGTCATTACTTCCTGGGTTCACTCTTGCTCGAAGAGGGACGGACCACTCAGGCCATCGACTGCTTTCGGAAGACCTTTCAAGATCGACCTCGCCATACTAAGGCTCATATGCAGGTGGCCTCGGCCTATGTGAACCTCATGCAATTCGAGGAGGCCATCAAGCATCTTGATATCGTTCTCAAGGTCGACCCCAAGTCTGCAAAAAGTCATTTCCTGATGGGTCGATGCTACGAGAAGCTCTTCCGCATGGACGAAGCCATCGAGTCCTACACCAACGCGGTGGACTTCGACCCTACCTTCAAAGACGCTCATTTCGCGCTTGGACTCCTCTACAGGACGGTGGCCGAGCACGAAAAGGCTCTCGATCATCTGAAAACCACACTCAAGCTCGACCCCTCGGAGTCGGAGGCTCACTATTATAGTGGGATGGTTTTGTTGGCCTTGCGCCGTTTTGATCAAGCCATCAAGCCCTTGTTGGCAGCCTGCAAATTGGCTCCGAACAATGCCTTTGCCTTCTACGCCTTGGGCAAAGCCTGCATCGGCTCGCAGAAACTCGATAAAGCTATCGAATGCTTCCGTCGTGGTCTGGAGATCAATCCTCGAGACATCAAGGCGCGTTCTGCGCTCGGCCAAGCCTACTTTCAGAAGAACGAGTTGACCTTAGCGAAGAGACAGTTCGAAAAGGTCTTGGAGGAGAACCCAAGAGAACGGGAATCTCGCTACTTTTTGGGATTGTGTCAGTTCCGACTGCACGAATATGACAGTGCTGTCGAGTCCTACAGCAAGGCTGCCGATGTCAACCCGAACAGCGCTCTCGGCGCCTTCACTAAAGGCGCCGTCTTGGCCTCGAAGAATCGCTACAAGGAGGCTCTGAGTTGCTATCGCGAGGCCTCATCGTATAGCCCGGATAACGAAAGCGACCTCGAGATCTTTTCTACTCTGCAACTCTTAGCCACGGTGGGTATATCGAACGCGCTCGACGGCATGAGATTGCAGCAGTTCGCTCAAAAGCAAGAAGAATTGTTCGAGTCTTTCGTGATTGTGCTTTCGAGGCTTCTGGACGCTCGAGACCCCTACACCAAGTATCACTCTCAGAGGGTCGCCCATATTGGCTACGTTTTGGCTACCGACGGTATCGCTTGGGCCATTCAAAACGGGGTTCTTCCCCCCTCCGCGCGCCTTTCAAAGAAAACTCAGAAAGGTATCTGGGTCGGAGGATTGCTGCACGATATTGGAAAGATCGGCATTCGCGACGAGGTCTTGAACAAGCCCGGTAAGCTCACTGACGACGAATACGCTCAAATCAAGGAGCACCCGACCATCGGTTACGAGGGCCTAAAGCGAGTTCCGTTCATTTGGGACGAAGTTCTCCCGATCGTTCGCCATCATCACGAAAAATGGAATGGTCACGGATATCCTACGGGACGCGCAGGCGACGACATTCCTTTTGAGGCTCAGATCATCGGAGTCGCAGATTTCTATGATGCCCTGACGACCCAGCGTCCTTACCGTGCGGCGTTCACTTCTCAGAAGGCGCTTCAGATCATGATCGAGGAACGAGGAACCTTTTTTAATCCCGCTCTGGTGGACGCCTTCGAAGGAATCATCAACCTTGTTGAGGCCGTCCCCGAAGCTCCCGTGGACGATTCAGGCTCGTACATTTTCGAGAAAGACAAGGATCCTTTCGACGGCCTTAAAATAAGCTGGGATTACACGGCTTAGCGAACCGACAAGAATACGGTTCAAATGCCCTCTGTCGGGCCGTAGGGAACGTCTTATAAACAGAAACTGCAAGAACCAAGCAGGGACGAGCCCCATAGTGCAGAAAAAAATTCAACGACTTTTTCTGTGAGCAGCCGCTCAGAACGGAGCCACCATTGAGAAGACTCTCGCCTTTGGTGCTACTCGTGATGCTAGCTTCAGTCGCTTGGGCTGAATCTTCCGTCGCTCGCATCGAATTTGCAGGTACAACCTTTAAGCCCCAGGTCCACGAGATCCAAGGGCGCCAACTCTTCCGACTTGACGATCCTGAGTTGCTCTCGCTGGTGAGCCGCAGCAATGTTACCCTTCAGCGTTCTGGCTCAGGTCACACCCTTTTCGCCTTTGCCCCAGGCCGAGAATCAGCCTGGAGCGCAGGCAGCGACAAAGTCAGAGTGAACGGACGGGAGCGAGTTGCTCCAGGAACTTTTCTTCAGCAAGGTACAGAAAACTACATGGAGCCCGAAGCCTTGTACTTCGCTCTAGGACTCAAGGGAGTCCAGGGGCGACAGCAGACGGCTCTTTACCCGGTGGTCACCGACATCGTGAGCAACGACTCCGGATTTCTTCTTAAATCCAGTCGCAAACCGCAGATCAAGGTACAGGAGCAATCCGGCACCACCGTTTTGACCTTAGACGGGTATTGCTGGGACAGAACCTCATCCAAGCTTGATCTCAATGGCTGCCGAATCGAAGCCAGGGGCGGAGCTGACCAGGGTGAACCCCTCCAGTTGATTTTCGAAACCCCACACTTTTACAAGGTGAAAGTGGCGGGGTCCACTCTCCTCAACGAAGCGAAGCTGGAGCTTTTTCCTGACTATCCTGGGGCCCAGCATGCCAACGAAGTCTTATTGAAATCCATCAGCGCTGAGCGCCTCCAAGGGGACCCCACCTTGAACCTGGAGTTCGACGCCGGAACCAAGGTGCACTACATCAATGACCGCAAGAACGGCTCTCTCACGGTAGCGGTACCTAAAGCTCGGGCGGGGGCCACCAACTTTTCTTCGAAAGACTGGCCCGGACTTGAGGTTGCAGAGCGCCAGACCGGTTCCTTTCCCGTCTTAGAGATCACCATCCCCAGACAGAACGGCAGCTACCGTTTCGTTGAGATCGATGGAGCCCAAAACGTTATTTCACTGCAGAGGAGCGATAGAGCCTCGGAAGACCTTGCTTACAGTGGCAGCGTTGAAACCCCTGGCTGGATGAACATCCGGGGAACCATCGTCATCGACCCAGGACACGGAGGTTCTGACCCGGGCTGCGTCAATCGAGGCCTTGGGACTCGAGAAGCCGACGTGACGCTTGCCATTTCGAAGCACTTGGCTGGAATTCTCACTGCCAATGGGTGGAACGTGGTTCTCACTCGGGAGACGGACCGAGACGTCACCTACGCCGGCTCCCCAGACCGAATGGAGCTAGAAGCCCGAGCCGAAATCGCCAACCAGATCGGGGCCGACCTTTTCATCTCCATCCACTGTGATGCCAGCGTCGGCGCCCAGGCTCGAGGCTCTTCAGTTCACTGGTGGAAAGCCGAAGACTATGAACTGGCTCAATCCTTAGAGCATGTTCTTGGGCCGGCCATCGGATTTGCTCAGCGCGGCCTGGTCAGAAATAGATTCGTGGTCCTACGTCACGCCCAAATGCCTTCAGTCTTGGTGGAAACAGCCTTCCTCACCAACCCGGTGGAGGGGGCTATGCTGAGCAACCCTGAAGTGCAGAAGGTGATCGCCCAACAACTGGCTGGAGGCCTGGCCAGCTATATGCAAGGACGCTATGCCTCACGGGGTCGGTTAGTAGAGTAAGAAAACCAGCACCAGCAGCCAAAAAGAAGCCCTCGAACGACATGAGTTCGGGGTTTTTTTCTTTGGTGGGACTACGTCTTATCACACGATTCCTGCGCTCAGTCACGGGATGCTGCTGCCTCGGAATCGGAAGGCTCATCTCCTCCCCATGAGAAAGCTGAGAGCATTCCAGAAGTTTGCCACGGCCGCGGCGGTCAAGAAGATTTTCGATCAGGTGTGCGGGAAAGCCGCCGCAGGCTGGGAGAGCCGAGCCTCGGAGCGAAATGAGCAAACTTTTGAGCTGGTGGAATTGCGGGATTCTCTCTGGGGAAGGGGAGTGCAAAAGCCGGAGGATGCAGTCCGTGAGCTTCAAGCCAAGCTAGCTCCGAAAGAGAAATCTGCCTGGACTGTGGCCGACGGACGTGCGGCCGTTGACGCGGCCCTGGCTAGCCTCAAGGCTCAGGAGAACCCGGTGACGATCGAGGTCATACCGAGGGACAAGCACTTCACCTCCCTCAGCAGAAATGCGCTCCCAGGAACAGAAGCGATGGTGGGCGCCATAGTCAACTACCCCTCGGAGACCCGGGTCTACATCCCCCTAAGCGAGTTAGAGGATAACCCTGGGGAGGAACGCATCGCCCGCCACGAATTCTACCACCTGTTGGAGACCAAATACCTCGACCCGGTTCTCAGAGACGAGGTCGACGCGATCCACGAGCAGACGATAAAGGAAGGCAAACCGGTGGCCCGTCACTACGGGCGGGCTCGAGGCGAGTTTTTCACCACCATGGGGGAAATCTTCGAGGGATGCCATGTAGCTGAAGGTCAAAGCCTTTTGCGGCAGTACCACCCGCGCCTTGACCAAATCTTTCGCGAGGCCACCGGAAGGCAACCGTGACCCCGGAGCGGGCTCTAGCGCTGTATCGAAACCAGCGTTTGATAGGCGTCCTACGAGAGCTCCCGGGACCCGTCTATGGACCGGTCGAGGGATTGGCCGTGCTGCATCATTCTCGCTGGAGCGGACGAGTACTGGGGCTCGAAGTGCTCGATCACCTGCAGGACGAGGACGGAGAGGCTCTGGCGGCCAGACTTCGCCCCCTGGGGATAGAGGTGGTGCTCACTCCGGTTTCGGCGCTCACTTCCTGGTTGCAGTAGGCAGGGAGCGTCAAAGCAAGCCGAAGAGAAGGCGATCTCGGTTCCTTGCACTCTCGGTTTGCCAGCTACGCTGGGCAGACAAAAAAGCGCCCCTTACTTTTGGAGTAAGGAGCGCACACGATGGCAACCAGGAGACGAGCGCTGTTCTCGCTCTTAACGTGTTCCGGTCTTGACCGGAGGAGTCTTTTCTTTGGATCGACGCCAGATGGCTGGCAGGTTCATCCAGCCACCTTTACGGCTGTCTGAAGATTCTCGGTCGGCATTAGGAAGACTGGGCTTTGCTCCCATTTTGGGACTCATTCCGCCGTCGATCCCTCCTACACTTCCTGCTTTCCGGGTCAACCCTTGACGGGATGGTGAACCCCCTTGGGGCGCAATGTTCGAACGACTGAACTTTTGTAAGCCATCTCCAACTTGGGGCGGCAAATCCGAAACCTTGGGGTTCGAGCCCAAAGACTTGGCTGCCTGTCGACGCTCAAAGGCCGTCAATTCTGAGGGAGGCAAGGCGGCCTTGGATAGCGGCAGAATGTCCTGCTCGTAAGAGCGCTTCTCAACCACCTCTTCGAAAGATTGTGGGGTGATGATCTCAGCGTTCGAGGCCTTGACTCGAGTGGCTACCACCGTGGCTCGTGCCCTCCCGACCATGGTCGGGTCCTGCACGTATCCGCACAGCACCATAGCGTTCGGGGCAGCCGACTCCTGCAAGCGCCTCGAAGCTTCGGAGAAATCCTGCAGGCTAAGGTCAGGCCCTCCGGTGATATTGAGCAGACATCCCTGAGCACCGTCAGGTGAGCCTCCGACGAGCGGATTGGATAGAGCCAACTCTACGGCCCGGGTGGCTGTGGGGGCTGTCGCCATCCCAAAAATCGCCTTACCTGAACCGGAAAGAACCGCCCGAACATCGGCAAAATCTAGATTGATCAACCCAGGAGTGGTGATGATCTCGGTCATGCCGCGAACAGAGTCGCAGAGAACCTGATCCACCACTTGAAAGCTCTCATCGAGCGAGAATGAGCTGCTCTCCATATTTAGGAGTTTTTGATTGGGGAGCACCAGAAGAGTATCGACCTCTTCCTGAAGCGCAGCCACTCCTTCTTCGGCCACTCGGGACCGACGTCGACCCTCAAACTCGAACGGCTTGGTGACCACAGCAACCACCAGAGCACCAGCCTTTTTGGCCTCACGGGCAGCAATGGGGGCCGAGCCGGTGCCGGTGCCTCCACCTAAGCCCGCAGTCAAGAATACCATATCGGCCCCCTTGAACAATTCGGCTAGCCGACTCGAGCTTTGCTCTGCAGCCAATCTCCCGAGTTCATGGTTGGCACCGGCACCCAGCCCCCTGGTGGAACCTTCACCAAGAAAGACACACTTTGGTCCCTTCTTCGTCGAGAGGAGCGCCTGGGCATCAGTATTGGCCAAGACGAGCTCTACTCCCATAGGAGGACGCTCCGCCAGGCGATTTACGAGGTTGCAGCCTGCACCTCCTAATCCCATCACGAGAATTCGAGCCGGTGTATCGGCATGATTGCGGGTAGACATGACTAAAGCTCCTGATTGCTGAATTTCTATCAGACCGCTTCACAATAGCGTTGCCTGAATTTATTTCAATTGAATTTTCTTCACAAGGCCTTCCCCTCCTGCCTGACTTCAAAAAAAAGGAGAGGTTTCCCCAATGGTCCTTAAGAACACAGCTCAGATGAGTCCAGAAACTGCAGCCACCCCTATCCTGCTCAACTTGGAGAAAGTGATTCACGGCAAACGTGAACAGCTCGAACTTCTGCTCATAACGATTCTCGCTGGGGGTCACGTGCTTCTCGAGGATGTCCCTGGAGTGGGAAAGACCACCCTTGCGAAAGCTCTTTCAACCACCTTGGGAGGAGACTTTCGACGCATTCAGTTCACTCCGGATCTGCTGCCGACAGACATTCTCGGCTCATCTATATATAACCCAAGGACTGGGGAATTCACTTTCTCGCCCGGCCCTATATTCAGTCACGTGGTCCTAGCCGACGAGATAAACCGTGCCTCACCCAGAACGCAATCAGCCCTGCTGGAAGCCATGAGCGAAGGCCAAGTCACCGTGGAAGGGAACACCGGTCAACTCCCAGACCCCTTTCTGGTGATCGCAACTCAGAATCCCATCGAGTTCCATGGCACCTATCCCCTTCCAGAAGCTCAACTCGACCGCTTCTTCGTCAGATTCTCTCTGGGATATCCCGATATCGACAGTGAACTCGAAATGCTTGACGATCAAAAGACCGGTCACCCTCTCCAAACTTTGTCCGCGGTTGCTGATGTCGAGAAGTTGCAGAGCATCAAAGGTGATGTAGCCAAGATTGAAGTCGATCCAAAAATTCGACGGTATATCTTGGAGCTAGTCCAAGCAACTCGACTCGAACCAAGATTGCGCCTAGGCTCATCACCTAGAGGAAGCCTGGCCCTCTATAAGGCCAGCCAAGCCCGCGCCTTCACCTCTGGGCGCTCCTACGTCATTCCTGACGACATAAAGGCTCTCGCCAAACCCGTACTGGCCCACAGAATTATCCTGCAAACTAAGGCCAAGTACGCGGGAGATACTTGTGACACGATTCTAGACGAGATCCTGGGCACGATCGCAGTCCCGGTGTAGAGATGTCTGTGCGCCAAAAACCGACTTCAAAGCTCTCCACAAGGTTGGCCCAGGGAGTCTTCTACCGTACAGCCCATCGGCTCTTTCGGGAGCACTTGACCGAGAGCGGTCGCTCGATGTTCTGGATCGTAGTCGTGTCTACGACCCTGTCTCTGTTTTCGTTCGTGATAAAAGCCTATCTCTTATGGAGCGGCCTGATCGCCGTCTGCGCCATATCCATACTGGGCTCGAGGTGGGCCAGAGCCAATATAGATATCGAAGTCGAAGCTCCAGAGCGAGGCCGAGCCGGCCAAAGCTTTCGCATCGGGTTCAAGGTCTTCAATCGATCTAAGAGAAAAGCGCGAGATCTTCGAGTGAGATATCAATCCACCAGGGACCTGAAAGGAGAAGGTGACGGCCCATTCCTAGATCTGTTAGGGCCAGGATCTTCCTACCACTTCTCTCAGGACTTTCACTCACCCAGACGAGGGGTCTACGAACTCTCGGTTCTTCTCCAGGAGACCTGTTTCCCATTTGGACTTTGGTGTGATCTCAAGTTCCATAAGCGCCCGCTCAATCTCATCGTCTATCCCAATTTTCACCCCATACACACTCTGGATATCCCGGTCGGCATGCGGTATCAACCTGGAGGGTTGGCGCTGTCATCCTATCTCGGTGACAGCACAGAGTTCCTATCTACAAGAGAATTCCGTTCGGGCGATCCCCTACGCACGATCCATTGGCGCTCCTGGGCACGCTTGGGAAAACCCATCGTTAAAGAGCATGGGGAAGAGTTCTTCTGCCGTTTGGCCCTGATCGTAGACACCTTGCTGCCACCACAAGCCAATGAGGAAACCCTGGAGAAAGCCATTTCCTTGGCCGCCGCGATCACCGACTACTTAGCCCGACAGGAGTACGTCATCGACCTCTTTGCTGCCGGCTCTATGCTTTATCAACTCCAAGCCGGACGTTCGTTGGCCTATTTGGAAAACATCTTGGACCTGTTGGCTTGTTTGGAAAGTTGCCCCACCCCTGAGAACGATCCTTTCCTGGAGATGGAGAGTTCCTTGATGCAGGAACTGGACAACATATCTACTGTCCTCTTGGTACTGACCACTTGGGACGAAAAACGGGGACATCTTCTAGAACTTCTTTCGGTGAGAGGGGTCGCAGTACGCGCCTTTCTGGTCACCTTCGAAGAACTGGATTGGGGAGAGCTACCGAGAACCGTCACCGTAATTCCGGCAGAATCTATCAAGGCCGGAGGTGTCGATGCTCTCTAGACTACCCTTCACCTCGGCATTTCTGGTCCTTAGCCAAGTTAGCATCCTCATCATGAGCCAGCTTCATCCAGCTTTGGTGCTCTCCTCAATTCTGGTGGGACTCGCTCAATTCAAGCGAAGGAGTCGTCGATTCTCTGGGCGTCAATGGCTTGGATTGGTGATCGCTCTGGCCTTGATTGACCTCATCTTTTCCCGCGTCAACCAGGCTTCGGGCTACCTCATCGGGCCCGGCACCCTGACCATCGCGCTCTTCCTCAATTGCCTTCTGGCTGTTTCCATAGTGGTCGAGTTCGAGCGCCCTTACCGCCAAATACCGACGGTTCTGGCGGCCTTCTTGCTGATCGTTAGCACCATGTCAGCTCATCTCTCACTGGTGCTGCCCTTGAGTTGCCTGGCTCTACTTCTGTTGGCCGGCGCACTCAGAGAACAGAGCGAACTGAAACTCACTTTCGAACAACTCCTTTGGCTCGTTCCGGTAGCCATTTTGGGCATCGGCATCGCAAGCTTTGCTCTGTGGTCAGAAACCCGCCTAGCCATGATCCTCGGGTTCTTTTCCTTCATTCCGGTCTCGGGAATTCAGCTCCCCCCCGTCTCCACCCTAAACAGCTTGCAAAAGTGGCACGCATCCGACGTCGTGGTCTTTCGAGTTTATGGAGAGAGGCCACCAATGTATCTCAATGGACGAACTTTCGAACTCTTCGAAGAAGCTCAGTCCTGGCGTTGGAAAACCACCAAAGACCTGATCTCGGCCGATCGCCTGAAGGAGCCGGAGCGCCCAGGAGTCGGTCGACCAGAGTATCTCTTTCCCAATTCCGGCTTCCCAGTACCCGAGGATCTTCCCGTCCCAGTTCGCCTGGAGTATCCCAGCGCAGGTCAAGGCTTCACTCTGTACACTCCGAGAAATTTCGGGGCCTTGGGCTGTGAACTCGACCAACTTCACCGTTACAGTGATGCTATGTTGCAGATTCGTGCCTCGGATCGGTTTTCCGGGGTCTACAACCTCTACCCAACCGAACTCGGCTGGTATCGAGATGGAAGCCTGGACACCCTATCCGAAGAAGAGTTCGAAGCCTGTCTCCAATTGCCGGAACGCCTATCACCTCTGGTTCCCTCCTTGGCCAGAAAGGTGACCACCAACAGCAACTCGGACTTAGAGAGAGCGGAAGCGATCACGAACTTTTTGCAAGAGGAGTTCGAGTACGGCTACGCCTATCCGTTCAGCTCGGACAAGAACGCCCTCCACGAATTTCTCCAAGACCGGCCTCCTGCCCACTGTGAATTCTTCGCTACCTCTGCCGCTCTCATGCTTCGGAGCTTGGGAATACCAACCAGGTATATCAACGGCTTCGTCATCCAAGAGAGAAGCCTCTCCAGAGACTATTATGTGGTAAGACTCAAGCACGCTCACGCCTGGATCGAGGCCTTCATTCCTGGACACGGCTGGCTGCCTTTCGACCCGACGCCTCCCGATGCGCTGAGTTCGGCCGACGACCCGACCACCTTTTGGAAGGCCTTCGCGGAAAACATGCAACACAAGATTCGGCGTTTTTTCAATCTTTTTCGGGGCTCCCCTAGAGAGATCTTGGCCAAGATCTCAGCTGCCGTGAGAGAACTTTTCCAAGATGAAACCTATCTTCGGGGCGCCCTATTTTTGGTTATCTCGGTCCTTCTCATCGGGCTGTTGAGCCGGGTGCTCAGGTTCCGAAAACGACCCAAGCCTTCGCCCGGAGAAGGATGGGAGCGCAGCACCCTGACTCCGCTTCTTGAAAGCATAGAGGATCTTCTTCCTGCGTCGGAGCGAAGGCTCGGACCCCACGAGACGCTCCGAGAGTGGCGTGGTCGATTGAATTCCACAGACGCCCTTCCAGACGACTCTCTAGAGCTCTTGACTCGATTCGTACAACTTTTTGAGCAGTGTCGATATTCCATCACCATGGACCCTGAACTTCGAGATAGCTTGACCCAAGACCTGACGGCACTGTGTTCAGAGCTCAGAGGGAACCTCCAGGAAACTCGAGAACGAGGGCCCTCGGAGAGACCGGACGGAAAGTGACCCCAATCATGCGTGAAATACCTAGCAAATATCAGCACAAGAAACTCGAAGAAACCTGGAAGGAGAGCTGGCAGGAAGCTCAGGTTTATCAGTGGGACCCCAGCCGAGGACGAGAAGAAACGTTCGTTATCGACAGCCCCCCACCGACCGTTTCTGGTTCGCTTCACGTGGGGCATGTTTTCTCGTACACACATCAGGATCTGCTCGCTCGCTACCAGCGGATGACAGGGAAGAACATCTGTTATCCGATGGGATGGGACGACAACGGGTTGCCCACAGAACGCCGAGTTCAAAACCTCTTTCGGGTCCAATGCAACCCCCATCTGCCCTACGATTCGAGTTGGAAACCTGAGAAACGCAAGAAGGGACCCGTTCATGAGATTAGCCGAAGAAACTTCATCGAGGCCTGTGCGGTGGTCACCAAAGAGGACGAAGCCGCCTTTGAAGATCTCTGGCGTTCTTTAGGCCTTTCCATCGACTGGGACCTACAATATGCCACCATCGATGACCATTGCCGAAGAATCTCTCAGAGCTCTTTCTTGGAAATGGCCGAAAAGGGCTTTGCTTATTCTACCGAGGCTCCAACCATGTGGGACGTGGACTTTCAGACTGCCGTAGCCCAGGCCGAAGTAGTGGATAAGTCCTTGCCGGGGCACTTTCACGATCTCCGATTTGCGGTAGAGGGCGGCGGCGATTTTGTCATCACCACCACTAGGCCAGAGCTCCTTCCCGCCTGCATTGCCGTAGTAGCTCATCCCGACGACACCCGATACCAGAGTCTCTTTGGGAAGTACGCCATCACACCCCTATTCGACGCTCGAGTTCCCATCATGCCTGCCGAGCACGCCGATCCGGAAAAAGGCTCAGGTATCCTAATGGTTTGTACCTTTGGAGACAGTGCTGATGTCGAATTTTGGAAGCGCTCCAAGCTTCCCTTGAAACAGGTCATCGGGCGCTCGGGCACCCTCCTTCCGGTGACTTTCGGCGAAGGGCAATTCTCCAGCCTCGATCCCGAAAAAGCCCAAAAGAACTATAACGAGCTCTGTGGGCTGGAAGTTC
Organism: Vulcanimicrobiota bacterium; assembly: GCA_050486105.1. Lineage (GTDB taxonomy): Bacteria > Vulcanimicrobiota > Xenobia > Xenobiales > JADMJV01 > JAEXNA01. The sequence goes on from JBJHCR010000013.1 coordinate 13,413, forward strand.
GCAAGGCCAAGGCCCGCATCGTAGAACTCCTAGGCTCCGAGCTGAGACCCGACGGCAGTTGCCCCCTTGCTTCGGAACCCAGACCCATCGAGCACCCCGTGAAGTTCTATGAAAAGGGCGATCGTCCGCTTGAGTTCGTTTCCACGCGTCAGTGGTTCGTTAGGCTCTTAGAGCACCGAGAGACTCTTCGAGCCCAAGGAGCAAAGATCTCTTGGCATCCTTCCCACATGGAGACCCGATATCAACACTGGGTCGACGGATTGAACTTGGATTGGTGCATTTCCCGGCAAAGATACTTTGGCGTGCCGTTCCCTGTTTGGTACCCCTTAGACGAGAATGGCGAGGCGCTTTTCGAGCAGCCTATCTTCGCAAAACCGGATCAACTCCCAGTGGACCCTATGTCCGATGTCCCCGAGGGCTACGAAGAAGGTCAGAGAGGAAAATCTGGTGGCTTCGTGGGCGATCCCGACGTGATGGACACTTGGGCGACTTCGTCCTTGACCCCCCAGATTGTCAGTCATTGGGGCCTCGATGAGGCTCGCCATTCGAATCTCTTCCCTATGGATATCCGACCACAGTCCCACGAGATCATCAGAACCTGGGCCTTTTACACCATCGTGAAGGCTTGGATCCATAACGACACCATTCCCTGGAAACACGTGGTGATCAGCGGTTGGATACTTGATCCAGACCGAAAAAAGATGAGTAAGTCCGTGGGCAACGTGATCACTCCGGGGCACCTCTTGGAGGAATATTCAGCCGACGGGGTTCGATACTGGGCCTCCAGAGCACGCCTGGGGGCCGACACCGCCTTCGACGAAAGCGTCCTAAAGGTCGGCAAGCGGCTGTGCACCAAACTTTTCAACGCCAGTCGGTTCGTCATCTCGCAACTCGACCGGGTGGATGTCGATCTAGAAACCCTCACCCCCGATCAGATCACTATCGAGGTCGACCAGGCACTCATGGCTCGACTGGTGGAAACCGCTAACGATGCCACGAAGGCCTTCGAAAAATTCGATTACGCCGCGGCCTTAGAAGTGACCGAGAAAGAGTTCTGGGCCTTCTGCAACGACTACCTGGAACTGGTCAAGCGACGCTCCTATGGAGACCAGGACTCCCCGGAACGTCGCTCAGCCCTGTCCACCCTGGCTCTATCGCTCCGCCTTTTCATCAGACTTTTTGCTCCTTTCCTGCCCTTCATCACCGAAGAGATCTGGTCTTGGAGATTCGGTGGTCCGGACCTGGCTAAGGACTCTGTCCACCGAGCACCGTGGCCTTCTTCCTCCGAGTATTCCTCTCTAAAGCCTCCTTCCCAGCCCGATTGCTACGGGGCTGCCGTGGAAGTCCTGACCAAGATCCGTTCAAGCAAGACCGAAGGAAAGCGAAATCTTCGTTGGCCAGTTTCAGGATTGACGGTCATTGGGTCTCGAGGGCACCTCGATGCTCTCGAAACGTCCCTTGATGATGTCTTGGAAGCCGGAAGTGTCGACCCGAGCATGGTCCATCTGAAGGAAGGCTCCCCTCCAACCAGCGGAGGTCTCTTTGAAGTCCAAGTCGTGTTGGCTGACGAAGAGGCAACCGTTCCTTCCTAGGGCCCCTCTTTCATCATACGCAAGACTTCATCGAGGGCTTGACCTCCAGAGTGAGTCCGGACCTTTTCCTTGTCGTAAACGAAGAAGGCCGGAACTTGCTTCAATCCGTACTGTTTGGCCACAGGAGCCGTCATACTAGGCACAGTCACTCCGAGAACGATCACGTCAGTTCTCCCTTTGGCCCAGTTTTCTAATTCTGCCCGATAGCGGCTGGAAGTCTTGCTCCAAGGGGCGTGAAAAAACACGATCCCAACTTTGCCATCCTCTAAATGCCGCTCGACATCTACCCGAGCTCCAGAATCTTCAATGAAGTTCAGACCCCATACCGGTGAGCCACTCAAGAACAGGAACAGAGCCAACATCACACCCATCATGGAAGGTGACCTAGGAACTCGAACCTTTAGACCGAAGGAAGTGGGAATATGGTTGAACGCCGGACCCTGATCAGAAGAAAAGCCCCTGTCAAGCGGATTTTTGCCGCAGACATCCTCGACGAGCCTGAAGCATCTGACTGCTTTGTTCATATTCACGACCTCAGCGAGGGGGGAATGAGAATTCATACTGATTTTAACCTTCCTTTGGACCGAACTGTTTCCCTGCGCCTTCATTTGGATGAGCCCATAGACCTAAAGGTTGAGAAAGTTTGGGAGAGACCCCTGGTGGGGGGAATCAATGTCTACGGTCTTAAGTTTCAAGAACCTAAGCAAGACGCTCACAAGAAATTGATAGCATTTCTGACCAACAGTCTCACCGAGAATCGGAGAAAAGCCTTTCGCCTGGAAAGAATTTTGGTGGTCGAAATGTTAGTGAATGACAAGGCCACCCGCTTTGGAGTCTTCACTCTGGATCTCTCTACCACCGGTATGAGAATCAACCATGAGGACCCCCTTCCAGAAAACCAGACCATAGATTTTCGCATCCTACTCGAGCCGGGAACGGATCCTGTCGCCGTGCGCTCCAAGGTTTCTTGGCAGAAAGAAAATCCCTTCGGACATTACCTGATCGGGCTTCAGTTCACCGACTTGGAATCCGAGGCCCAGATTCGAATCGAAGAATATATCGAAAAAGCGGTCCAGGACCAAAATCTTAAAGACGGTTGAAGATCACTAAAACCTGGTGATGCTCTGAAACCAAAATCGAGCTCTAGCGAATTCATCAAAGGCGATTCGTGTTAAGAGATTCTGGTGAAGTCGCCACTCAATTCCAAACAGATTCTCGGTGAAGGCGTTGTCTCGAGTCACTCGAGTCAAGGTGAATAGCACTCGGTCGTGCGGATCTAGAGCCTTGGCCAACTTAATGACATAAGAAGCCGGGGGAATGAAATCGAAAGAGATCTCGGAGAGCAGGAAGAACCTTCCGATTTCATCAGTGACTCGACTAGTGAGCGCCCCAGAAAGGAGAGCCATCTCCTGCCCAGGTCCCAGCCCTCCACCACGACTCGGATCTCCTCCGCCAAACTGCCCAGGCAGCCCTCCCATGATTACCATCCTCGACAATTCAGCCTGAGGCAAGGGAGGATCTGACAGGAGATCGACATGAAGATTGTCGGGATACCGGCCGGAAACTTGCGCTATCAGGCGATATCCTCCCATTTCCGCGATAGCCTCGAGACCCTCTAAGCGGGGAATGAGAGGACCGTCGAAAACTGCAACGCCCCTCCGAACCCTAAAGGCGGCCTCATAAAACGGTATTCTGATTACTCCTCGACTCAGTTCTGTTCGCCCATAGATACGGGGTTGGCGTTCCTCGCTGACCACCCTGAGGTCTCCCACGACTCTCACTGAAGAATCGAGTGCCTCGACATAGAATTCTTGGCCTAAATTGATCTCGAGATCGAAGTCAAACGGAAGGCTGGCCGGCAAGCTAGGTGCTTCCTGAGCCGGGCCAAAGGGATTGATCGGCACTCTCACGGAACCGGAGGGCACGACAAAGGCCCCAGTCAATTGGGGTCGCAGACTCCGTTTGCCGGCAACATCCACGAGTCTTCCGCTCAATTCAAGTTCAATGTCCGTGCGCCCGGAAAAAATGGGAGGAAGGGTCACTGGCAAGGCTTCTCCCACAAAAAACATATTCAAGAAGGTCGGAGAGATACCCGCGAATTCAGCTTTCCCATCGGCAAAGAATGGCTGACCACCGAGTGTCCCTTCAAATCTATCGAGCACCCAGCGAGTGATAAATCCACTAGAAATCTGTTCGAACAGAGGCGAAGGCTCGGCCTCTTCTGCGGTTATGCGCTCTACGGTAGAATCGATATGAAGATTGGCAAATCGACCGTAGCGCTCTGAATCGAAAAGTCCGTTCACCAACTCGGCCCGACCATCGAAAGCCGGTCGTTCCAGAGTTCCAGTGACCTTCAGGTTCGCATCGAAGGTCCCGGAGGTTTTCTCCCGCCCAGGAACCAGGCCCGCCAACACTTCCAAGTTTCGGTCTAAGATGGCTCCCGCCAATTCTATTGGGCTCTCCAGTGAAACGTATTGGCCTTTTCCGAACCAGTTCAGACGGTCCGGATCGGGCTGAGATTTTGGCTGTAGATCATCTCGCCACAGTAGGAGAGCATAGCCCTCTGCATCCATCTTATGAGTCGACGGGTCCCTACTGGCAAAAGTCAGCATGGTCGGTTGGCCGTCTTCGCTGTTGATGGTCACTCGGTACCCTTCGCCTTCGTCGATCCCAGATAGGAAGCCGCGAAAGGCCATCTCTCTCAAAGGACCCACCCATAGATCGGTGACGACGGCGTTCGCCACCAATTTAGGCTTAGGAAGAACTCCCGTCAGATTGACCTCAACCATTTCCACCAAACCTCCGACATCGAGGCTCTCGGGCAATAGGAAGCGAAGATTCGCGATGGGAATATCTACGACTCCCAAGTGAAAGGAACTCTCTGGTTCCGACTCTGGAAGATGGGTTAAAGCGAGGCTGGCCTCGGCATCCAAGGAGCCACGCTCGACCAACTCAATTCTGGGCTCGGCGGTTTCATCTTCACTGGGGATAGGTTCTTCTCGAAAAAAGCCCAGATGAAAGTCCTTGAGATCCAAGAATCCTGCATCCCCACGTCGGGAGTAGCTTAAGTGTCCGTCATCGATGAGCTTGAAGCCGGAACGATGCCCCACTTCCCCTCGCTCGACTCGCAAATCCTCTAAGGCCAGAGCATACTTAGGAAGTGCCTCACCTGCTGTACGTTTGTGGTCTCGCCACCATTGGCCCTCGAGTTCCAGGGTTCCTGAGACTTGCAAGTCGAAGGGAGGAACACCTCGACCCATCAACCTGGAAACCTCTCTAAAGGTCCAATTCTCAGACCTCAAACGAAAAGGGCTCCCTAGGTGACCAAAGTCCGGTCCATTTGGGGATCCGAAATATTTGGCAAGTTCCTTTAGTGATGACCCAGACGGCCCGACCCATCCCAAGGTCACCGCACCTTCACCCGTCAAATGGAGGCCCTCGTCGCCAGTTCCAAAGCGGAATCCGTTCTCAGGCAGGTTCACGAAAACTCCATCGGCATCTGGACTGAGGGTCATTCCGGAAACCAGTTCTGAGCCATCCTGAGAAAAGTGTCCCAGGGCGAACTGTTCAATAGGAACGACTCGATCTCGTCCCCCTATCACCCGGGGATTCCAGGTCAACTCTCTCCCAAGTAGCCCAAGTTCGAGGTGCGGCTGATGAGGAAACTGACCTTTGACTCGGACAAAGACATCCATCTCGCCGTCGAGACCGGCACTTATACCACCTAGACGCCTCAAGTCTCGCAGGTAGGTCGTGGCGCGAAGCTCTCCATTGAGTGCCCCGGATCGCCCCAAACGACCGAAGCCCGAGGCTCTTAGGGTGGGTCCTTCAGCAAAGAGATCTTCGACTCGGAGCTCTCCAGCTTGGCTGACAAAGTCCAAGTGAGCCTGGTTCAGAGGAAAACTCTCGCCGTGAACCCACATCCCTCCCTGCTCTAGGGCTACTTGCCCGGACAAGGAGGGATCGTCCGGAGTCCCCCATAGATGAAGGTTTCTAGTTGCGAGCCTACCGTAAGGGGTCACTCCGGCGAAATTCATACCCGTCAAGAAGCTCAAGAAGTCGGCTTCAAGACCTGCGGTGCGAAGCCTTAGGTCAAAATTCTGATTCTTGTCCACCCGGCCTCGAATGTGAGCTAATCTCAATGACTCCGTCAGGCTGTCATAAGAAAGGGAAAGTCGAGGGTCGTGGGGGATTTCTGAGATGACGAGCGGCGCAAATTGCAGGGTCTCTCCCAGCAGATTGATATCCCCTTTGAGGCTCAAGGCCTGTCGGTTCTGGGATCCGTACCCGAGCAAGAGCCAAGGGAAGTTCGCCTGAGATGCGACTCTTGGACTTTGGAAACTTCCTTTCACAGCACCGACAATCTCGCCATACCCGCTCAAGATCTGCATGGCCTCACCTGAGGAGAACGGACGAGCCAACTCTACGTCACTGGTCTGCTCTTGCAAAATAGGAGATCCAAAGTTCTCTATACCGCTCACCTTTAGGCCAAAACGTAGGTCAAGTTGCTGGCTGGTAAAATCTGCTGTTCCAGCCAACGCTAGGCGGCGCGAAGTGGGAAAACTTGGGTCTTCAATGATGATTTGCTCCAGCGGGCCGGACAACAATGGTCCAAAGAAGGGATAGGCTGCTCCGCTGTAACCGATCCAAGGTCCGCTCGAACCACTGGAGGGAGCGTCGTTGGCGGTGAGCAGTGTTGGTCTGATGGTGAGGCTGCTGCCCGCAAGCAGGGCGCTTCCAAAAAGATCAAGCGGGGAAGCCTCGGCCAGATACGGGACCCCCAAACGACCGGTGTAGTCCAACTCCAGATTATCCATGGTCCCACTGCCTACCAAGGTCATGCTGCCGGAGAGGTCTCCATACTCCTCGGAATGAGCCTGTCCATCGATCCAGGCCACGCCTAGGAGAGTACCATCGTCTCGCCTAACTCCACTGAGGGCGCCTTCCCCTTCAGGACCCTCAAGATATCCGTAAAACCCGAGTCCGCCACCACCTGACAGTTGGCCTTGAATGGAGCCCATGGCCCTCAACTGGCCTGGAGGCAGCCCAAGAAGTGTTCGGTCGAACATCTCCGTGGAGCCAACAAAGGAGGCTGACTGATTCCTAGGGTCGATCACCCCGGTAGCTAAGACTCTCACCCCTTCAAATTCGGCGCCTACGATTGGCAGATAAAGCTGATGGCCGTCAAAGTAGGCATCTGCATAGGCCCCAGTAACCTGCTGGCCCTGAGCAGAAAATCGACCATTGCGAAGCTGCCCGTGGGCTGTGAGATAGGGCACATCTCCAGAAAAATCTCCACTGACCATAGCCCGACCGGAAAATTGTCCGTCAACTCCTTGGACCTCCGGCAGGTCTCCGAGATTGAAGCCCTCAGTGACCACCACTCCATCAAAAGTGCGGTCTTCGAGGTTGTAGGTCCCAACCGGAAGCCTGACCAGACTGGACCCTGCCCGAGCCACGCCGTCGAACAGCATGAGATCCATCCCTGACAATAGGAATCGTCCTCCGGCATCCTGAATGCCGTGGCCCCAAGCACCGAGTCCTTCAACCTCTCCTCGGCCAAAGACAATAAACTTCTCAGCAGAACCCAAGACCTTGAAGTCAAAATCCAATTGGTCGGCCAAGCCAGGAAAGACCTCGTCCGGATGAGTGTTGCGTCCGGAGAAATCCAGCAGCACCCTAGGATGTTCACCCCCGAGAAAGACCCAGCCCTGTCCGGTGATCACCCCCGCCTCGTTCTGAGCTCTCAATTCGGAAAGATGGACCAAGTCATCCTTGGCGAAAAAGGTCGCTGAGGCAGACTCTATGCTCTGTCCTTCAATCTCCAAATCCTCTAAGAACATCTGCCCGCTCACGGTGGGTGAGGAAACGCGTCCTTCAATTTGGAGACTGAGCCATCCGACTCCCTCAACTTGGGCCTCCGGAGCTACAAACTCCTTGAGGCGGGCCAGGGTAAACCTTTCTGTTCTGAGATTCCCCTTCAGGGATCCGCCTCGCTCTAGCTCGATCCACCCATCCAATTCGAAAGGGATATCTGCGGCTTCACCAAGGAAGGAATCGGTGGACAATCGGGTTCCGAAAAGACGGACTTGCCCATTCATGGCCTTCAATGAGGTCGGCATCCAAGGGGTCAGAAGAAGTCCGTCGGTGAGCTTCCCTTGCCCAAAAATGAAGGCATCGTCTAGGAGAGAAGCCCAGGATTCGGACTCTCCCTGAACTCGACCCGACAGGGACATCTGTCCCTCCACAAGAGTCAGGCCCGGCCCAAAACCTGGATGGCCGGCAAAGGGGAGGAGGGCAAGATTCTCAAGCTCAACCTCAAACCCAACTCGTGGCTCCGTGAGACTGGTTTGGCCTACCACTAAAAATTTCGAATTGTCGTCGCGCGCAGGCAGTCCGCGGACGGCCAAAAAGAGATCCTCACCCTTGCGAAATTCGAGCTTCCCGGAGATATCTGAGACCTCGTACAAGAACCCTGCATCCCTCCTGTCGTGATACAAGATCCATCCGTTCTCCAGGGTGAGAGTAGTCGTTAGGTCCTCAATCTTGAAGACCTGAGCGTCCGGAGTGGTTGACAGCAATTGCAAGAGGTTCAAATAGCCACTTCGATCCACCACGACACGCAGTCCGGGGTTGTTCACCCTCACCGTCCTCACGGCGCTCGGATAGTCCCGGCGGAGCAGGCCTACAAGAGAGAGTCTCACGTCTATGGATTCCGCCTCGAAGTAAGGGTCCTTGAAGCCCTCGAGGGTCCATCGAACTCTGCTCGCTTTCCCTCCGAAGAGCCGAGGCGAAAATTTTCCGACCGTGAGGTTGCCAGGAATCGCGTGTTGAACTCTCGTTAGGCTATATTGCCCGATGGCGTCGAAAAAGAGGACCATCGCGAGCAAGGCAACGACGAGTAGCCCTCCCAAAATCGAGAGAGCCAAGCGCAAGCCCCGTATAACCCTAACTTTGATAATCACCGTACTTGAGTTCGGAACCCTTTAGCCTTCCTGTTGGCCCCTGGCTGTCCTGTCCTCTTAGGGTGCTCTGTCAATTAATGGGCCTGGTTGATCACTGACCACTGTGAGGTTTCTCTCAAGGAGACCGGAAATTCGAAGAACTGCTGAAGCACTTGCCCCAAGAGTGGCGAGAGAGTCCCACCCCCACTAATCTTAAGTCCAGTGGCAAAGAGGTCGTTATGGTCGTGCGCCCCTAGGCTTCGAACGAAGTCCTCCACTTCACTGAGCACCGGCATCAAAGCCTCCAATAAACTTGCCAGGAGTATATCGTGGGGGAGTGACTTTCTCTCGTGGCCCGTTCCTAGAGAACAATCGATCTCCACCATTTGTCCGGAAGAGACTTTAAGACCGAGAACTCCCATGAGTGTGAACACTCGGTAAGCTTCTCGAGTTGAGATTTTCTCCTCAACAGTTGCATTCAATTTTTCATGAAAATCTTGAAGCAATCGGCCTTCTCCAGTAGAGATCCATTGATAGCGGAAGAGTCGATTCTGAAAACAGCATCCCAGGTCGCCTCCTCCTGTTCCCCAATGAAGAAACAACGCCGACTGGTCCCGGGTTTCTATCTCGGGATGTCGTTCAAGATTCTTGAGCAAGCAATAGCGCCGAAATCCCGCTTCCTTGAGAATCAAGTTCCAGATGGCTTCTTGCCCCTTTACCAATCTTGGTGACAGTATAAAGGCCCAGTCAGCTCGACGGAATAAAGACCGAAAGCGGCGTCGCAACAGAGTCAGATAGAGTCTTGCCCCAGAAAGCTCAAGTATTTCGCCCGAACGCCCCCAAGGGCGTACTTCCTTGACCGGAAGGTGGTGTTGATTCTTGGCGACCTCCTCCGGAAAAAGAACTCCGTCGCCACTTTCTGCCTCTTGCAGAAGATAGGATGAAAAGCGGTGCAAGAAACCCTTCTCATCCTTGACTCGAAAGAATTGACTTCCTGGCTCTACAAGAATGGACACAGCTCAAAGAGGAACTCCCTCAGCCTGCCGAAGCAGAGACTGGTTTCTCGAGCCTCACAATGTCCGCTCCCAGGGATCGCAACCGCTCTTCCAACCTTTGATAACCTCGGTCTATAAAGTGGACTCCGGATAGCAATGTCTCTCCATCACCGGCCATACCAGCGAGAATCAGGGCGGCTCCCGCCCGCAAGTCGGGAGCATCCACCGGTGCACCGAAGTAACTCTTGACCCCCCTGATAAAGACCTGCCGGTCGGAGACCCTGAGGTGCCCCCCTAGGCGGACCAGTTCCATGGCGTACATGAAACGGCCGGAAAAGATCGTTTCGTTGAGCAAACTGGCCCCATCGGCAAGCCCTAGCATAGCTACCATTTGAGGATGGAGGTCGGTGGGGAAACCAGGGTGAGGGGCTGTTGCCACCTCCAACGGAAGGATTGGACGCACCCCTCGAAGTCGGATCTCGCTTTCGCTGACCTCAACATCCTGTCCCGCCTCTTTCAGAAGTCCTATCAGGGCTTCGAGATCCGAAGGTCGACAGTCTTCAACAGTGACGTCTCCTTCTGTCATGGCTGCAGCAATCAGAAAAGTCCCGGCTTCGATCCTGTCGGGCAAGACGGAATACTCGACTCCGTGGAGACGCTCGACCCCTTCCACTCGAATCTTTGACGAACCTTGACCTTCAACTTTAGCGCCCATGGCCACCAGAAAATTAGCTAGGTCAACGATCTCCGGTTCCCGTGCGCAGTTCTCCAGCAGGGTCTCACCTTCTGCGAGCACCGCTGCCATGAGGCAGTTCTTGGTGGCCCCGACCGACACCTTAGGGAAGGTGATTCTGGCCCCCACAAGCCTCGACGCTCGAGCGTAGACGAAGCCTCTCTCGGAGACTACCTCGGCCCCGAGCTTGCGAAAGCCCATCAGATGGAGATCGACGGGCCTTGGGCCCAAACGGCAGCCTCCGGGAAGGGAAATCCTTGCTTCCCCGTAGCAAGAAAGCAGTGGACCGGCGACGTCAAAACTGGCGTTCATCTGCCGAACCAACTCGTCCGGGGCCGTGGTGGTCACCGTGCTGGTGTCCAGCAGAATGCTTTCTCTGTCGGTCCATTGGACCTTCACACCCATGCCTTGAAGGATAGAGAGCATGGTGTGTACGTCACTGATGTCAGGAACCCGGTTCAGCCGGACCTCCCCCCTAGCGAGAATGGAAGCAGCCAAAATCGGCAAGCAGGCGTTCTTTGCGCCACTTACCCTGATGCGACCTTGGAGTCGCGTCGGTCCTTTGATGAGAATCCGAGCCATGGAAAACTAGCTTCCGTAGCTTTCAGCTTTAACCTTCGCCAGGAGTTGGTCCTTGCGCAGGCGCAGACTGATATCCCCAGGCGCCTTTTCAAGCTTGAGAGTCACGTCATCGAGCTCTTTTCTGAGGCTCTGAAAGTCCAGTTCATCCACGAAAAAGGCAAAATCGACCAGGCAGATCACCTTGTTGTCGGCAATGGTGGCAAATCCCGGACCGGTAGACATGATCTTCCGCGACGCCGATTCTACAGCCACCGTAATCCCGGATGAAAGCAGAGTCACAACAGGAGCGTGCCCGCCAAGAACCGCCATCTCCCCTTCGTGCCCTGGAAGGACCACCTCGGTGACCGTCCCCTTGTACTTTGTAGAGACCGGAGTCACAATCTCCACCGTTAGCTCTGTGCTATACACTCGTAAGCTCCTTAGGATATGTTGCGTTCGGAGTCATGGCCTGACATGTCCTTAGGCGCCAACTTCGTAGCCTAGCTTCTGAGCATTCTCCAAGAGCTCCTCAAGTCCGCCACACATATAGAAGGCTTGTTCTGGAAGATGGTCGAGCTTGCCATCAACCACTTCCTTGAAGGCCTTGATGGTGTCCTTCAGCGGCACATACTTACCGGGACGTCCAGTGAAGACCTCGGCGACGTTGAAAGGCTGAGACAGGAACCGCTGCAATCGGCGAGCCCGTCCCACCACAATCCTGTCGTCTTCGGACAATTCTTCCACTCCGAGAATGGCGATGATATCTTGGAGGTCTTTGTAGCGCTGCAGAGTTTCTTGGACTCCTCGAGCCACGTAATAATGCTCGTCGCCGATGAATCTCGGTTCCAGCAGGCGAGAGGTCGAAGCCAGAGGATCTACCGCCGGATAGATTCCCATTTCAGAGATCGACCGCGAGAGAACAGTGGTGGCGTCGAGGTGAGTGAAGGTCGTGGCAACCGCGGGGTCGGTGATGTCGTCGGCAGGCACGTAGATGGCCTGAACCGCCGTGATGGACCCTTTGCCGGTGGAGGTGATCCGCTCCTCGAGTTGCCCCATCTCAGTGGATAGAGTCGGCTGGTAACCCACCGCAGACGGCATACGTCCGAGCAGAGCCGAGACCTCAGAACCTGCCAAGACGAATCTAAAGATGTTGTCCACGAAGAAGAGCACGTCTTGGCCTTCCACGTCACGAAAGTATTCGGCCATAGTTACTCCGGTGAAGGCGATTCGGAATCGCACTCCCGGAGGTTCGTCCATCTGCCCGAAGACTAGGGCGGTGTTCTTGATGACCCCCGAATCCTTCATCTCCACCCAAAGGTCGTTACCCTCTCGGGTCCGCTCCCCCACTCCAGCGAAAACCGAGTAGCCACCATGCTCTTTGGCTATGTTGTGGATCAATTCCTGAATGAGAACGGTCTTGCCGACACCAGCACCACCGAAGAGACCAGTTTTACCACCTTTTGAATATGGGGCCAGAAGGTCGATGACCTTAATTCCGGTCTCGTTGACCACCTGGGTTGGAGTTTGCTCGGCTAGAGGGGGAGCATCCCGATGAATGGGATACCTCTCCTTGGTCTCCACTTTATCTCCACCGTCGATGACGTCACCAAGGACGTTGAACATTCGACCGAGGGTTTCGCGACCAACAGGAACGGTGATCGGCCCACCGGTGTCCTCGCAATCCATGCCGCGTCTCAAGCCGTCGGTGGTTCCCATGGCCAGACAGCGAACGCGGTTGTTGCCCAATTCTCCCATGACCTCGAAGACCAGAGTGCGGTCGAACTCAGGGATATCCTCACCGGTGAACGAGCGAAAGACTTCGCGCTTACATCGTACAGCGTTGTAAAGATTCGGCAATTGCCCCGGTGGAAACTCGATATCCACCACCGAACCTAGAATCTGTACGACCTTCCCAATTCCTTCTGCCATCTTTCCTCCTAGACAGACCGGCCTTATGCTCCGGTCCACTCAGTCATCCTTTAGAGTATTTTTTGAACGAGATCATTATTGGAAGCCTAACTTGAGGCTGCCAACGCTTCCGCTCCGCCTGAAATTTCCAAAATCTCGTTGGTGATCGCTTCTTGCCGCAATCGGAAGAACTGCAAGGTTAGCTCATCAGCCAACTTATCCGCATTATCAGTGGCGTTGCTCATGGCCTTCAAACGGGCTCCGAGTTCCGACACCTTGGCCTCCATCAAGATCTTGTACATGGTTGTCCGAACATAGCGAGGAAGGAGTTCCTTCAACGTGGCATCCGAAGACGGCTCGAAAGTGTACGGAACGGAACCTCCGCCTTCACCTGCAACCGCATCTTGAGCCAAGGGCAAGAGAACCTCTCTCACCGGAGTCTGGGTAACAGCCGACACGGACTGAGTGTAGTAGCAGATCACCTGATCGACTTCTCCACTCACAAACCAATCCGTGACCATTAAAGCCAATTCTTCGGCCAGTTCGAAATCCGGGTTCCAGTTGGTCTTTTCGATCTCCGGCTTTACCTTGCGACGCACCAGAAACTTATTGAGCTTGCTCCCGATGGCCACCAAGAGGTGAGGCCTTTCCTTACCGATCTCGCTCCACGCCAACTTGATCAAATTGTTGTTGTAGCCACCGCACAGTCCTTTGTCCGAGGACACCACAATGGTGGCGACCCGCTCAACCGGACGGACCTCCATCAAGGGATGCAGAACCTCGTCCATGCCGGCGGTCAACTCGCAGACCATTTCCTTGAGTTTGTCAGCGTAGGGACGAGCCGCCTTGAGCTGGTCCTCAGCCTTCTTGATTCGGGCAGCAGCCACCATCTTCATAGCTTTGGTGATCTGCTGGATGTTTCGAACCGACTTGATTCGGTTCTTGATATCTCTTAAGTTCGACATCCCTTATACCCCTTAAGCGCTTCGGGCCGAGCGAAACTCCTCTTTGTATGTGTTGATGGCGGACACCAATTTCTCTGATATCTCGTCGTTGATAGCCTTCTTCTCCTTGAGAAGGGTCAAGATATCAGCCTGATTGGCAGCCACATAGTCGTGAAACCCGACCTCGAACTCCTTGATCTCTTCGATCTCCAAGTCGTCGAGATGGCCCTGAGTGGCGGCAAAGAGGATCGCCACCTGTTTCTCAACCGGCATAACTTCAAACTGTTTTTGTTTGAGGACTTCGGTGATGCGCGCTCCGCGAGCCAACTGGTCTCTACTGGCCTTATCCAACTCGTCCGCCGACAGCTTGGCGTAGGCCGCCAAGGCTCGATACTGAGCCAAGTCGAGTCGAAGAGGACCAGCCACCGTCTTCATGGCCTTGATCTGAGCAGCACCACCTACCCTGGAAACCGAGATACCCACGTCTACCGCTGGTCTGGTACCTTGATAAAAAAGGTCGGTATCCAAAAAGATCTGCCCATCAGTAATCGAGATCACGTTGGTGGGAATGTAGGCTGAAACGTCACCCAACTGGGTCTCAATGATCGGGAGCGCGGTCATCGACCCAGAGCCCTCAGCCTCGCTGAGTTTGGCTGCGCGCTCTAGGAGTCGGGAGTGCAAGAAGAACACGTCACCAGGATAGGCCTCACGACCCGGAGGGCGACGAAGCAACAAAGAAATCTCGCGGTAAGCCTTAGCGTGCTTGGTCAGGTCATCATAAACGATGAGCACGTGCTTGCCAGCATACATCAACTGTTCAGCAATAGCGCAACCGGTGTAGGGTGCCAGATACAGCATGGACGGCGACTCATTGGCATTAGCCGCCACCACCACCGACTTTCCGTCGAGAGCACCAGCCTCCCGAAGACTGTCTACAATAGCGGCCACGTTGTTGGTCTTCTGGCCGATGGCCACGTAGACACAGTAGACGTCGGTGTCCTTCTGATTGATCATGGCGTCCACCGCGATTGCGGTTTTTCCGGTTTGTCGGTCACCGATGATCAGCTCTCGCTGTCCGCGACCAATGGGGATTAGGGCGTCGATGGCCTTGATCCCGGTCTGCAGGGGTTCATGCACACCCTGTCGCTGAGGAACGGTCGGAGCGGTGAACTCAATGGTCCGCATCTCCTTGGTATCGATCGGCCCTTGGCCGTCGATGGGCTCTCCGAGCGCATTGATAACCCGGCCAAGCATGGCTTCACCGACCGGAACCTCAACGATTCGTCCGGTGCTCTCCACTCGGTCGCCTTCTTTAATCTTGCGGTCATCGCCCAGAATCACCACTCCGATGGTGTCTTCTTCCAAGTTCATTGCGATACCAAGCTCGCCATTGGCAAAGGAGAGCAATTCTCCGGCCCGAGCATCACGCAAACCGTAGACGGTGGCAATATTATCACCAACCTGGACCACCGTTCCATAGGGCTGGGCCTCCACCTTGGGGTCGTAGCCCTCGATCTCCTTGACCAGAATCTCGCTGATCTCTTCAGAACGAATCGCCATCTCTAATCCTCCAAAAAATCACTAAACGCGAGCCAGGCGGTCGCGAATCTCGCTCAACTGATTACGAAAACTCACATCGATCACTTGATCACCGACAAATACCACAAAGCCTGCGAGCAGGTCCGCATCGACCTCCTCACTGAGGATCACTGTTCGACCGGTGAACCCCTGGAGCTTAGTCTCAAGATCCTTGCGCTGAGCTGTCGTCAATTTCTTCGCAGAACGGACTCGACATTCGATCTCGCCTCGCTGCTCCCTCAAGCGTGTCCTAAACACCTCAAGAACTAAAGAGAGATATTGCTCCCGGCCTTTGTCCACTAGGACAAACAAAAAGTGGAGCACGGTGTCTGACACCTTGCCTTTGAATACGCCACTCAAAACCGAGCGCTTGACCGCAGTGGCAATAGTGGGCGAGAAGAGATTGTGCTTCAACCCTCCGTGCCCCTCAACGGTTTCGATCACTAATTCGAGATCCTTCTCGATAGCATCGGCCCCCCCAGCCTTATCAGCCAGAAGAACCAGAGCCTCAGAATACCTGGATGCGATCCCTCTAAGAAGCACGGAGGCCTCCAACCTTCTCGATGGACGCCGAGATCACATCGTTGTGAACCGAAGTGCTGGCACCGTCCGAGATCATCTCTTCCGCTCTGGCGATGGCCAAAGTCACGATATGAGTGCGAATTTCTTTTTCGGCTTCGCGCCTCAAAGCATCGGCCTCGGCCTGGGCCTTGGCCAACAAGAATTTCTCTTCTTGCTCAGCCTGCTCGGCAATCCTGGCACTGGCCTGGCTGACCAAACGCTCGGAACCTTCACGGATACCCTGAACCGTAGAATCGAAGTCTCCGAAGCGGACTTCGAATTCTTCCTTACGCTCTCGGGCCGACTCAGCCAACTCTTCGATCTCACTGAGCCGAAGCTTGACTCTCTGTTCGCGCAGCCTCACGGCCTCCTGCATCGGGATGATCACGACCAATCGAAAGATCATGAACATGATCGTAAAGTTGATCAGCGTGATGATAAAATCGAACATCTGCTGTCCAGTTACCATCATGACTTGGCACCTCCCAACTTAACCGCAACATCGCGACCTTTCGACTCGCCCAGAGAGGCGGTGAAGAGGCGCTCAATGATAGCATCAGCGATCTTCTGGGATTCAGCCTGCGCATCCGCAAAAGCCTTATCCCGGGCAGCCTGAGCTTCCGTCCGCGCCTGAGCCATAATCTTGCCCGCCTCTTCACGCGCCTTCGCGACTCGAGCTTTCCCCTCCGCCTCCGCCGACTCAGTAGCAAGGAGCAACGCCGTCTGGCTCTCCACTCGAGCAGTCCGCACCTGTTGCTCATACTGCTCTTTCAAACGGCGAGCTTCAGCGGCAGACTTCTCAGCTTCCCGCAGATTCTTGGCAAGCCGAGCATCCCTCTTGTCCTTCATCTCCACAATCGGCTGATAAATCAGAAAATTGAGCGAGAAATGCAGAACAAAGAACAGGAATATCTGCAGAAAAAAGGTCGTAGGCTCAAAACCGAGACCCTCGAGAACTGACCAGATGACGTTCATAATCGTCTCCTAAGCGACCCGCCTCAGCCTATTTGAATGCCAAGATGAGTGCGATCAGTAGGGCGTAGATCGACAGGGCCTCGATAAAAGCCAAACCGACGATCATGTTGGTCTTAATCTTAGGCTCAGCCTCAGGATTGCGACCGATCGCCTCCATCGCTTTTCCAACACCGTTGCCAAGACCGAGACCAGGCCCAATCGTGCCGATTGCGATCGCTAGACCAGCACCCATGTAGGCCATGGACCTACCGGTCTCTTCGACGATCGCCACCTCTTGAGCCATCGCCGGAGCGACCAGCGCCAACAAGATCCACCAAACTTTCGAGAAATGCCTTGAGAGACGTTTCATCTTTCTTCTTCCTCCTTACGAGTCCAATCCAATTCATGATCTGGGGCAAACAGCCCCATTTCAACCTCTAATGGTCATCAGCCACAGCGTGGGCGATGTATACCAAACTTAAAACTGCAAAAATCATAGCCTGAATAAACCCGGCCAAAGTCCCTAAAAGAGTCACAAAAACCGAAGCCCCCCAAACCAAGCCGGCCACCATCATCCAACCCACTCCGGAGTAGAGTATGCCGTCCCTGAGGGCCACCAGGGATTGACCCAGGAACTGATACAGAACCATCAACAGATTCTGAGCCACCGCGTGCTCACCGGAGATATTCCCAAACAAACGCAGCGACAGTGACAGCAGACGCGCTAACTCTTCGACTATGTTCAACCCTATGAACAAGAGCCCGAGCAAAGGAACCAAAAGATAGCGCGTTGGCCCATCCAGGGATCGCCAAAGCATGGGAGTGGGCTGCACATAGTGCCCCAACCACACGAAAAATCCCGCGATCCCACCGGGTGAGGGATGGTGATGATGATCATCGTGACCTTCATGCTCCTCATCCTCTCCGTGGGTAAGCACCACCGGTTGCTTCTCCCAAGACGGAAAAACATGTTTGCGAATCCCGTACCAATTGAAAGCCAAGAAGGAGATGAAAGCCAGAGCAAAAGTCGTGTTATACGAACCCGTCGGCGCTTCAAAATGCAAGATGTCGACATGAGCATCCCCGTGCGCATCGGCTTCCACCTCGAGAGCATCAGGTATCGACACGTGATGAATCGGACTGGATTCGACGGTGGACACGTAGGCTTTCTCGGGATGCAACTCAATCTTGGGCAGCGGTATCAGCCCGCTCCAATTGGAGAACAAGACAAAAAGAAAAAGAGACATCAAGAATGGCACGTACTGCCGCGCCTTGGGGCCAATCATGTCGAGCGACATGCCTTCGATCCAATCAAAGACGTGCTCAAAACAGGCCGCCAAACCTTTCGGGACAACTCCGACCTGACCCCGAGCGACGGCAGCCAAAAGGATTAAGACCCCAACCACAATGACGGTCGAACCGACAATAATCTGATGGTGCAGAGAAAAACCTTCTCCGTGCCCTCCGCCAGCAGCAGCAAAAAGCATCATATCAAGACTCATCAGAAGCTGTCTCCTTCCCTACATCCTTACCTCGGGTGTACCACCAAAAAGCGAACCCAACAGATGCGAGCAAGCCCCCTCCGAGGGGGGCAGGAGCAAGGTGTGCACCCTGAATCAGGCAAATTCCTGCAAGGAAAATAAAAACATGACGAAATGCTCCGGTCACGATTGCAAGCCTCTTGAAAGGAGCTTCAACTGAGCGTCGGCAAAGGAATTTAACCGTCGTCTCAAAGAGGTAATAGTTCAGAATTCCGAGGAAAAAGCCAGCCATAAGTGACAAAAAAACTACCATTGTGAGAAACTTAAAGAAGCGGCTTGAGAAGCTTCAATCCGGCAAAGCCTGCTGCTACCAATCCGAGAAGAATTCCCCCTACCCGATAGGCCACGACGCCAGTTTGGGCCATGAGATAGTCGCCAAGCAGAATTCCACCAACCAAACACCCTGCTAAAACAAAGCCAAAGCTCAACACTAGGGCGACCCCGGTGGCGTACTGTTTCCTGTTGACTCGGTCGGCCTCGGGCCTAAATTTGGCTAGCCGACCTTCGAGCTCGCGCAACTGCTCTTCCTCTCGACTCAAACCAAGAGCGATGTCATCAGGACCTTCGGGGGTCACGGTCATCAAGCCCGCGTCCCTGAAAGCTCGGCACAAAACTCAACCGGCCGAGACTCTAGTCCTCGAAACTCATGCAAGAGAGCCTCCACCGTCCTCCGAGCAGCCTGGGCGTCCCCGTACGGGGATTGCACCATACTCATGCGCCGGTAGGCCTCCTCATTACGAAAAAGGTCCCTCACCCGTCTCAAGATCAAACTCCGGTCGGTGCCCACCAACTCGGCGACTCCGGCCTCGACTCCCTCGGGGCGCTCTGTTTGGCGTCTCAGAACCAGGACCGGCTTGCCCAAAGACGGAGCCTCTTCTTGAATCCCTCCGCTGTCCGTAAGGACCAAGTAGGACTCTCTCACCAAGCGGATCAAGGTGGGGTAATCCACGGGCTCTAAAAGATGAGCCCTCGGCACTCCCTCAAGGACCGGGAAGACCACATCGCGCACGGCGGGATTGGGATGAACACTGAAGATCACGTGAAGGTCACCGAACTCTTCAAGAAGTTCCTTGAGAGCTAGACAGATTTCGCGCATGGGTGCACCAAGATTCTCGCGACGGTGAGTCTCAACAAAGAGATAACGAGCACCCGAAGGCAAGTCCACGAGATCGGAGGGCAAGCCGGGAGGAAGGTCGGCGGCAATCTGCACTAATGCGTCGGTCACCGTGTTGCCCGTGACATAGATGGAAGAGCGAGGGATTCCATCAGCGAGCAAGTTCTCTAAGGCGCCCTTGGTGGGGGCGAAGTGGAGGTGAGCCAGGGTCGACAGGAGCCTTCTGTTCATCTCTTCAGGAAAGGGTTCGTAGACATCTTCGGTGCGAAGCCCCGCTTCCACGTGTCCCACAGGAATCTTCGCATAGAAGCTGGCCAGTCCGGAAATAAAAGCGGTGGTAGTATCACCCTGCACCAGGGTCACTTCGGCTCGACTCTCAGCCAAGACCGACTCCATCCCTTCCAGAGTGGCTACCGAAATCCTGAAAAGAGATTGCCGCGGACGCATGACCTCTAGATCACGATCGGGCTGAATCTTGAACAATTGAAGCACTTGGTCGAGAATTGAGCGATGCTGACCGGTGACCACAATCTCCACCTCGGTGAGAGGATTTTGGAGCAACTCTCTCACCACCGGAGCCATCTTAATGGCCTCGGGACGGGTGCCGAATACGGCCAAGACTCGGAGCGGGGAGGTCTCTGTAGCCACTCAGCTCACCAAGCAAGCCAGGGCAAGCCCTGCTAGGCCGAAACAGGTGTTGATGGCATAAATCGTGATGACCGCTTGCTTCTGCGTCATGCCTGTGGACAGCAGCCGATGATGAAGATGTCCTTTGTCCGGCTTGAAGATCGGCTGCCGGGCCAAACCGCGTCGCAGGATGGCATAGGTCGTGTCCAGGAGGGGCACGGCCATAACTAGTAATATCGGCAGGGTCAAGGCAACCGTAGCCGTGGTTTTCAGGTAGCCCAGGAGAGACCAACTGGCGAACATCAGCCCCAAGAATAGACTTCCGGTGTCACCCATAAAGATTTGAGCTGGATTAAAGTTGAAGCGCAGGAAACCTAGGGTCGCACCGGCCAGTGCGATCATGGCGAGAACCGGCAGCCATTGCCCATTCAAGGCGGCCACCAGGGCCAAGATAATCGCTGAACCGCAGGCTACTCCCGACACTAAGCCATCCAAACCATCCAAGAGATTCACCGCGTTGGTAACCCCCACGATCCAGAGCATACTTAGCCCAATGGACTGCCAAGTGTTGAGGTAGATCACTCCGTCGACGAATGGCAGAGAGAAGAAGTCTACGCGGACTCCGGCCCCGATCAGAATACAGGCCAAGGAGATCTGGGCTAAGAGCTTCGTTTTTGCAGCCATACCAAAACGGTCATCGATCATGCCCACCGCAACCATGCCCAAGGAGCAAAAGACTACAGCGACCACCCCCGACAGCTGCCGAGGGGACAGGGCGAGATCGGAAACCAGAAAAAGCGCAACCAGGAAGGCAACAGTGCAAGACAGCGAGACTCCGAGCCCGCCCCAAAGCGGTATAGGAGTCTGATGAATTTTTCGTGCGTTTGGCTTATCCAATGCCCCAGCGTGAACCGCCAAGCGACGAACAAAAGGCGTAGCGAGCAGGGTGAGCCCAAATCCCCCCAAAAAAGCGACGGCGACCGACGACCAACTTATCACGAAACGGTATCCTCCAAAAGCTCAAGAGTCTTGAGCAGCCCGAGTCTATCAAGGTTTCCAAGATTCGTCAAAGGCTGCCTGGTCCTCTGGATCTCCTTCTTACCCATCCACAGCATTCTCCACTCACCTTCCGGCAAGCACCCTCCTCAGACTTCGCGATAGACGGAGCATCAGGCATCCCCGAACCGTCCTCTTAGGGTCGAAATTGACAACCGCAAGAGACAGTTCTCATGGAGCTTAGTCCAGCCCCATGAAAAGATCCTGAAGCCGGTAGGTTCTCCACTGAAGATTTATTGGAATATAATTCAACGCTCCCTTCAAGGGAAAGAGAATATTCGACAACGTTGTAGGGTTAAAGGATCTGCCAAGAAGAGTTCTTGAACTCTTCATAATCTTGAGCGAAGCGCTCGATCGCCTCAGAAATCCCACCTCCCGTGGGGTCTTCAAGCGGGAAAACTTCAGCCAACTGCACCGGGCTGAGCAATCCTTGTTTCTCTTCAAACCTCAGCGATTCGCGCTGATCGTCCTTGCAGATCACCAATTCAAACGAAGTCAGGGTTCCCAAGACAAATCTGTTGAAGGAAACCGTAGATGGCAAGTATGGTGTTTGACATTCGTTGCCAAAGCGCTCGATCAGATTCTTCAATTTGGGAATGATAGCTTCCTTATTGAGGCGATCCACTGCCGCCTCAAAGGCGTCCTCTCTGGCTTCCACCGGCGATGGAACGACGATGCCAGGGAGGCAAGAGAGAGCCTCCTTCATGTCCCGAGCCGAAGCGATCCGATCCTGGGGCCACGGTTCGAGGGCGTGGTCCAGGACGCATTGCAAGGCCTCGGGGGCTTCTACCCCCGCAGCTGAGAGCTCGAGAAAGTCGAAGTCTTTAGGTTTTATCCCGGTCAGCAACTCGTGCATGGTTGCGGCTAGGGCGTAGAGGTCCGAGCGAGGCTCGGGCTTACCTAACTGTTGTTCCGCCGGAGCGTAACCTGGGGTACCGATCCATCCGTCGGCGGGGTCGGTAGCCTGAGCTATACCAAAATCGATGAGGACTACTCGATCCCGAGCCTCGTCGAGTAGCAGATTCGATGGCTTGATATCGCGATGAACAATGGGGGGAATCCGTTGATGCACATAGTCGAGGGCATCGAGAATCTGTATGCCCCAACCAACCACTTTGTCGACCTGAACGCCTGGTTTTCCGTGCTTCTTTCGATATCGCGACAGGTCTGTTCCGTCAACAAACTCCATCACAAAAAAGAACGACGTTTCATGAAAAAAGGAATTGATAATCTTCGGGATATTGGGATGATGAAGGGCTTGCATCACCCCAACTTCCGCGATGAAGTGACTCTTAGCTTGTTGCAATTCCTTGGGGTCGGCCGATGGACGAATTTGCTTCAAGGCGCAACGTTTGCCTCCGAGGAGTCGGTCTTCGACCTCGTAAACTGCTCCCATTCCCCCAAACTTGACAAGGCGCTTTACTTCGAAACGCCCATCGAGTACCTCTCCCGGGGAGATCTGACCGTAATCCATCGTGACTCCGTTGGACTAATTCCTCATTTCACCTTCAACGGCCTGCCTGACGAGTCCATCAGGGGAGGCTTTAGAAAATCCGTGACTCTGCAGCAGGGGTAACCCGCCGCGAGACAGAGAATCGCTCGCCATGAGCACCTCAAAATCCGAAAAAGCTCGCTTCGCCCTGATCACCGGAGCAGGCGTGCGCCTGGGCAAGGCGACTGCGATTCGCCTAGCCGAAGAGGGATATGATATTTTCGTCCACTACCATTCATCTCGGGCGCCTGCTGAAGAAACTGCCGAGCGAATAAGGTCTTTGGGTCGCAAGGCCTACTTGATCCAGGCCGACCTAAGCTGTGCGAACGAGATCGAAAAACTGGTGAACGAAACGAGCGAACAGACGGGTCACTTGGAAGTCTTGGTCAACAATGCCGCCATCTTCTATCCCACCCCCACCGCCGAAGAATGGGTCGAGCATTGGGACCACTTTCACAATGTCAATCTCCGCTCTCCGATGTTGGTCTGCGTGGGACTTCTTTCCCTGCTCAAGGCCGGACATGGGTCCATCGTCAACATCGTGGACATTTGGGCCCGATTTCCTCTCAAGCGATTTCTGCCGTACGCCGTAGCCAAAGCTGGACTCGAAGCCTTGACCAAAGGCTTGGCCTTGGAACTCGCTCCTGACATCCGAGTCAACGGTGTGTCGCCGGGGGCTGCCCTGCCAGCTACGGGAGGTGAGGGCTCGGTAGACAAGATGCTGACCCAGGTTCCCCTCGGACGCTTGGGTGGAGCTGAAGCTATCGCCGACGCCGTGGCTTACCTCTGTGGAGCGGAGTACGTCACCGGCCAAATCTTGGCGGTTGACGGAGGGAGAACCATCAATCTCTAAGAGAGTCTCCACGACAAAGAAACACCCCGACATTGACCGCTCCCCGCAGAGCCCCAGGCTTGGACAATCTCAGCTCTAGGCCGGTCACCGGAAACTCTTCAAGAATCAACTCAGCCACCCGTTCGGCGAGAGTCTCGATGAGGTGGAATTCGCTGCTTCCCACGAAGTCTTGCAATCGCTTTGAAAGAGCTTTGGTGTTGAAGTCTCCGTGATCCACCCGGTCTTTGGCAGCCAGGGTCCGAAGGTCGACCCCTAAGTGGAGATCCAGCACCACGGTTTGCTTGACCATCCTCTCCCATTCGGCAAATCCGATGACGCAGTCTACGGCTAAGCCTTCAATAAACAGATGGTCCCGCACCTTTTTAACCTTCGAACTCTAGGATTATTCCTCCTGGCCTGGAAACGGCACCGGGAGGAGAAAGATGCCTTGTCCAAACTAGACCCCCTCCGTAGGCGAGTAGCCGAACTCGACCGAGAGATTCTCAAGCTTATCGCCGAACGCCTGGAAACAACCCGAGCCATCGGCGAGATAAAAAAGCGTGAAGGGTTGCCCATTCGAGACTTCCGAGTGGAAGTCCAAGTCTTGCGCAGGGCCCGGGAGCAGGCCCGAGAGTTGGGCCTAGACGAGAGGGTCGCCGAAGATATCGCCGAGCGCTTGATGGCCGCCGCAGTTCAGACCCAAGCAGAACTCCCTCAGGTGGTTGAGAACGGTCCAAAAAAGCGGGTGCACGTGGCCGGGGGACACGGTCGGATGGGCCATTGGTTGGCCCGCTACTTCGAATCCCAAGGCCATTCGGTGCGGATAAGCGATCCTCGCCCCGGCCCACTCGAGCACCTCAAGCAGCCCTTGTCGACAGCCCTGAAGAACGATGAGGTGGTGGTTATCGCCGCCAACCTCTCATCGACGCGCTCTCTCCTGGAAGAATGTCTTGCTGAGACCACCCCCGAGAACTCTCCCCTGATCTTCGACATCGCCAGCTTGAAAGCAGACATCGTGCCGGTCTTGCGAGAAGCGGCCGGTCAGGGATATAAGGTGGCCTCCCTTCATCCTATGTTTGCCCCGGGCACCGTTCTTCTTCACGGACGCGCGGTTTTGGTCTGCGATGCCGGCGATCGGCGAGCCATCGAAGAAGCCAAGAGCCTTTTCTCGGAAACCGCACTTGGACTGTATGAAATACCTCTAGAAGAGCACGATCGACTCATGAGCGTGGTCCTAGGCCTTAGCCATCTGATCAACCTAATTTTTGGACGGACGGTGGCCCGGTCGGGGTTTCCCTTTGAACTGCTCGGACAGATCGCCAGCACCACCTTTGCCAAGCAGATCAAGACCGCCGCTGAAGTGGCTGAAGAAAATCCCTATCTCTATCACGAGATTCAGCTTTACAACAGTTCAACAGGAGAGATTTTCGACCGACTCAGCGATGCTCTGACTGCCTTTCGCCAAGCTTCGGAAGACTCGGACAGCCAGAATTTCGTGAACCTAATGACGGAAACCGTGTCCTACCTGAGGGTCGCTCAGGGGGCCACCTGAATCGGAGACGATAGAATCACCAACTTGGCGGGCATATTGTTCGTTTCTTGGGGTTCATTGTCGCAAACCAAGGCCACCCGATAGCTCCCGTTGCCCAAGGATGCCACAGCCATTCCCGTGGCTCGCTCTCCGGGAGCCAAATCGTCGGCGATGCGCTCCGCCGAACGCCCAGGACGCCAACGCCAAAGGGAATTCGTGCAAAATCTTTTCGCTTCAAGATCGTCGGCGGTGAGAAGCAGCAGCAAGCTGCCGTCATCGAGGACCTCCAAGTCGGTGAGGTAGGTTTGACGCTGACAACGCTCTTCCAGAGGTAAACGGAAAGAGGTGTCTACTTCTCGGACTTCCAAGTCTTTCTTTTCCTCGAGCACCTCTTTGAGAGAAGCGGTCAACAGAGAGAGGTTCCCATCTTCGGAGGCCGGCTGCCGGAGTCCAAACCAAATCTTGTCTCGAGCCACATCGACACCCAGGCCGGCAATCTCCATTTGGCGGAGGGGGGTCGCCCCCCAAAGTCGGAGCATGCGAAACGATTCCACAGGAGAGATGTTTTCTTCAAAGTCTCCCAAGATCAGATCTTCATCGAGCAAACGGAATTTGTGCAGTTGGCTGCGTTGACTGAGGTACCTGGGATGGTTCTTGTCGTGATAGTGGGAACCCACCGCTAAAAAGGTCTGCTCGTCCAATCGGGCCATTCCGACATACTGAACAGGGGCACTGATTCGTGGAGCATCATAAAGGCGATACCTGCGCCCCTCGGTGTCGAAAATCTGCATATTGTTGAACCGCTTATCGGCGACCAAGATCCTGTCCTCAGACAGCCAAACAGCGGCATTGGGCTGATAGTCGGGGATGATCCCACGCTCCCCCCGCATAGGGTAGACTTGCTCTGAGTTGACTGGCGACGCAGCAAGAGCTAGAAAGAGAGTGCATATGAGAGAAAATAAACGATTCACGGGACCTCCGTTAAAATTGCACGATCCGGACAAGAGATTGCCGAGCCGACCTTACCGGTCATCTCGTTATCGAGGTCCCGTTCTCCTTCTGACCTCGTTCATCTTCCTGCTTCTAGCCTGTCCGGCTCTGGCGCAGGAGAAGCTGCTCTCCGACCTCAAGTCGGCAGGCCTTCAAGGAGTTGAGATTCGGAGCTGGACCTATCTCAGCGATGGCCTGAAAGTCAAAGGAGAACTCTACTTACCGCCCGGAACCGAGAAACTTCCGCTGGTGATCTTCAATCACGATGGCATCAGCGGCATCAGCCGCGAGCATCGACTCTCAAGCGTCAGGCTCGCTCGGGAGGGCTTCATCGTTTTTTCGCCCTCCTATCGCGGCGAAGATGGTTCAGAAGGACTGATCGAAATCGCCAAAGGGGAAGTGAACGACGTGCTCAACGTGGTTCCTCTGTTAAAGAAGCATCCTAGGGTCGATAGCTCCAGGATTGACCTTGTTGGAGCGAGCCAGGGAGCCCTCATCTCCGGCCTGGCGGCCG
>JBJHCR010000014.1:0-39817 GCA_050486105.1 Vulcanimicrobiota bacterium
AGACAGGGCCAATCGTGGAGGATGTTCTTGAGAATCACAACCTGGTAACCGCAAGGAAGGCTCTTAAAGAAATCTCCTTGATGAAATCGGATTCCTTGAGCTGCCGATTCCCCATCTGGGACTTGGCGGTCGAAAACCTCAACTCTGGCACCATAGGCCTGGCTCAAAGCCTGGGCGAAATCTCCATTACCTCCGCCGATATCGAGTGCCAAATCGCCCGCACTCAGGGGCAGAGAGGCAACCAAGAAGGGAAGACAAAAATTGGTGATCTCCGACATGGCTCGTTGAAAGAGGACGCGCTTATCATCTCGCTCGGCTAGAAACTCGAAGAATCTCTGGCCGTTTCTCAACTCAAAAGCGGGCCTACCGGTTCGCCAACCTTGCACGACGACCTCGGGATCGAAACTGCAGTGGTACCAGCCATCTCCTTGAAGCTCGGCAAAGCTTCCCCCAACTCCCTGCCGCAAAGCCCGGGAAAGGCGGCTCGGGTAAACTCTGGAGCCCGCGAGATGAAAATACCCGTTGGCCACCAGAAAACGGAGCAACCTGGCCAACTCATCCAAGGGAACCTCTAGGCGCCCGGCCAGGTCTCCAAGCTCAACCCCGCCGTCATCCACGCTTTCAGCTAGGCGAAGCTTAGCCGCCACCGCTAAGGCGCTGGACAACCAACCGGCGGTGACATCGGAAAAGACAACCACCGGGGCCGGCTTCAGCGCACGCCTAAACCGATGAAGAATAGAGTCCAAGGTTCGACCCCAAAGAAGTAGTTGCTGCGGAAGCCTATTCATCAGCCCTGCAACGTCCTAAAGGAACGCAGCCACGGCCTCGTCTTCGAGGAGTGGTCCACGAACCTCGAAGGTTCGACCAATCTGAGCAGCAAGAATGGTGCGGCATGGGAGCACCGAGCCTCGACCCGTCTGTTCGACATAGCGTTCCGCCGAAGCACCGAACACCAGTCTTCCCACTCCGGCGAAGGCCATCGCCCCGGCACACATAGGACAAGGCTCGGTAGAAGCATAGAGCACACAAGCTGCAAGCTGATCGGGACTGAACTCTCGCACCGCTTGTCGCAGCAAATTCATCTCGGCATGGCAGGTGGGGTCTCCCGGAGGCTCATTGACGGTGTTCTCCGCCTCCAACAGCACCGACCCTCCACGGGCTAGGAGAGCCCCGAAGGGCCCGTTTCCGCAATTTTTAGCGAGTCGAGACAGCCCTATCGCCCTGCGCAAGAGCCGCTCATCGGTCAGGTCATCCATTGGAAACCATATCTTTCCTGGAGCAGGGTTGCTAGAACGTTGTCGAATTGGGCCCTCGCCGCCTCGTGACTACGCTCGATGAGGGTGACCCCCGTCTGACCGAGTTCGGACAGTCCGCCCAGCATATGGAAAACGGCACCGCTGTGAGTAGAACTCGAGTAATGAAGTCCGAAGTAGGAGACCATTTCCAGCAGATCTCTCGGCAGCATTCCGTGAAACTGCCCGGTCCCAAAATGGTCCGAAGAAAGGTAAACCGAGGGTCTCCCCCATTCATCGACAAAGGAACCGTCCTCGGGATCAAATCGACCAGAACTCAAGAGTTGTAACGTTCGCATCGGAAGAGTGGTGTTGCCTTTGCGTAGATGGATATCCAAAGCATAGAGATCGTCCACCTGGGCGCTCTCTTTAGGAGTTGCCAGAAAGTCGACCTCGAAACGACCGAGAACTCCGTCTTGCTGCAACTGTCGCCCAACTCTGAGCCCTGCCTCATAGAGGGCCCTCGCCAGTCTAGGCTCAGCGGGAAAGCGGCAACCCACATAGGTCTGTCCTTCGGGACCGCCGGTCAATTCATCGTGGGTAGCGATTATCTCCACTGAGCCGTCGAGGTCGATACGGCCCTGAACGGAACAGGGGGCTCCATCGATGTATTCCTGGAGAACCCCTCCGTCAGTGCGAAATCGCTCCCAATAGGAATTCCAAGTCTCTCCTGATTGGGCCAATCTGACCAGACCTGGGAGCCTAGAGGCTAATCGCTCTCTGGACTCATCCGAATATGGCTCCGAACCCTTGAGCGCCTGCCGAAATTCGGCTAGAGGCACCACCGCATTTCCGAAGCCCGACAGAGAATAATTGTGCTTGAGCACAGCGGACTCTAGGTCCGGTTTTACTTCGGCCAGAGTCAACAACCCTCCGATCAATTCGCTCTCGGTAAAAAGAGAGCTCGCCCCAGCCGGGTGAGTCATTTCGAGAGCGGCAAAAAGCTGCCGAGAACCCGACTTGGTCGCCAGTCTCATATGCTCAGCCCTGGGGCCAAAAAGAGGAACTTGAAGCTCTTCCGAAAGACGCTCTTCCAACTCCGTCACAGTGTAGCAGGAGATCGAGGCCCGCTCTATTGGTGACAGGAGTTTTCGCAACCGCTCGAGGAGAGGTCGGCGGCTCAAGATCTTCTCGGTGAGAGGAACCTGAGAGTCATCTTGGACGTGGAGAAACGTAAGTCTCCTGCGGGCGTGACTGTACGGCACCCCCGGCAAAAGATGGAGCAGATAGGAAACCAAGGTCTCGGGCACAGCCCTACTAGTCACGATGACTAACCGGTTAGTAGGCTCCTTGAGGATGTGAGCGAGGTAAAAGATCCTCTCTTCGTAATTGAGCAACTGAGCGCTAGAAGTTTTCCCGAAGTAGGGGAGAGAAAGAGAAGGCACCGCCAAAATGGTCTGCCCGGAAAAACTCGAAGCACTGCCGGCCCTTCGCCTGTCAAAGAGTTGCCTTTGGAGCTCGGCAAACGCTAGATCACCGACGCTCATCTAAGCGTTCCCGACATGAATTCGCTCACGACTTCGACCCCCCTAGACACCGTTCTCACCTCGATGTTCCTCGCTCGAGGACATCAGTACACCAAGCGCCACCGAAGCGAAAACGCTTCCGGCCTGCGACACACCTTGCCGTAACGGCACTTAGAAAACGGACTTACCAACGGCATTTACACCGTGGACCGATCAACGGAAGACACGACTTTCATGTCTTCATCGGGCTGATAAATCTCAACCTCTGCCCCGAGGTCCGCCTGCATGACTTCCCTCATGCGGTCACCCGAGGTCTTGAGCACTTTCAACCATCCGTGCTCCCAGTCGCGCACACCGGCAAGCCAAGCTGAACAATTGCGGCAAGGCCAAGCTTCTGCACCTTTGCCCTCCAAATGCATCCGGCGATACCAGTTGAACATCTCGCCTTGCCAGACGTCCTTCACCGAATGGTCCCAGAGATTGGGAAACTTATCTGCGGTCTGGAAGGAGACATCCTGTCCACATAGGGCCACGCGCCCCAGAGTGTCGACATTCATCCGCTCGAAGGGCCAAACACAGGGCTCTTTTTTCTCGGTGGGAAGATCGGCATAAAGATGCTTATCCAAGGAGTGAGACAAGTCGATATTGGTGTTGTCATCCCAGGAGAGAAACTTCCGGGTGATCACTTCGTCCACCCCAACGTCGTCAAGATAGAAGCGGACGTAGTCAGACATCTTGTTTGCAACGATATCCTGCTGAATCAGAGAAACCACCACTCGGGTGGGAGAGCTCAGTTCTTTGCGCAATTCCAGAGCCGCACGGATGTTGCTGACATGGTTATCGAACCACTTCTGAGCGTCTCGGGGTGGCCCACCTCTGGGGGGTCTAACCTTGGCGTAGGCTTCGGCGTCGCCCGCATCCATGGAAAACTCGATGAGATCGATTCCAGCCTTGATCAGTCTCTCTAGCCTCTTTCGATAACGAGGCAGAGGTCCAAACAGACTTCCATTGGTATTCAGCCAGACCCTAGCACCCTCGGCTTTGGCAAATTCGATCATTTCAGTCATCTTGGGATGAAGCATGGGCTCGCCACCGCCGGTGCAGCGGAGCCAAGCCCCATAGGGGCCCGCCTCCTTGGCAATTCGATCCCAAAGCTCTTGGGGAAAGCGATCAGCCTGGCGCTCGTGATAAAACTGTCTAATTTCCGAATTTCCGTCGGTGTAGGGGCACATGGGACAACCAAAGTTGCAAGGATAGACCGTCGAAATGACGATCATCATGGGAAATTCCACCGCTCCCTTGCGCAGTCCGTACTCTTTCTCTTCGTGAATGACCTTCATACTGTTCGCTTTCTTAGCAGCCTTCGCGGTCCCTCCGACAAGTTGAAAGTTCAACTCCAGGACCCAAAAGCGGAATCCTCCCCTCCGAGGCTTGATGTACCCGTCCTGAGCACGGATAAACATTGGGGCACTCGCTATCGACCAGAGGGTTACGCCGTCGACACCTGGGTAAGACACATCGAGAGAGTTCAAGGAGACCGCTGAACTTCGAGAGTTCAGGTCAAGGAGACAAGACATGGCACCATCAGATGGCAAGACCGGCCGAGAGCGAGACCTCAAAACATTCCGAGGCATGGCCTTGGGCTTTCTTCTAATCTGCGTCCTGAGCGGCATCCTCCACGTCGTAATGACCCAGCGAAAAGCCATGCGTCTGCAGAGATATAAACCGGTCTATGAACTGGTGTCCAATGGCGCTGAGGCTAACTCCCAAACTCAAAGCAATATCCTGGTTGGCGAGGTGGCAGCCACCAGCTTCGACAAATTTTTCTTGAACTTGGACGGAAACATCCAACAGATCATGATCGGCGACCAACTCATGCCTGGGATCGGAGACATGCTGGAGGTCACCGTGTCTGACAGCAACCCCCCCGAGGCCCTGGTCATCACCCCGCTCAACGCTCAAAGCCCGGAGAACTTCGCTCCTCAACCTCGCTAGAAACTGGTGAGAGGGTCACAACCAACTCTCCACTGGACTAGCGGAAAGCTTCTCCAGAGCTTGTTCGGCAGCCAAGACTCCGCGATACTGAGACTCCTCAAAAAGCGACATTCCAGAAAGGTCACCGTGGCCAAAGAACAGTCTTCCCTTAGCCCGACGAGCCCCGGCGAGCTTATCCCCCCAAACCGTACCCAAGCCGGGTCGTATCATTCCGTGGCCAAGAACACTCACGTCCAGGCGATGACAGAGTTCCCGAATGTTGGGGTGGAGAGGTTCGAGTTCGCCCAAAATGATTTCCACCCAATCCTCCCATTTGGCTTCTAAGAGCTCTCGCCTGGTCTCCTGAGGATCCTCATTAGGGAAGGGTTGATACCAGGTCCACACGGTGGGATTCTTCGGGTGTTGGTGCATAGACTGGTGGGTCGCCACCACATAGCCTAGAGAGGGACTGTCAAAGAGGACGTTATCCCACGCCATGAAGCCTTCCCCTTGAAGATCCTCAGGGGTAGCGCTTAGGCTAATGTTGGCGGTGACCCAAGGCGGATAGTCAAAACCCAGGTCTTCAGGCTCGCCTAGGACTTTGGGACGCAAGAAACTCGGAAGGCAGAAGATGGCAACCTGGGCTTGGAGGCGCACTCTCTGTCCCGACGCCAGCTCCAGGTAGTCCACCTCGACTCCGTATTCGTCGACTCGAACCTCGACGACCAGAGTTCCCACCCGCACTCGAGATTCAAGATTTCTCGAAAGTTGTGAGACCAGGCGAGCGTTCCCCTCCGGCCAAACCAAGACCTCACCCGGTGCGCCTAGACCCCCTCCATCTCTGGCTGAAAAATGGTGAACTCCAGCCCAGGCCGAGCAGTTCTCGAGCGAGCCGCCGAAATCGTCCCGGCAGGCATACTCCAAGTACCATAGTAGGGCCGGAGAGTCCCACCCTTGGGAGGCGGCGAACTCCGCAAAGGACAGGCGATCGAGGGCCAGAATTTCAGGGTCACGAGAACTCAATTCCAGGGGGAGAGCAAAAGCTTTCCTACCGGAGGGATCCCTTCGCTGACGCCAGCGCTCCATGACTTGAGAAAAGTCCTCCACCTGAGCCTGGCAATCAGAGCTCAAGGAATCCCAGGGCAGGAGGCCATCGTGCCAGGACCCTCGATAAAAGAGCCGCTCTTGAGGACTGTGGCATAGGAGTTCAGGTTCAAGCAAGGCTTCTTGACCTTCGGCTCCGCCCAGCACTCCCATCTGGCTGAGCAATCGGCGAACAGCCCGCGCTTCTCTATTGGGTAGGGGTAAGTAGTGAGCAGCCAAGGGGGCGTCTGTGGCGGGGTAAGACAAGGACCGCGAGTTCCCGCCAACCTCCTTTTCGAGTTCCAACAAACAGAAGTCCTGAAATCCCTGGCCCTGCCACCTCCAGGCAGCAGAAAGACCAGCCACCCCTCCGCCTAAGATAACTCCAGAGATCTTCTCGACCCGGTGAGGGGTTTCAGGGAAATCTCCGTGTATGAGCCGATGGCCGGCCTGAAAATTCGGGTCCACCCGTCCTCCCTCAGGTCGGTCTGGAGCAAGCCGCTTCTTTCCTGGACAGGCAGTCAAGAAGCCGCCTCCTATCAAGGCTAGACTCCCCTTGAGAAATGTCCGCCGTCTCACCAGGCCTCAGCTCCTCGATAGCGTCCCCAGTCTTCTTGAAAGTAGCGCACCAAGATCTGATCGAAAAGTCGATTAGGCTGAACCTCTACGCGTCCCATATCGTCGGGAAAAACAAAGCTGCGTTCTAGCTCTTTCACATTGAGAAAGCGAGTGGCGAAAGGCCAATCGGTGCGCCAATCCAGAGGTCCTCGGAGCGCGAGCAAGAACCCCCATTCGCCGAACGACGGAATGTATGCGTGATAAGGATAGACCTGCAACCCCAGCGTTTCGACGGTCGTGACGATGCTCCAAAAACTCCTTCGCGCCGCCAGCGGTGAGGAGCACTGCACGGTAAAGACTCCCTCAGGATGCAGGCGCGCCTGCAATCGCCGGTAAAAATGGTCGGTGTAGAGCTTTCCTACCGAGTAGTTGCTAGGGTCTGGAAAATCCACGATAGCTAGATCGAATAGCTCATTCGTTTCACTCAACCAAGTGAAAGCGTCGCTTGTTATCACCTGGACTCTAGGGTCTCGAAGGGCTCTTCCATTGAGCTTCGAGAGCTCTTCATGGTCTCGAAAAACTTCGATAATCAGGGGATCCAACTCTACCAAGACCACTTTCTCCACCCGACGGTCTCGAAGTAGAAGCTCGACGGCAAATCCGTCTCCCCCACCCAAAACCAGAGCGTTACGAGGGCGAGGGTGAGCCATGAGTGCCGGCAGCACCAAGGCTTCATGATACCGATACTCATCCACGGTGCTGAATTGCAGATTGCCATTCAAATACAGGCGGGTCTCACCTTGAGAACTGGTGAGAGCGACCTTTTGATAAGGGCTTTGTTTTGAATAGACTACCGGTGCCGGATAGAGAGCTTCTTCAGCCACCTTGGTGAGATGATCGGCACCAACAAAACCAGCACACAAAAAAACCAGCACCACTGCAGCCTGAACGATAAGTGAGCGCCATCGCCCATGCTTTTGGAACTTGACAGCAAAAACGAGAGCCACCGCAACGTTGATGCAACCAAAGAAGAAAGCCGTTCTGACAAGACCAAAGTGAGGAACCAAAAAGAGGGGAAAGAGTATCGATGCCGCCAAGGCGCCGACATAATCCAAGGCCAAGACTTGAGATACAAGATCCTTGAATGGCAAGTGCTCTTTTAGGATTCTCAATAGCAGAGGAATCTCTAAGCCCACCAGAGCCCCTATTATGAAGACTAGGCTGTAAAGAAAAGGACGAAAGCCCACTCCATAGGAGAAAACGTAAAACAGGATCAGAGCCGAGCACCCACCCAAGAGTCCAACCACGATTTGGACCTGTACGAACACCGTTAGCAATCCTCTGTGGATGTATCGAGCCAAATAAGAGCCCACCCCCATAGCGAAAAGATAGGTGCCTATGATGGTCGAAAACTGTAACACCGAATCGCCTAAGAGATATGATGCCAGGGCACCGGCGATCAGTTCGTAGACCAAGCCGCAGGTAGCGACCAGAAAGACGCTGACAAGAAGGAACCCTACCAAGGTCGGTCTTCGCTCCTGCTCATGGCCTATTTATGGGAATAGTAGACTCCACCACTTGAAGAGCTGCGCCGGGAGTAGATTTGTGGTGTGGGCGTGACCTCATTGATGTCCCAGGACCACCCGAACCACTGAGTCAAACAAAATAAAGCCAACAAACACCCTGCGAGCACTCGATAGAACTGTCTCATTTGTTCGTTCTCTTATCCATGGTCTGAATTGCTCCAACGCCGAGTCTCAAGGCTGCTCGCCTTGGCTAAGGCGAATAGGGGATGCCAGATTAAGAGCAGCAGCAGCCACCAGAACCATCCCCACACTTTGACCCCTTTCCTTATCGTTATTCGATAGGGAATGTCCTTGGACTTCTTGCTGAGGTCAAGCCCTTCGGCCATAGTCGTGGTTCCAGACGTCACGTTCCACCGGATACGATAATCTCCTGATGGGATCGAGGACAATCGGACCATCTTCCTCGACTCTCCTTGACCGTAGTACCGCTCCACAGAGCGGCCAACCTTTGTCACCTTTCCGGTATTGACATTTATCAGGTCGACATCAAAATGAAGCCAACGCTCTGACAGTCCCCCTAAGGCCGCAAACTCGAAGGCCAGGTTTCCAGGTCCACTGACCTGGAATGGTACAGACTCCTGAGGAACAGCTTGTCGGAAGGTTTGGTACTTTTCAGGTGGAGTCTCATAGATCTTCCTACCCGCTCCACTCGGGCTGACTAACAGAAAGGCGACCGCTATAAAGACTACCGCCGCAAAAACTCGGAACGATTCAGCGGCGGAAGCCCAGTGAGGATTGGGCTGATTTGGAGCAACACCTTGAACCTCAGGTAGCACCTTGCTCAGACCAAACATCTCTCGAACTCGTTCGGCTTCGAGGTACTCGCCACGAACCCAAACAAAGCCGTGGTGGGAGCTTTCCAAAGAGATCAGGTGCGGAGGGGCCACGAATACGTGATTGGTGGCTTGATCGCCCACCTTGACCCTCCAATAAAATTCGCCCGCTACGCCATCAACCTTTGCCAGAGCCGTCTGAAAGTGACTGTAGCTTTTCCCTTCATATTCCAAAGGAGCCTTTCCAGGCCTATCGACCGGCATGCCTCGCCGAGTTGGCAGTCGGTCCAGAGAGTGCATCAGTGTGTAGTGGCCGTCACTGCATTCCAGCCAACGATAACCGAGTTCAGGGTTGTAAAGGAGATACTCGACCCACGGGTAGGCGACCCCTTCGTAGGTCACAGACTTCTTGAGGTATCCAAGGAGCTTGAAGGTACTGCCTTCGATGCTCGCCTCAGAGCCCAGAGGAAGCTCCACTCCCAGGCGCAGTCTCTCTCGGGTGGTTCCCTCTTTCCAGAGCACCTTGAATCGACCATCGGACAAATCGACAGCGGTACCGCAGAATTCACAAGCCAATAGTTTCGAGCGGACTCCCCCTATCAGACTATGGGGGGCACCACAGGTGGGGCAGTTGAAGTTCTCGACGCCCGCCGCAGCGGCACCTTGACCCTCCACCTCATCTTCGCCGCTCCTTAAGCCCACGAACTTCAAGTCTCGGAAGCTGCGATAACTGCCGAGAAACAACAGCGGAGGGAATTCTGAATAGTCGATCGTAGCGGCCTGCTCCGTAGCCGACCTCAAATCAACCGTGGTGAACGGAACATTGTTCTGGACGAGGAAGGGGATCTCTCCTTCATAGGTTACTAAGGTCGATTCCGTCTTCCCGGTGACCACAAACAGCTCTCCTTGCAAGCCGATTGTTTTCCCAAACTGAAGGTTCGCATGGTTAGGCAGAGAATCCGAAGTTTTCACCGAGCGCGACAAGAAGAACTCCCCCATGGCTTCGCCCAACCATCCTTGGCTGCCGTCAGAGTACAGCAAACACCACTCGTTCCAGAAGCCGTCGTCGTAAGCCAACTGAATACGTCCAACGACTCGAAAAGGGACCCCTTCGTTCTCACCGTGAGTTCCCACCTGTATTAGAGAACCGTCGGGTTGCAGTTCAGCCACCTTGCCCAACAGTTCAACTTGAGCACCTTGGCGCACCAATAAGGAATTGCAGGCCTGACAAACAGCGTGGCTTGAGAATTCAGATCGAAAAGCGACTCCGCTTCCGCAGGATGGGCAGGTTACCGACAGCACCCTTTAGGCTTTTCCCCATTTCAAGAATCCCCTTGCCGAGCGAGAAAGAGATTGATCTTGCTTTGTCGAAACTGTAACATGCTGCCACATATCCGAGATACTCTGGCAACATAGACCGGATATTGTATAAGGGCGGAGGTAACTATGAATACAGGCCAAGCAGGTTTCCGAATCGGTGGAGTACCGCTCAATCCAGAGAGAATCAATGCGAATTTTCTCAAGAAGATGGCAACTGCGGCTGCCAACACGGCGGTGACCGAAGGAAAAGGCGAAGCCTTGGAAGCGCTCCAGCTGTTCCAAGAGACCGGAGAACTGGAGCGTAAGGACCTCGGCCAAGTCGACCAGTTCACCAAGTCCGTCAAGGATGAGTTCTCTAAAGACCGAAATCGCTTTTGGGATCACTGGAACGCCAACGGCCGCAATTTTCGCGACCCTGAACTCAAGAAGATCGAGAACGAGATGGGAGTTAGTGGAGAGTACCTGATCAAGGACCATAAGCTCACCACTGAACTCCGCGAGGCCTCGGCATTGAACGCCGTCCAAGCCCTTGCAGGCGGAAGCTTCGGGCCAACCGGGGTGATCGCCGGATATGCAGCCTACGCCAACGGCACGTCGTGGACCGGAGCTGCAGAACGCCGAACCGAAGAACTTTTAGGAACCTTCAATGAGCTTCGCTCAGGTGAGTCCGGTATGACCACTGAAGGCAATAAGGTGGAGCAAGTCCACCGTGCTGAACTCTGGAAGTCCATGAACGGGATTCTCGACGACGCCATCGAAAAAGGCAAAGCAGGTGATCCTCAGGACCTCACCTTCCAATACTATGAGTTGACCTCCCCCGACATGATTGGAAAGATGGCTGAAGCCGCCAAGTCTGGCAGCAAGACTCGCATCAACATTGATGCTGGGCGATTGTCTTTTCCTTCCAAGGATCCGGAAACCAATAAGAACTACTTTGAGGTAGACGATATCCCTCACAAAATGAGAACTGCCCAGCAATTCATGCAGGTTGAAGGGGCGGATATCGGAGTCTCCATCTACCCTGCCAACCGAGAGCTCGGCAACCCCACCAATCTCATGCACCGGAAAATCCTTCGAGTTGGAGACCGAGTCCTGGCCAGCGGTATGAATGCTAACATGGGCTCTGGAGGAAACATCGACGCCGGGTACATTGTCGAGGGTCCGGCAGCAAAGAACTTGACCGAGAATCTGGCCCGAGACATTCAAACCTCTAAGGGGGCGGGCCTCGAAGACATCTGGGGAGAGAAGCACATCCAACAGTTTAGGGATGCAGACCTAAGAGTCGGTACTCGGGGCATCACCGCCCTGCTCGATGCCATCAGTGGCCCGGAACCGGCCGGTTCACCGCTCCCCAAAGCTGAAAAGCGAGAAGATCTTGAAAAGCTGGCCGAGAAGGCTGGGCTCAACTTGAAAGACCTTCTGGATATCCCGGCCAAGGACTATAATAAGACCATCGATCAGGTGATCGCAGGTGAAACCAAAGTGAGCCTGAGTTCCGAAGGCAAGGAGCAACTCATCGGGCTGCTCGACAAGACCACGAAGTTAACCCAACAAAAGGATAACCTTAAGGCCCTCGACGACATCTCGCTTCCCAGCGGAGAAAAAGTCGGCAGCACCAGAGTTGACATCGCCGATCAGCCAACGGAACGGGAAGCTTTGGTGCTCAACGCCATTGCAGAGGCCGACGAGTTCATCTATCTTCCAGGATTCGTAGTCACCCGAGCTGTAGCCGGAGCCATCGTTGGACGGCAGAGGCAGGCTGAGGCCGAAGGCAAAGAACTCGATATTCGGGTGATCGCCGACTCCGGTATCTATCCCCACGGAGGCACTCCCAACAGTTTCGGAGTCGATTTTCTTGAAGACAACGGTGTTCCCGTACGTTGGACCAAGCTCACTCGGACAGGCTCACACGACCGCAAAGTGCACGCTAAGCAATTGATCACCGACAAAGGTGAGGTCACCGGTTCCACCAACTTCAGCAATAAGGGTATGCGGGACAACTGGGAGACTTCGACCTACGTCCACTTCGACCCCAAGGACAAGGGCTCTGAAGAACTCCGGGAGCAAACAAAATCTCAATTCGAGCAGCTTTGGCACGAAGAAACTTACGATTTGACTTCGAAGGACCTCTCGGCTTATCGCAATCGATTCGGCCCAGCCGTCGGAAAAGAATGGTCGGTGGAGCAAGATCGAAACCGCAACACCAAAACCATCATCACCATGCTGGAAGACTACGAAAAATCCACCGCCAAACTGGTTCAGGGAGAATTGGCCAACCCCGAGATAAATAGCCGGTATGAAGCTCTCATGAAAGAGGGTTATTCTGAGACCGACTCAGCTCTCAAGGCTCTCGAGCAGCATCATGGTCGGGACAAATTTCTCGAAATGAGGCACCAACTGCCTGAGCACGAAGCCCTGACGAAGCTGAGAGACGAAGTGCACACCTGGAAGGAACGACAAGGCTCCAAGTGAGTCTAAGGTGACCGTAAGGAACGACCACCCAAACGAATCAGTCGCTCTTTGACTTCCGTGACTCGTCACCCTTGGTAAGCGGCAGAAGCCTATATGGAGCTTCGCAAGTCTTATCGGTCCTATCCACAGGGCTCTTCGGAGTACTAAAGGAAGGAGGGTCGCTCGCCGGAAACGAGTCGTAGCTGGCTTCGCTCACTTCGTCCCATCTCGGTCTGGGTGGAGGCCTCAAGGATTCCGGTTTTTTCCGAGTTTCTCGATTGGCCTGGTCTGTGCTTTGTTTTTGTTTATCCATAGACTCATATTAGCAACTTTGAGTCTCCAAGATTAGATACCCGAGACAGTGATGGCCCTATCCCCCAGGATAGGTCTGATGGCACACAGTTGGTCATCGAGACTACCGCGGTCGGGTACTTCGGTTTCCCCCCACCATACCTACGGGTCCGTATACGGCGGTTCACACAGCGGAGCCCCGCTGACAGATGCTACCATGTAAAACACTTAGGAGCTGGCCAGGAAATACTTCCTAGGAGGCTTGCCGCGCCCGGCCCCCCAATAGAAAAAAGCCCCGTTTTCACGAGGCTTTGTTTGGTTGCGGGGGCAGGATTTGAACCTACGACCTCCGGGTTATGAGCCCGACGAGCTACCAGGCTGCTCCACCCCGCGACGCCCCTGGAGTATACGACGGTCCGATCTCTGTGTCAACAGGTTTTTCGATTTTTTTAGATTGAGACGGAAGTCCGAAAACTGGCCAGGGTTCGGCGAATGCCCTCAGACAGCTCGACTTCAGGTTTCCAGCCCAATCGCTTTTGCACGTATCCACAATCCAGAGCGATGCGAGATACCTCTCCTGGTCGCTCTGCCGCGTGCTCTGCTCCTCCACCGTGAGGGAGTTCAAGCGAAGCGTCTTTGACAGCCGCCTCAATGGACTGCAGCAATTGCAGAACACTGGTCTCCAACCCGGTTCCGATGTTGTAGACCTCACCTTCGAGCTCCTCGGCCGCAAGCAGATTCGCACGGGCCACGTCTTCAACGTAAACGTAGTCTCGCGTGGCCATCCCGTCGCCAAAAATGATAGGCCGGCCCCCATTGAGTATCCGGGTTAGGAAGATCGCTACCACCCCGGCCTCTCCGTGCGGATCCTGGCGAGGGCCATAAACATTGGCATAGCGCAGAACACTGGTCCGAAACCCATACAGCCGTGCATACAATCGGAGGTAGTGCTCAAAGGCATATTTGGAGATGCCGTAAGCCGAAAGCGGTTCAACAGCGCAGGCTTCGGATACGGGAAGTGAATCTCCAGGAGGTTCTCCGTATATGGCCCCTCCAGTGGAGGCATAGACCATTCTTCGAACCCCAGCCCGGCGGCAGTTCTCCAGCAACTGAATACCCTCAACAATGTTGGTCTGGGCGTCGAAAACGGGGTTTTCTATTGACCGCCTAACATTGATCTGAGCGGCATGATGAAAAATCGTATCCACTCCGGTCTTGCGAAGAAAAGCTTCGGTGCAAACCTGACCTACAGTCCCCACTTCAAGCGTCACCCCAGCCGGCAGATTCTCGGGCTTGCCGGTGGAGAGGTCGTCGACCACCAACACCTGGTGACCTCCGACCTTGAGGAGTTCACAAAGATGGGAGCCAATAAAACCTGCACCTCCCGTGACCAATGCCTTCATGACCATCTCTCCGTTCAGAATCGCTGCAGGACGCTTTACCACGGTCAGCAAGGAACCTCCCGTGGGATCGAACCTGAGCACCTCAGATTCCGTCAGAGTCGGAAAAAGCGACTTGGTCTCCTCGCTGATGCAGACCGGACAGTTGAGCTGTCCACCTTGAAATCGAGCATCTCTCAATAAGACCTTCCCCTAAAGCCCCTGATGTCACAGTTTCCACCTCGACTGGTCAAGGTAGAAGACTCACGAAGAAAGAAGATCCCAATCCAGGAGAATTCGAAAATTGTCCCTTCGAGAAATGATAGTCAGCTTGGGTCGTTTTCTTGAATACCGATTAGTCGGCCAAGCCGATTTCAGGATCCGTGTTCCTTTTGCCGACACTCGAACCATTGAGACCGACCTCGAAGGGAAGCTTCAACTCGACGCCGTGGTCAAGAAGTTGGAAGTCAATTTTCGGATAGTCCTCAAAAAACCGGTGCTCTTAGAGGTGAAAGCTCCTCCACCCCTTGGATGGAAGGGCTCGTATTATCACAGCGAAGGCAACCTGGGCAGATACGAAGCTCACAAATTGGGTCACGAACTCAGCCACAAGATCACTGTTCGGCCAGGCTTGCCCACCCCGGTTTTTCGAGCTATCCTGGCCCACGAACTGGTGCACGCCTGGCAGACCGAACAGAAGATTTTGGTAGGCAACGGGGCGCTTCGAGAGGGAATGGCCCGATGGGTCGAATACCACTTCCTCCAAGATACGCACCCGGAACAAGCTCAGAAATTGCTGAACGTTCGACACTTCACTTTCGGCAAGGCTATCGGCACCATCCTAAAGTACGAAGATCAGCACGGACGGGACGCCACCCTGGACTGGCTCCGAGAAACGGGATAATCGACCTCTATTTGGAGAAGCTCGACGGTCCGACGTGCGGGCGTCCAAGGAGATGGCGTCGGATGGGCCCTAAGTTTCCGAAGATCCTGATCCCAAAAGTGACTGCGGCCGCCAGGTACAAATCCGCACCCAACACAACTCCTATCCAGGTCACTAGGACCGCTAGAAGCGCATTGACCACAAAGCCACTGGTGAAAACCAGAGCGTCAAATCGATTTTCCATACCTGCCCTGGTGCCGCCGATGACCGAGTCTAGACCGGCCAAGATGGCTACTGAGACATAGCGTGACAAGGACACCGGCAACTGATACGGGAGCCACATTCCGGCGACCACTCCGAGCAACAAGCCAACTAAGATCCACATAACTAGCGTTCAACTCCCACAGTGGGACCAGCCTTGTCTGAGACATCTTCTTCCGCCGGAGAAGCGAATCGATAGATGAGGCTTCCCTGGTAGGCCGGAATCCGGACTTCGCGCATTCTCGAAATGACGACTTCTCCACCGTTGTTGGTTAGGTTGCTCATGGAATCAAGAAAGCCACCCGGCATCTTGAGCCCTCCTTCAAGTTGGTCCGCATCCCCGATAGCCTTGACAATGAAGGG
The DNA here is from genome assembly GCA_050486105.1 of Vulcanimicrobiota bacterium. Lineage (GTDB taxonomy): Bacteria > Vulcanimicrobiota > Xenobia > Xenobiales > JADMJV01 > JAEXNA01. The sequence goes on from JBJHCR010000014.1 coordinate 15,681, forward strand.
AGAAGCCACCCGATTGGTATTCACCAAGACTGTTGGTCCCACACAACGTATGGAACTCCTGGTCACGATCCTCTGCTCATTGACCGACACGGCTTCGGCTCCGCTCGCCCAGAGCTCATTGACCAGCACCGATAAGTCAATATCGTGAACGATGAAATCGTAGGTGACCTCGTTATGACCTGGCTGGCGAGGAGAATCGGACAGTCGAATGACTAGACCCGGACCCTTGAGGGGGATCAGCCCTGCCTGCACCTTCGCGTTCTCAAACTGACTTAAGAGCTCGCGCTGAAGGGCCTCTCCTTGACCTAGGGTTGACTCGATCTTGGACAATCGACTGCGGGCCTCGGCGAGTTCCTCGGAAAGAAGGTTTCGCTCGGTTTCTACGGTACGAAGTTCCGCCAAAATGTCAGATCTCTGAGTGGAATGAGGAAGTGGCGCACTGCTGGTGGAGCGAATCTGCAGCGAAATGGCTACTCCCAGAAAAAGGCTAGCAATAGCAACGGGCACCTGCCACCTTGCCATAAGACCTTGCACCGACATCGGCGCAGGCTTGTTCAGTTCATCGCCCTCCGGCGCCATCGACTGCATCCTGTCCTCTCGAAACTCTTTCCCTAGCTGTTCTTAGCAAAACCTTGTTTGACATTTAGCTCAAGCAACAGACCACGGACTGACCGTCTTCCCAAACGACCCCGACAGAGCTAGAAGTCAGAACGCTCCCAAGACGCTCGACGGTCTTGAGTTTAACACACAGGGATCTTGCTAACAAGCGAAAGGGAGGGTCTTCTCCTGGTTGATGTGGAGAAACTTCCTAGACCTTAGTACTCTTCATCACCTTCGGGTTGAGAATCGGCCCAATCCAAATCTAGGTCTTCACTTTCAGTAGGGTGATCTTCTTGGATAGGGGTCTCGTCGTGTTCGGCCTCCATGGAGTCTTCGACTTCAGCCTCGGCCGTCTTGGCCGGCCTCTTCAATTTCACTACAGGAGCGGAATGCCTGAGGTCAATCAATTCGATCTCAGTCGCCTCGGAGCGCAGTTGTTGCAACAGTTGCTCTAGTAAGAAAAGCTTGTACTCCATTTTTTCTGGTCGACCCAGTCGTACCCAAAGCGGCTGGTCCTTGAAGGAGATTTTCAAAGCGACCTCAGAGCGTTGGTTGATTTTTATCACGATGAGACGCTGGCGCAGCGACTGCGACACTCTGCCTTGAAGTTCTGTGACAATCTTTTGCTCAGCTTCGGAGAGCAGTGCACCGGACTTTAGTTTGCGAGGAACGAGTATCCGCCAACCACCCTTGTCAGGAACCTTCTGGCCTAGAACCACCCCTTGTCCATCGACCGCATACCACACCTCAGGAGCATGCTGGTAGGCGGCAGAATATCGAGGGATGCGTTCGGTCACCTGAGCCCGGACTCGACCTGGAAACTGCAATTCAACGTCGGCCTCCTGAACTCGATCCAAAAGAAGTAGCCGTTCCCTGAGAAGATCCGATGAGATCCCGAGATAACCTTCCCTGCTTCCTAAACCAAGAGCCTCCACAAGGTCCGGCTCCGATACGGCCCGGTTTCCGGTGATCTCGACCTCATGCACTTGGAAAAGCTGAGAATTGAAGAAGAAATACTGACTCACCGCAAACAGGAAGATCAAGAAAAGGGTACGATGCCTGGGGACTCGAGATTCTCGCAAGACGGTAGAGACCTTGTTGCGACGGCGCGTTCTCCGATAGGTCAATACCCCGCTAACACGACGTGTCTGCCGTTGGGAATCGGCTAATTGAGCTATCTTTCTGGCGTACACTGCTCACCCTCCATGCTGTTGAACATCTTTCAATGCCAAGTAAGAGAACCCTTCTGTTCTCAGGGGGTTTACACAACCCCACAGCAAGGAGTTTCCATTAAGGATCTGGTCCGAAATAACTTCCCGGTTTGGGCCGCCGATGCATCGGGTACCCTCTGGGTGCTGGCAGCGTTGGTTCTCGCTTAAGTATTCTCGAAACTAGGAGGCTGGCCACACCCACGGGGACGCCGGGAATCCGCACTTGCGTGGGTGGCCCCGGCGCCTCGACAACCGAACCCGCAAATTTAAACTTGACAGAGCGCTAGGGCACTGGACTCAGCGATGAAGCGAACTCTTCAAACCACGGCACGTTGAACCAAGGGTTCACTATGTCCTTGAGATAAAAAACGATCGCCCCATTTCCCCACATCGCCGGCCCCGAGAGTAATGACGAGATCTCCGGGTCTGGCCACTAGAGAAAGCCGTCGAAGAACATCGTTTTCACCCGGAGTATGGTAGAGTTCAACCCCAGGGGACTTCCCGGCGATAGCTTCCACCAGGTGTTCCACGCGCAATCCCAGTATGGGGGTCTCCCCCGCCGAGTAGATATCGGTAACCAATAGGATATCCGCCTCGGAGAATGAGCGACTAAAGTCTTCGAACAGGAACTTGGTCCTGGTGTATCTATGGGGCTGGAACACTGCCAGGACTCGTCCACCGGTCTTGGCAACCGCCACTTTAGCGGCGTGCAGGGCAGCCGCGACTTTCTGAGGATTGTGAGCGTAATCGTCAACCACCGTCACACCCCCGATTTCACCGAGAATCTGAAAGCGTCTCTGAACGCCCTCGTAAACCGACAAAGCCCTAAGGATCGCGGCCACGGAAAGTCCGAGTTCCATACCTACCGCCACGGCAGCAAGAGCGTTGGAGACGTTGTGACGCCCTGGAACTTTCAACTGGAGTAGGCCTAAAACTTCACCACAATAAACCAATTCGCATTGACTCTTCAGCCCATCTAAACGCAGATTTCGCACCGTAAGATCGGCTCCGGCTTCAAGTCCGTAGCTCAACTGGGGCCGCTCGATTCTCTCACCAAGGGCTCGCACTCTGGGATGGTCCCAGCAGAGAATCAATCGGCCATCTTCAGGCAGTCGCTCGGCAAAGATACCAAACATTTCTTCCACCCGGGCCAAGGTGCGCTCACTATCAAAATTGAGATCTTTGAACGGAGCAGCAGATAAGTTCACATCGGCATCGATGTTTGTCACGACCGCGATCTTCGGTTCTAGATAGACAAACGAAGCATCTGACTCGTCGGCTTCGGCGATGAGGTGGTGTCCACCGCCAAGCTTGGCATTAGAGCCGATATCATTGACTTCGCCACCGATAATGACTGTTGGTCGCAACTCGGCATGGTCGAGAATCTTAGCGATCATGGAGGTCGTAGTGGTCTTGCCGTGAGTGCCTGCAACGGCAATGCCAAACTTCTGCCGCATCAGAAATGCCAGCATCTGTGAGCGCTCGACAATTTCCAGGCCTCGACGCTCAGCCTCCTTGCGCTCGGGATTGTCCTCTGGAATCGCAGACGAGAGAACCACGATATCGGCACCTTCGACATTCTCAGGTCGGTGACCAACGAAAATTCGGGCTCCCATTTCTTCGAGTCCACCGGTGATAGACGAAGACTTAAGGTCCGAGCCAGACACTCTCCAGTCCATCTCGAGCAAGACTCGAGCAATACCGCTCATGCCAATACCCCCGATCCCGATAAAGTGCACGTTTTGACCCTGCCTCATCGTGCCATCCTCCTATTTCATTAACCCAAAGCAGACGTCACATACGTTTTGTGAGGCCTGGGGTTGAGCTATCTGTCGACACCGTTCCGCCATGGAGTTCAATGCTTCCTTATTCTCAAGCAGAGCAGCCACCACATCAGCTAATGAATCGGCAACCGCCTCATCAGCGATCACCTCTGCTCCACCTACTTCGAGCAATTGTCGAGCGTTCTCGATCTGGTGCCCTCCCGCGTGAGGATACGGAACGAATATAGCAGGGATGCCAAGGCAAGTGAGTTCTGCCATAGTAGTAGCTCCGGCCCTTGATACCACAAGATCAGCTACAGAGTAAAGTGTTTCCATATCGTTTCGGAATCCGTAACACCGATAATCCAGAATGGGCTCTCGCTGCAAGAAGCCCTCAACGCGAGCACTGATTCGAGCTAGGTGATTTCGCCCTGTCAGATGGACCACGTTCCAGGCCTTGTCCTTCCATTTGGGAAGCGCATTCAGTACGGCCTGATTGATGGAGGCAGCACCTTGGGAAGCACCGGTCACCAAGAGGGTTGGCCTGGAGGGGTCCAATCCCAGTTTTTCGCATGCCTGCCGACGATCTCTCCGCTCGATGCTGCTCCGCAAGGGATTGCCGGTCCAGACTGTGGGAGTCCCGGAGAATTGGGCGGAAGTCTCTTGAAATGATAGGCAGACACATTCGGCAAACTTGCTTAAAAGCTTGGTGGCTCTCCCGGCTACGGCGTTTTGCTCTAAGAGCAACACCGGCACTCCCAACAGTTTTCCGGCCACGACGGCTGGAACGCTGACGAAGCCACCCGTGCCAACGATCAAGTCAGGATGCCAGGCTCTCAAGACAAAAAGAGACTTCAAGACGCCCCAGCCGAGAGTTGAAAGTGCAAGAATCTGCTTAAAAAAACCACCAGTGAGGCCTCGCGCTGGAACGGCGCGGAAAGCAAACCCCTCCCGAGGAACCACCTCGGCCTCTAAACCCTGGGACGTTCCGAGATAGAGAATTTCCGCCTCTCTTCGTCGAAACTCTTCTGCCACCGCTAAGCCAGGGTAGAGATGCCCACCTGTACCGCCACCTGTGATGACTACCCATTTTTTTGTCCGCAGATCTGTCAAAGAGTGCTGTGCCCTACTCAGTCGTCATAAGTTGCCGACTGGCATTGAATTTTCTTCGACCTCAATGGAGAGCCCTCCATAAGTAAGAGAAACTCTCGAGGATTCGCCAAGCCACCTGACTCGGTTAACCCTGTCGAGGCATGGCAGGGGGTTTTAGACTTAGCCCCCTCGAGACCTCTTTTGCGAAGAAGTTCGTCTGAGTCCATTCCAATCGCCGCGACGGAGCAGTCCGGGTTCCACTGCGGGCTTAGGAATCCTCTGCTGACTGCCTTGCAAACGTTGGCCGGCAGCCTTCTTTTCCCACACTCCTGACGAGACCGCCTCCAAGCTTTCTTCTGAGGAGCTGCAAAGGGTTGCTCCATCTCTCCTTCGTTTCGGGCGCTCTAACGGTTCTCGACAAGCTTCTCGCAAAGCCGCGCTACTTTCTGCAACATTCATCAAGATTCCGATAGCTACCAGAGAAAACAGCAAAGATGTTCCTCCGTAGGAGATAAACGGCAGCGGCAATCCGGTGCTCGGTGTACTTCCCGTTACGACCCCGATGTTGACGAAGGCTTGCACAGTAATTTGAAAGGTGACTCCGATGGCCAGCAGCCTCAAATAAGGCTGTCGGCAATGAAGAGCGATCTGGAAGCCCTTGTACAAGAGGGCGAGGAAGAGAAAAACAACGCTGATCGTTCCCACTAATCCTAACTCTTCCCCCAGTATGGCAAAGATATAGTCCGTGTGGGCCTCGGGAAGATACTTATACTTCTGATGTCCCGCACCTAAGCCACGACCGGTGAGACCACCGGAGCCGATGGCCAGCAGAGATTGGATAGCGTGATATCCGTCTCCCTGGGGGTCTGCGTCAGGATTCATAAAGGCGGTGATCCTTCGCAGCCGATACGGTTTGGCGATCACCGAGGCTACGACCACCAGTACACCCAAACCGCACATGCCCAAGAGGTGGGCCATTCGGGCCCCGGCAGCATAGAGCATGGCAAAGAAGACCGCCCCTACCACCAACGCCGTACCCAAGTCGGGTTCTCTTTCGATCAGCAGAAGGCAAGCACCGAAGAGGAGAATCGCTGGGAGGAGTCGGCTGAACGATTGAACCTTCTCACCTCGCCGTGCCAGAAAATCCGCCAAGTAGAAAATGATCGCAAGCTTTGTCAGTTCCGCTGGTTGAAACTGAATCGGCCCCAACATCAACCATCGTTGAGCCCCATTGATCTCAGGCCCGATGAGCAACACCAGCACCAATAAAGCCATGTTGACCATCAAGAACGGAATGCTGAGAAGCGACCGCCAACGTTTCAAATCAACGGATCTGACGTACCACAGGCAGCACAATCCGAAGACAAAGTAGAGAGCTTGCCGCTTTACGAAGAAGTAGGGGTCGGTGCCAAAGCTATTAGACGATGCGGTGACCACCAACGAAGACGAAAACACCATCAACAACCCAAGCAAGCTCAGAGCGAAGGCTATTATGAAAACCCAGACTTCGTTTCCTCTTTTCATCCCACCTTGCTCCTTGAACCGAGACTGCCTATCACGCCTGCGCTGCAAATTCTTTGCACGGTATCCTGAAAAACCTGACCTCGATGTTCGGCACTTCGGAACTGATCGAAACTCGAGCAGGCTGGTGCCAGCAAGACCGTTCCTCCCGATGGCAAAACTTCAATCGCAGAGACCATGGCATGCTCGAGCTCACCGCAGTCTCTCCAGGCCTCATATCCGAGTCGCTCAAAGCACCTTCCGATGGGAACCGCAGCCTCTCCGATGAGAAATACTTGAGCCTTGCGCGCCGCCAAACCCTCGGCTAGGGGTTGGTAATCCACCCCTTTATCTTTCCCTCCCACGATAGCGCAGACATCTCCGCTCACGGAATCCACAGCTGCCAGCGCGGCAGCGATGTTGGTAGCCTTGGAATCGTTGATGAAGCGCACCCCTTGAACCTCACCGGCGAACTCCATTCTGTAATGAAGATGCTCGAAAGAACCAATGGAACGAACGATCTGCTCTACACTCTGACCCGCAGCTAGGGCGGCGGTTGCAGCGGCTAGAGCGTTGCTCTCCATGGCTTGACCGACAAAGTTCGGGAAATCCCAATCGAAGAGTTCCTGTCGATGACCTGGTCGGTACTGGATGACCTTGCGCTTTCCGTCTCCCGAGTCTTCAAGAGCCAGTCCCTCTGGCACCGGACCGTTCACAGAGTAGTAGAGAATACTTGGGGGGTCCTGACGGGAAGGGCTGGGAAATCCCACCCCCCACTCAGGAAGTTGTCCCTCTTTCACTAGGTCAGCAAGTCCCTGGGCCTCGGAATCGTCGGCGCAGAAGATGGCGGTGTCAGAGGTTCCCATTTGGGCAAACATACGAGACTTGGCGTCACGGTACTCCTCCAAATCTCGGTGGTGGTCGAGATGGTCTGGGGTGATGTTGGTCAGCACAGCTACCTTGGGCCTGAACTTGTGCACCGTCTCCAATTGAAACGAGGACACCTCGGCCACTACCCATTCAACGTTTCCAGAATGAGATTCCAACAGGTCCAAAAGTGGGGTCCCGATATTGCCGCCGACTAGACTTCTTTCGCCAAAAATCTCACCGAGCAGAGAGCAGGTCGTGGACTTCCCGTTCGTTCCTGTCACAGCAATCATGGGAACCGAGCATCTTTGCCATGCCAACTCCATCTCACCAAGCAGGAGAATTTCGCGCCGTCTAGCCTCAACCAGCAGAGGGTGATGCAAACTTACTCCCGGTGAAACGACCACCTCCCCACAGCGCTCCAGAAGAGCTTCTGGATGACCACCAAGGGCCCACTCAAGGATATCTTGGTATCGCTCGTTCAAGTCGGAAAACGGAAACCCACTGCCGAGCAACTCCTCTTCGGTCCGCTGGTCCGAGAGTATGCAAGGTTTTCCTTGAGCCAAGAGATATCGAGCCGATGCCAGTCCGCTCCGGCCTAGACCCAAAATGAGGGTTGCCTTTTTCACCAGTTGCACCCCTGAGCCAGAAAGACGACTCCCAGCAAGGTGCACAGGCAAGACACCAACCAAAAACGGATAACCACTTGCACTTCGTGAATACCACCCAGGGCAAAGTGGTGATGCAGGGGGCTCATTCGAAACACCCGCCGCCCTTTGGTAGCTTTGAAGTAGCTGACTTGAATGATCACCGACAGCGCTTCCAGAACGAACAGTCCACCCACCAAGACCAGTAGGATTGGACGACCCAGAAGCAGAGCGCAAGCCGCCAAAGCTCCCCCTAGTGCCATGCTGCCGGTGTCGCCCATGAAGAGCTTGGCGGGATAGCAGTTGAACCAGAGGAAGCCCAAGAGAGCGCCTGCCAAAGCTAAACAGGTCGCGGTCACGGCAGGCTGATCTTGAAAATACCCCAGACCAGCGAACAGCACCAACACCGGTAGGGCCGCACCGCTGGCCAAGCCGTCCATCCCATCGGCGAGATTCACAGCGTTGGTGGTTGCGACCACTACCAGGATTCCTACGCAAACAACCCAGAAGGTTCCGTAGATCTGCAAACCAAACGGCAATTCGATGGTCGAAATTCCCTTGCCCCAGGCCAAATAGAGCGCTGGTACGGCTCCCAGTACGGCTTGAAGGGCCAGCTTTTGCCGGGCCTTGAGACCGAGATTTCGCTTTTTCATCAGACCGGTGAGATCATCGAGAAGTCCAATCCCGAACCCACCGAGAATGACGAACCAAATGGCTGAAAGCTCGGAACTCGGCGGACAAAAAAGCCAGGTCATGACGAAAGCCACCAGCACAAAAACCGCCCCCCCCATGGTAGGAGTGCCAGCCTTTATCTGGTGATCCGCCGGACCTTCGGGTCGAATTTCCTGGCCCCATCCACGGCCCTTAACCCAACGAATGAAAACGGGAGTCGAGATCGCAGTAGCCAGCCCCGATGCCACAGCCAGCATGGGCAAGTTTGAGGATTCGAGTAAAATGGAATTCATATCGCTGTCAGCTCGCTTTTGAGAGTATCTACGACCGTTTCCAGAGCCATCCCCCGAGAGGCCTTGATCAGGAGACAGTCACCGGACTGAAGCTCCTTGGCGAGGGCCGCCGTCAGAGCGGATTTATCTTCAAACCACTCTGCATGAACACCTGTCGAACGGGCTTCCTCAGCCATACCTTTACTGAGAGGACCAAAACACCAGACCTTGTGAATCCCGAAATCGCGGAGATTTCTTCCGGCTCGACGATGAGCCTCCGTCGCAGTCTCGCCTAACTCCAGCATATCGCCCAGGACCGCCAACCTCCGAGCTTGACATTGAGCCAACACCCCGAGGGAAGCGTGCAATGACTCGGGGGCAGAATTGTAGGCGTCGAGATAAACTTGAACCCCGCCGAGAGTCAACCATTCGGCCCTACCTTCGGGAGGTTGAAGGTTCCCAATGCCGCTCAAGACCTCTGTCGGCTCGAGGCCCAAAGCTAGAGCGGTCGCCAAGGCGGCAAACAGGTCGTGGAGGTGATGCCGCCCCGGAAGTGGGAGGTAATAATCTTTCTCAGAAAAACGAAAAGCGGTCCCCCGAGGATCTTCGCTTATGATCTCTTGCGGGCAAAGTAGGCCCCCTTCGGGAAGCGACGGGCCCTGATTCAAGACTCCAGGATTCGCACTGTAGGCGATCACCGGGGCGTGAGACAACTCACATAGCAAGGCGTAAAAATCATCATTGTAAGGAAGGACGGCCCATCCATCCGAAGGCAGTTCTTCGACCAATTCTCCTTTGGCCCTAGCGATCTCTTCACGGCTCCCCAAGAGCTCCAAATGCGAGGACCCGATGCCAGTGATGAGGCCGACTCGAGGTTGGGCGCAGCGGGCTAAACGAGCGATCTCCCCCCGTCCTCGCATTCCCATCTCCAGGACCGCAATTTGGTCCAGAGGGCTGAGCCCCAAGAGAGTGAGGGGCACGCCGACATCATTATTGAAGTTCTTTTCGCTGGCCGAAACTTGGTAAAATGGGCGCAACAGTTGAGTGAGTAGCTCCTTGGTGGTTGTTTTGCCAACAGAGCCAGTCACTCCGACGGCTTCGGCTCCACATAGATTTTTCCAATGGCGAGCAAGGCATTGGTAGGCTTCGAGGGTGTCGTCTACCTTCCAAAGTGGTAGTGACCAAGACTCCCCTGAGAACGGGAGCTCAGAACGTCCCCAAAGGGAAGCTCGGGCGCCTTTGCTCGCTGCGGCCTGTAGAAAGTCGTGACCGTCAAACCGCTCGCCCACCAAGGGAACATAGAGGGCACCCTGAGTCAGACTTCGAGTGTCCGTGGAAACTTCGGTGAACTCAGAAGAACAACTCAGTTCTCCGACGGTTAAGGGCTGACCGAGAGCAGTGGTCACCTCCGCCAGAGTCCAACGGGTCACAGGATGGCACGTCCTTTGGTAGCGATCTCGCTCCAGGCTCCACGCTTGGCTCCAAGTGGCCTGCGACACTCCGTCCAAAGTAGATTCGCAGTCCTCAACGGATTATGTATTTGACCCTTTCCCAGGCGAGTCCGAATCGCTTTACGAGCTACCTCTCGGTCATCGAAGACCACCTTACGGTCGGCAAAGATCTGGTACCTCTCGTGCCCCTTGCCGGCGATCACGATAGTGTCTCCCGGGCGGGCTGAGCGGACGGCGCTCGAGATGGCAGAATCCCTATCTCGATCGAGGTGATAGTCCAATTCCGTCCCGACCTCAAGCAAGCCCTCCTCGATTTGATTGAGAATGGCGTCGGGGTCCTCAGAGCGAGGGTTGTCGGAGGTCAGAAATACGCGATCGGCCAGCTCCCCTGCCAAACGACCCATAGGGTGTCGCTTGGTTTGGTCTCGGTCACCCCCGCAACCGAAAACCACCGTCAATCGTCCTCGAGTGATCTCCCTGGCTGCCTGAAGAACATTGCGCAAACCATCTGGAGTGTGAGCGTAGTCCACCAAGACGGTGAAGTCTTGGCCTTCTCGAACCAACTCAAAGCGGCCTGGAATTCCCTCAAGGGAGACTAGGGCCTCGACGATCTCGTCGAGCTCAACTCTTCGAGCCAGCCCCACTCCGATTGCTGCCAGGGCATTGGATACATTGAACGCTCCGGCCAACTTCAAGGTCACATTGGCGTCACCAATAGGCGTCTTGACCCGAAAACGGGAACCCTCGGGCCCAAACTGGAGGTCTTTCCCACGAACATGGGCGCCCTTGGAGAAGCCGTAGGTGATATACGGTACTCGCAACTCATTCAGAACTCGAGCCCCGTAAGGATCGTCGGCATTGATCACGGCGTAAGGCGGAGCATGTCGGCTCCAATCTCGACCAAGTCCGGTGAAGAGGCTCTTTTTGACTTGAAAGTACTCCTCCATATCGGAATGAAAATCAAGGTGATCTTGGGAAAGATTGGTGAACACCGCCACGTCGAAAGGCACCCCAGCCACTCGGTGAAGTGCCAGAGCGTGGGAGGACACTTCCATGACCACCGAGCGATTGCCGGCGCTGACCATGTCGGCCAGGAGTTCCTGAAGTTCTGAAGCTTCGGGAGTGGTATTGCGCACCGCCCGGTCTTCCCCTCCGACTCTAGCCCTTATGGTCCCCACCAACCCAGGCGCTTGTCCGGCGCGCTCTAGAACAGCCTCACAAAGATAGGCGGTGGAGGTCTTGCCGTTTGTGCCAGTTATCCCTACGGTTGCCAGCTGGTCCGCTGGTCGCCCGTAGTAGCAAGCTGCCAGTAACCCCAAGCAACCGCGAGTGTCCTCTACCTTAATCTGCAGGACATCCTTGGGAATGTGGTCCAGGAAGCGCTCCACAAGGAGAACCCTGGCACCAGCGGCAACCGCCGCCAAGGCGAAGTTGTGCCCATCAACTTCGAACCCAGGAATACAAACGAAAAGCCCCCCAGGTCGCACCTCACGAGAATCGAAACTTACCCCGCTAATAACGATCTCATCCAACCTGGCCTCGAACCTGTCCATGTCTCCAATGAGAGCAGAACGTAGGCACTCTTCCCTCAACAGTTGAGTCAGCTTCAATGTTTTCTCCTCCATCGACAGCTTGCGCTGTCCTCCTCACGAACTCTCGCAATTTGGGTGCTAAGGATCCGGCACGAAACAGCTGCCTGGTTTGGGGTGCCAATGCATCCCGTCGGGGCAGCGTTGGTTCTTGCTTAAGTCTTTCCGATTCAAGCCGCTCGAACCGCTCTGGCTCCCCCAATTTGGGGGGGCACCCGGGCCCTGGGCAACCAAAATCAAAAACTTATCTCGAACCAGCTCCTAATCCGCTCTCGCAAAAATTGAATTATATTCCAACAGTGAGTAATCCTGCCTACTTGAAGACTTTTCGAAAAAGATGCCAAGAAAAGAAAAAGCTCTCCGCGAGGAGAGCTGATGTTTTGCGAGAGTCGTTTCCTGCCCCTTGTTTGCTTGCTCGGCCAGGCGGTTTCAATCCACCCATTGTCTCGTGCTCGCCTTCGACCCGGTAACAGGGTCGAAACTTTGTTCAGTATTGAGTGAAGGAACGATGGTAATTTTGGAAGTCTGGTCGATGGTCGACCGTGGTGAGCCAGCGCTTTTTCCCACTTCGACCTGCGTCGAGGCGGGGGCCAAAAAAGGATGGCTGGGGCGCCATCATTATTTGGGCTGCGGGTTTCTTTCTGGGTGCTGGACTTGCCTGTGTTCCAGCAAACTTCCTCACGAAAGCTTCGATATCTATCTCTTTCATATCTTGTTCCCTCCTAACCGTTTTTCACTGCTCTGCCGACCGTAATGCAGAGCCTCGGAACTGAGCACCCACCGGGGGACTCCACCAGATCTAAAGATCACAGAGCACTAGTGCCAGTCCTCAGACTTTTCCATTTTCATTCGCTCCGGGTCGGGCTTGACACCGAGCTTCCAAAGCGCCTTTTCTCCAACTTTACTGAAGACGGGTCCAGCCACCAAGCCTCCCCAATACGGAGTGGGCTTCTCGATCTTCACCAGCATGACTATGCGGGGATCATCGACTGGTGCCACACCTAAGAACGAAGCGACATACTTGCCGGGTGCGTAAACCCCGTCTTCAACCAACTGAGCCGTTCCGGTCTTGCCTCCAACGCGATAGCCCGGAATGCGAGCCAGTTTACCGGTTCCGTTCTCACAGACATTCTCCAAGATATCGAGCATCTGCCGTGATGCCTCTGGGCTGATAGGTCGGCTGATCTCTTCGGGATCGAAACGACGGAGCACATTTCCCTCCGCATCGGTCACAGCCTTGACTACCCGGGGGCGCATGCGCACTCCACCGTTGACCAGACCTTGCATAGCCGAGACCAACTGTACCGGTGTGACTGCCACCCCCTGACCAAAACTGATGGTGGCCGTGTTGATCTCCGCCCAGGTGTCAGCGGGAGCCAAGAGCCCTTCGCTTTCTCCGACCAAATCGATCCCGGTGAGATCGCCGAAGCCGAAATCCAGCAAATGCTGATAGTAGATTTTCTTGCCAATGGCCATCGCCACCGAAGCGGTGCCGACGTTGAAACTGTAGGCAATGATGTCCTTGAGCGTTTCGGCGTGCCCAGCGTAGAGCCCATCATTGGCGTTATGGATGGTCCATCCGCCGATAGAGAGGACCCCTCCCGAGCGAAAGGTGTCCTTGGGCGTGACCCCGGAGTTCAACGCAGCTCCAGCCAGGAAGACTTTGAAGGTTGAGCCCGGTTCAAAGGGGTCGGTGATGCTCCGGTTCCTGCGGACGTTGGGGTCCACCCCGGCAAAGTCCGAAGCGGGAAAATCCGGGTTGATCGCCATGGCCAGAATCTCACCGTTCCTAGCATCCATAACCACAACGATACCCCCGGTGGCCTTGTACTCCTTAACTTGCTTGGCCAGCTCTCTTTCGGCGGCGAACTGTATCGTTTCATCGATGGTGAGGATCACGTTATGACCCGTCTCAGCAGGTCGAATGAGAGCGGTCGGGTGCTCTAAAGTAGCCCACCCATCGCGGTCCATGAAGGCGCGCAAGATCCCAGGAGTACCGGCAAGATCGCGCTCGTACGCGGACTCCAAGCCGTCCAAACCCTGGTCATCTACCCCGGTGGCTCCGAGCAGATGAGCAGCCAGCCGCCCTTTGGGGTAATAGCGCTTTCCTGGAGTTGGTTCTCGAACCAAGAAAACCCCTTCCAGGGCCGCCTCTCTGACCTCTTGGGCCTTAAAATCCTTAACCTTGCGGGAGACCCAACCGAAGGTTCCCGGACGGTCCACGAGCTCTTCCAAGGTGGATGCGGGAAGGTCGAGAATCTTGCTCAAACGCTCGACCACCTCTCGCCCTTGCCCCTTTTGCCTGACGAGTTCAGGATTCACAGCCACCGACCAGCGGGCAATCGAGGTCGCCAAGACCACATTGTTGCGATCTCGTATTTCGCCCCTTAAAGCCGGAAGCTCTGCCTCACCCAGATGTTGGGCGTCCGCCCGAGCAAGATATCGGTCGTGGTCGATCCATTGCAACTGAGCAAGGCGAATGCTTAGGAGGCCTGCGAATCCGGCAAACAGCCAGAAAAGAGTTATGACTCTCCCTCGATTGGTTCCAGGAGACTGCTTCATGGTTAGAATTCCACCCCAGCGTATCCCATTTAAAGAACCTCGTCGTGCAAAGTGAGAGTCTGGTCTTGAACGGGAACGACCTCCTCGGGAATAATGGCGCTCCAGACCACCTCGATCACTCGACGTTCCTCAGGGGCGACCATCTGCAGGCGCTCGATGGCCATGCGCTCAACTCGTTCGAGAGCCGTCAGTTCTTGAACCGTCAGCTCGAGGTCTGCTCGCTCGGCTTCCAGGGCCTTGACTTCCCCGCCGATGGCCACCAGTTTATATTGGGTGCGGACTATATGTGCCGACTGGCAGAGATAGGCCAACAAAAGGCTGGCAACCCCAAAAAACGCCAACGCCGGCAAAGTCAAAAGTCCACCCCTCAAGGAACCAACCCCGAACTTTCTGCGTTCCTTTTCCTCAACTTCGCTCACCCTACAACCTCACTTTCACTCAACACTAAATCTTTTCGACTACTCGCAGGCGTGCTGACCGCGCCCGTCGATTCCTTTGGGTCTCGTCGCTCGAAGGGCTAACCGGCTTACGAGTGAGAATCCTTACCGTCTGCTCCGCTCCGCAGCGACAAACCGGCAAACCTCGAGGACAACGGCAACGGCCGGCCGCGTCGCGGAAAATCGACTTGACCAAGCCATCTTCAAGAGAATGATAGGAAACCACCACCACTCTCGCTCCCTGTCGAGCCGTCTTGATCGCGCTGCGCAGCCCGCGCTCAAGTTCGCCGAGTTCATCGTTGACGGCTATCCTCAAGGCCTGAAAACACAGGGTCGCTGGATGCTTCTTCGAGACGACTCTCGGACCGGAGCGGCGAGTGCGGTGACCCACCACCTTAGCGATGACCTCGGCCAAGTCGGTGGTGGTCCTAAAAGCTTGCTCTTGACGCCTACTTACGATCGCTTGTGCGATGACTTTGGCCATTCTCTCTTGACCGTATCTCCAGAAAATGTCCGCCAGTTCAAGCACTGACGCGGTATTTACCAGATTGGCCGCAGTCAACGACTGCTTTGTCGCATCCATACGCATGTCCAGGGGACCATCCAGTCGAAAAGAGAAACCGCGATGGGCCGTATCGAGTTGAAAGGAGGAGACCCCGAGGTCCATGACTGCTCCGTCGTGGCCCAAAGGAGCGTGTAGCTTTAGAAACCCTTCTATCAAAGAAAAGTTTGAGTGATGCAAGAAGAGACGGTCCTCATCGGCAAAGCGGAGGGAGGCTTGCTCTACTGCGTCTCTATCACGATCAAACGCGATCAATTTTCCTTCGTTCCCCAAACTCTCTAGAATCGCTTGACTGTATCCTCCACCACCGAAGGTCATGTCCACGATCACTTCCCCGGACTCCACCGCCAACCAATCGAGGACGGCTTCCAGGAGTACCGGACAATGATAACTCTCCATCTTAGGATTTATGCCGACAAACCTGTCATCCTAGGACTCGCCTCGGTCCGATATGCAACTCAGCTGTCTCTTGCGCACTTCAGAATCGGCCTCAACTTGCTCAGAGCGTCGTTGTCGACTTCCGGAACCCGGACCAGGATTCGGAGTTCTTCTCTTCCAAAGTGGTGACGGGGGTAGACCCACCTTCACCGGGAATCGTGAGTAGGCAAGATCAGATTTGGTACTTCTCATAGACATAGTCATCTAGCTCCTCTAACCCCTCTTGCTCCATAGCTGCCCAACGACCGGGCTCCCAGACCTTTAAGCGGTCTAAAGCCCCGGTCACTATCACCGGACCAGCTTCTAGCCCGGCGTGGGAGCGGAGATCCTGTCCTAACAAGATCCGCCCAGCCTTGTCCAACTCTACAGTGACCGCGGAGGCCAGTTGCAGAGTCACCCATCGTTGCCCTCGAACATCAGTTTTTGAAATATTCTTAAGCTTTTGTAGAAAAAGGTTCCATGCTGGACGAGGAAGAACTTCCACCGATCCATCAGGTCCCTTCCGGAGCACAGCTCCTTCACCAAAGTCGTAACGAAATGAGGACGGTATAGTTAAGCGACCTTTGCCGTCGAGCGAATGCTCGAAGGTTCCAGAGAACCAATATGCCTCGGAAACCTCTTCCACTTAGGTTCACCTACCTCCACTTTGCCCCACTTTGCTCCACAATTATAAACAGGGCTTCAAGAAGGTGTCAATGAGACGCATTCAAGCATGTCTCGCAAGAAACCAAGACAAAAACAACATCTTGTAGTCATGTCCTCAAACACGACTAGATATTGAGGAAGAATGGGGTTGAAGAAATTTTAAAAAGTTTTCAGACCCTACACTGCAGAGCAAGTGTCTTACTGAAGGCCCACCGCTCGTTCAAGCCTACTCAAGATACAGAATGCTCTCAAACACGGAAGTTCTTTGATCTAAACGCGATTCAGCCTCGGTGGGGGAAAGTGGAGGAAAAAACCCGTTTGTGGCTCTATCGGTCGTCCAAGGGGTGAATCCGGAAACGCTCTTCAGGGCCCAAAGCTGAGAGTCGGCCTCCGTCCAAGAACTTGAGTCCTCCATCCGGACCCAAGCCGGCGATGGGTCCGAACCTTTTGAGCACCGTCCCATCATCGTGAACCAGAACCCCCTCACCTGAATCGACTCCTGTCAAATAAGGGTTGCAAAGTTCCGCTAGCAGCCTAGCCCCGCCAGCAGCGAAAGGCCCAAAATAAAGAGCCTCGAGTTGAGCCAACAAACTTAGAGCCAAGCGGCCTACGCCTTCGGGAGTCGATTCCACCGAACAACCTTCCTCGAGCAACGAAGTCGCCTCCCCAAGAGTCAAGCAATAATCCTTAACCGGAGCGTACACATTGAGACCGATCCCCAGAACGGCCCGTTCCAGGCTCTGCCCCTTGAATATCGCTCTCGGGAGTATCCCGGCTACTTTGCGATGATTCAAAAGGACATCGTTCGGCCACCGCAACCCGACCGCACACCCCAACTCCTTCTCCAAGAGCTGGATGACCGCTAAGGCTCCCAAGAGAGTTAAGCCGTCGGCTTGCGGTGGCCGCAGGAGCACGGAGAGATACATCCCCCCAGGGGGGGAATGCCAGACTCGACCTCCTCTACCCTTTCCGGAAGTCTGACTCAAAGCCAGAAGGCTGACGCCCTCAGGTTCATGCTGAAATTCGTGGCCCAGGAGAGCCTCGTTCGTCGAAACAGAAGTCTCAACTCGAAGAAGTCTTTGTCCAAATCTCACTGAAATCGAAGTCTCCCAAAGTCGTAAGCTTGAACCAAAAAGGGGACAAGGTCAGGAGATCGCTTTTGAGCGCCTCAAATGCGTCGGTGATAGGCGGCACCGCCACCACCATCAGACGCTTTCCCCCTAACTGCTTTTGTCGCTCCAGCATCGCTTCCAGGCGCCGCCGCACTCGTTCAGGATGTTCGAGTTCTCCGAAGACTTTCACCGCCGGATGATCCGGATAGTGTTCGTGGGCGGTGGCCGCATCCACATAGAGCCTGAGAGCGACCTCCTGACCAATGGCTCCCCGGATCTTCTCCCAGAGACTTGAAAGTTGGTCCGCCATGGCCACTTCAAGAATGACGGTGCGATGGGCAGGGCGAAAAGTTCTGACCTTCCGTCTAGGGCTTGCACGATCTTCAGAGAGAATGGTCGGTTCAGGCTCCTCAGCTTTGCTGAGTAGCTCATCTGGAGAGAGGTAGCCAATCTTGGTAAAACGCCAGGGCCTGGACCCAACATCCATGACAGTCTCAGGAATGGAATAATGAGGCTCCTCCCAGTGGAGGACGTGACCCGCGGGCCCGCGTCCGTTCTTCTCAATTGTATCCATAGGCCGCCAAAACAGGGGGCCGTGACGAGACAGTAGCTCCGCCAATAGGGGGTGGCGCGGACAACTCAGGCACAAGCGTCCGGCTCTCTTGGGTACGGCCACCTGGAGAGCGAAGGGGCCTGGCCAAAAAAAATTCAGGACCGGCTCTAAAGACTTGGGGTAGTACTGAGAATAGGTCGTCCAAGGGAATTCTGGCTGCTCATCCGTAGGGCCTGGAAACAAGAGATGGAGTCGCTCAAGATCTTCAGGGGGCGAGGAGTTCTCACCTGGGTTGAGCCAGGGATGGCGAAACACCTCACCGCTTCGACGGCCGGCATTAAGCCAGACGCTGTCCCCGTCCCTAAGAGCGGTCACTGCTCTATTGATAGCGCGCCGGAGAGTCCTGAGCTGTTGCTGCTGAGCCTTAGTGGTCATGGCCCTCACAAGATGAAGAGCTGATCAGAGATCAGTCTCCTGACATCCCCGAACGAGACCACGATCACAAAGCAAAGCAAGACCATCAACCCCACCAAATGAACCTTGGCCTCCTTATCTGGGTCGACCGCCTTGCCTCTGAGGCCTTCAAGAAAAAGGAAGAACAGTCTCGCACCGTCGAGAGCAGGGAACGGAAGAAGATTGAATGCTCCAATAGCGGCGTTGAGCAAAGCCAGGAAAAAAAGAAATTGAACTACTCCACTGTCTGAAACCTGGTATATCAATTGCATGATTCCGATGGGCCCCTGCAGATTCTCGACGATCTCTTTCCCGCTGTACTCGGAGCTTAGCCAAAGTCCGATCAGCATGAATGGGGCCTTCAGCATATCTGAAATCATGGAAAAAGGGGCCCGCAAGACTTCTCTTGTCCCCACTGGCGAAAGTTGAAGACCGAGCGCTCCAAGAGTTGGCTCCTCCAAAGGAGCCGGAAGAGTCACGGTTCTCAATTCCCCATCGCGAAACAAGAGCAAGTCCAGCGGTCCGGAAGGGTCCACTCGATGCTGGATTTCCAAAGCGGGCTCGACGAGACTTCCAAAACCCAGACCGCTGTTTCCTATCACCCGAAAGTTTCCCACCCTCCAGATTTGGTCGCCCACCTCGACACCGGAACTCTCGGCGGGGCCGCCGGCGATCACCTGGCTGACGGTGCTGGTTGCGGCCGTTTCAAAGCGGATAGAAGAGACTCCGAAGAGAACTCCTATTTGACCCCTGGGGCGCTCGAAAGACTCGGAAAGGGAGAAGCTCACTTCATGGGAGTCAGGCGCAAGTAGGTCGACCACCAGACCTCCCGGCTCAAGTTCCAAGGTGTACTGATCGCCGGGCCCGAGGTCTTGGAGGTCGTTCACCAACTCTGCCCGCTTGGGGGAAGTGACCTTCAGCCCAACCAGATCCGGTCTTGAAGCCGAGGAATGAATAGTCAAGCTGTCATCGTCATCCACCCGAAAAACTTCGCGACCGACGGCCAACAGTGGACGAATGGATAGCTCTTCCTCACCACCACCTCGCTTTGCAATCCTTAGAAGAAATGGGGTGCCCTGCTGCTCACCAATAGCTAAGTAAGCTTCCCGATCGGTCTCCAGTGCTTGTCCCTGGACAGACAAGATCCGATCTCCGCTCTTGAGGCCACTCTCGGAAGCCGGAGCCTCTTCCCTGACTTGGGATAGTACCGGGGCCCAACCGTTGAAGAACGACCCTATTCCAACGAAGGGCCCAAGGACCCAAAGGATCGCTATGGTGGCGGCGAAGTTCATAAGCACTCCGCCGCTGATGACCAAGAACCGAGCGAGCAGACTCTTGTCGTGAAAGTTCCCTTCCACCGATCTCAAGGTAGGGAAAACTTCGGCCCGAGCCCAGGCGACTTGACCTCGAACATCGCTCCAATTTTCCGTTCGTTCGGCTTCTGGGATGTGGTCGAGATGCTCCAGCAGCTGATCTCGAGAAGCCGGAAACTCGGCATCCCCCAGGTAGAGGTGAACGGACTGAGACCAGGGATCCATCCCTCTTTGACCCGGCTCCTCTCCGTTCATCAGAACGTAACCACCCAGGGGAAACAATCGAACGGCAAACTCTGTGCCTCGCCACTTATGTCCAAAAAGTGCTGGACCGAAGCCCAAGGCAAACTGAGGGCATCGAATATCCACGGCCCTGGCCGTAACAAAGTGACCCATCTCATGAATGAAGATGATAAAGCCAAAAGCCAGAACTACGGCCAAGATACCGAAGATAAAGGTCAGCAAGGCGATGGTCCTCCCAAGACGGGACCTCTAAGGAGCAGCCTCATACAGAGGTTTACTTCAAGCCTTGGTACTGCTGGCACGACCGACCTCTCGAGCCCGACTTCGGGCCCAGTCATCGGTGCCTAAAAGGTCGTCGAGAGAAGGGGCCGAGACTGGGGAGTGCTCAGCCATCACTCGCTCTAGCACCTTCGGGATCTCCATGAACCCTATGCGGCTGTTCAAGAAGAGCTCCACCGCAACCTCGTTGGCAGCGTTGAGAACGGCAGGCATAGTCCCTCCCGCTCTTCCCGCAGCATAAGCCAGGTCAAGGCACGGGAAATCTTTCAGGCGAGGGGCTTCGAAAGTTAAGCCCTGCATGAGATCGAGAGTGAGTTTTTCCCACTGAGGTGGAATCCTCTCAGGATAGGCCAGAGCGTAGGAGATCGGAGTCCGCATATCCGGTGGCCCGATCTGAGCCAGCACCGAACCATCACAAAATTCTACCATGGAGTGAACAATGGACTGAGGGTGAACCCAAACCTCGATCTGATCCAGGGAGAGAGAGAAGAGATGGTGGGCCTCTAGGACCTCGAAGCCCTTGTTCATGAGGGTCGCGGAGTCGATGGTGATCTTGGCGCCCATAACCCAGGTCGGATGCTTCAGGGCCTCTTGGGAAGTCGCCTTACTTAAACGCTCGGAGTCCCATTCACGAAAGGGTCCACCAGAGGCCGTCAAGATGATCCGTGACACGGACTTGAGGTCTTCTCCGCTGACACATTGGAAAACGGCTGAATGTTCGGAGTCCACCGGAAGAAGGCGCACTTTTTTCTTTTCTACCGCCTTGGTCAAAACCTCGCCGCCAACTACCAAAGCTTCCTTGTTGGCCAGGGCCACGTCTCTCCCGGCTTCCACAGCCCTCAGCGTCGGGACCAAACCAGCCATCCCCACCATGGAGGACAAAACCAGTTCTGCATCCCCCCAAGCCGCGATTTTTTCGATGCCTTTCTTGCCGGACAGAACCACGACCGAACTGTCCTGCAATTCTTCCTGTGCGCGAAAAGCCGCTTCTTCGTCCAACAAGGCTATAGCACTCACGCCAAACTCTCTGGCTTGTCGGACCAACCTCTGCCACGACTTCTTGGCAGCAAGGGCGACTATAGAGAAGCGGTCCGGATGTTTCCTGACCACATCGAGGGCTTGTGTTCCTATGGATCCTGTGGACCCTAAAATTACCAGCTTTTTCATAACATTATCAGCACGGCATAAAGATAAAACATTGGAGCGGCAAAGGCAAGGGAGTCGAATCTATCTAAAACCCCACCGTGACCTGCCAAGACCTGCCCGGAATCCTTTACGCCAACGTCGCGCTTTAGGGAAGATTCGAACAGGTCGCCGAACTGACCTGCGATCGCCACCAAGACGGCGGTGGCCGCACAGTGAGCTAGCGGCAGGCCAAGATGCCACCCTAGAATTAAACAAGCCAGCACCGCCCAAATCAGCCCGCCGAGAGAACCCTCTACCGTCTTCTTGGGAGAGACCCTGGGATAGAGCTTAGTTCGCCCAAACTTTCGACCCACAAAGTATCCTCCCATATCAGTGAAAGCCGAAGCCACGATCAACAAAGTGATTAGTGCAGCCCCGTCGGGGAACTTCCTCAGCAAGACAAGAAAAGAAAACATCCAACCCACGTAGAGTACACCCAACAGCGTGGTGGCACAATCGAGCAGCGGAGACACCCTTTCGTGCGGCCTGAGCAAGAGCACCGTGAACGAGGCCACGGTTCCGAAAAGAAGAGTTTGATTCAGAGCTGACTCCCCCCCCCAAAGCGCTGCAGCGATCAAGGCGACGGTGAACAGCGCTCCGGTCTTTCGTCCGGGGCGAACGCCCTTGCGCTCAGCGAATCGGTAAAACTCATTGAGTCCAATGAGGGCGAAGACCACCACTAAAGCCACAAAGGGATAGAGCCCTAGCCAAATGACATAGAGGCTGACGGAAGAGAGCGCTATGCCGGTCAAAACGCGCTGAGTCAGCTCGCTTCGCCTTGACACACCGGGCGGAGGGGAACCATTAGGAGTCATTTGTCATCCCTCCACCATAGCGTCTGTCTCTCTGGCGATACTCTTGCAAAGCCTTGTCGAGGAGAGCGCGATCAACATCGGGCCATAGAGCATCCGTGAAGAACAATTCTGTATAGGCCGCTTGCCAAAGCAAAAAATTGGACATGCGCAACTCCCCACTGGTCCGAATCATCAGGTCGGGATCTGGCTGCCCTGCAGTGTAGAGATATCGTTCGATATCCTCTGAAGAAACCTGCTCTGGATCCAAGCCCTGGTCTGTCACTCGCCGAGCAATTTGCCTCATGGCCTCTACCAACTCTTCTCGTGAGCCATAGTTCACCGCGAGATTCAGAGTCATGGCCGTGTTGTGCTCGGTCGCTTGCTCGGTTTTCCAAAATTCCCGCTTCACCTGCACGGGGAGTTCTTCAATGTTGCCGATAAGGCGAAAGCGAATCCCGGTTCGAACCAACTTCTCCCGTTCTCGAAGGGCGTACTTCTCAAACAACTGCATGAGAATCGCGATCTCCTTGGGGCTTCGCCTCCAGTTCTCAGCAGAAAAGGCATAGGCAGTGAGGACTTCCACACCGAGCTCTCGGCAAGCCTCAAGCATGCGGCGGAAGGATCGAACTCCGGCACGATGGCCAAACACGGTGGGCAGGCGCCGAACTTTGGCCCAGCGTCTATTGCCATCCATGATCACCGCGATATGCCGCGGTAGCCCAAGGTCTCTCACTACGCGCGACTCAATCAGCCGTTCTTTCGACGGGGGAACGAACCGTACTGCTCATAAGCGAGGACAACTAAGACAGCCTCTCCCCGCTGTCGAACCGACACCACCCTCAACGAACCTCGACCGTAAGAGAACCCGGTTGGTCTGGTGACCAAAATACGGATAGGCTTTGCGGAGTCGGCCCAAAGTCCAAGTAGGTCTCGATAATGAACTCCGAGCCAAGGCGACAAACCCGCTAAACTTCCATGATCTCCTTCTCTTTGTTGTCGCAAGCTTTATCAACCTTATCCGTGAATTTGTCAGTCATTTTTTGCACCTCATCTTGAAGTCGCTTTTCCTGGTCTTCGGGAAGGCCGGCTTTCTTGACCTCTTCTAGAGCATCGCGACGCACTTGGCGAATGGAGACCTTGGCCTCCTCGGACTTTGACTTCACCACTTTGACAAAGTCTTTTCGACGCTCTTCCGTGAGGGGCGGCATGTTGAGCCGAATGATATTGCCATCATTATTGGGGGTAACACCGATGTTCGCCATATGGATAGCCCGTTCGATGGAGGACAGGTTCCCTTTATCGAAGGGCTGAATAACTAGGGTCCTCGCCTCCGGCACGGAAATGGTTGCGACCTGAGACATCGGCATTTCCGAGCCGTAGGCTTCGACCGAAATCTTATCCACCAAAGCTGGCGTAGCTCTCCCGGACCGAATTCGACCGAACTCTCTCCCCAATGCCTCCAAAGCGTTCTGCATTCGCTCTTCAAAAGGAGCAAAATCCACAGTATCCATTAGTCCATAGCCTCCTTGACTTGAGTTCCGATCTTCTCACCCGAGACAATACGTCTGATATTGCCTTCTTCGGTGATGTCAAAAACATTGATTGCCATACCGTTGTCCATACAAAGAGAGACCGCCGTTGAATCCATCACTTTCAACCCTCGCCTCAGCACTTCGATATAGGTCAACTCTTGAAACTTCTTTGCTTGGGGATTCAACTCGGGGTCCCCATCGTAAACCCCATCAACCTTGGTTCCCTTAAAAAGGGCATCCGCTCCGATTTCCAGACCCCTCAGCGCAGCCGCTGAATCCGTAGTGAAGTACGGACTTCCGGTTCCTCCAGCGAAAATAACGATCCGCCCTTTTTCTAGATGCCTGACGGCTTTGCGCCGAATGAA
>JBJHCR010000015.1:0-19634 GCA_050486105.1 Vulcanimicrobiota bacterium
AGGAGTTCAATATGCCACATGTGTCAAGTTTACAGCAACTAGCTCACGACGAGGGTCGAGTCGAGGGCCAAATTGAAGCCATCTTAACAGTCCTGGATTCTCGCTTCGGAGTGACTCCGGCGGCGCGACGAGACAAGCGCGTAGTGCACTCCAGCGATGCCTTGATCGAACTAACGCGCCTGGCTGCAGTCGCCGTCTCTCTCAATGAATTCCTGGAACAGGTCTCTGCCAAGTAACCGTCTTCCTCCTATCGAGACATCGTCGCACCATTTTTCTGCAACCTGCTCCCACACAAATGGCTGGGACTCCTACCTCCTACCCGCGGGGACCAACCTCCCCGAAACTCTCTGCTCCCAGAGCCGAAGGGTCGAGGATTTCCGCTTTCGAAGGTTGCCCTCCGGTTTCAAGATCTGGCCAGACCTCTTCTTCCAGAAATCTTAGGACCAACTCTCGAGGCTTTGCACCAAGAGTCTTGGAAAACCGTAGCCGTCGCTCCAGAAGCGCAACTCGTATGGCCTCGGTCTTCGTCTCTCCAACCAATTCTGCGACTTCGGTAGGCGAGTTGTTAGACTTCGCTGTTCTTGATATTTAAGGCCATGGTGTAGCTAGCACAATGGTATCACGACCACCACCTCACTTCACAGCGCCGGCGGTGATGCCTTTGATGAACTGCTTTTGCATTAAGAGAAAGAGGATCAAGATCGGCAGCATGGCCAGGATCGAGCCTGCGGCCACTAGGCGAAAGTCGGAGTCGAAGGCGTTGGCCATATAAGCAAGACCCACCGACAGCGGGTAAAGGGAGCGATCTTGGAGGACCACCAAAGGCCACATGAAGCTGTTCCAGTGGGCCACGAAGGAAAAGAGCGCCAGGGTGCCCAGGGCCGGACGAGTCAGCGGGACCATGACGTGCCGGAAAATGTACCATTCGCTGGCCCCGTCGATGCGGGCGGCGTCTTCGAGATCCCGGGGGATCACCAAGAAAGCCTGGCGCATCAAGAAGATGCCAAACACCGAGACCGCCGAGGGCAAGAGCACGGCGATCAGGGTGTCGTACAGGCCGAGAAACCTGATGGTCACAAAGTTCACGATGATGTTGGCCTGGACCGGGAGCATCATGGTGGCCAGCAAGGCCCCCATGATGAAACCCTTGCCGCGAAAGTGCATGCGGGCCAACGGATAGGCAGCCATGGTGGCCAGCACCAACTCTGAAGCGATCCCCACCAAACATAAAAGGGCGGTGTTGCGAAAGAAGAGCGGCAGTTCCGGCAGCTTATGGAACACCTCTACATAGGACCGGCCACTGGGTTGACTGGGGAAGAGATCTCGAAAAGAGTCCAGTCGAAAGAGATCCCCCGACTCCAAGGAGGTGCTGAACAGGAACAGCGAAGGCCCCAGACACAGCAATGTCAGACCCAGCAAGACCAAGGCCTTCAGCAGCCGGCCCGCCCAGCCCGACGAGGTCTGGTTCTGGGGCATCTGGGGGTCAGTCATAGCTCGACAATCCCCCGTCCCGGAAGTAGCGCACGTTGATCCAGGAGATCACCCCCACCACCATGGCCAGCACCAAGGCGATGGCCGCCGAGTATCCCATGTCGAAATCTTCGAAGGCTTTGAGATAGATGTAGTAGACCATGGTCAGGGTGCTGTTGGCCGGCCCCCCTTGAGGGGTCATAACGAAAATCTCCCCAAAGACCTTCAAAGCCGAAATGCAACTGATGATGGTGCACAGGGCCACAGTGGGTTTGAGCATAGGGATGGTGATCCGGAAGAACACCTGCCAAGGCCCCGCCCCGTCTAAGGTAGCGGCCTCCTCGAGTTCCACCGGAATGGTTTGCAAGCCCGCCAAATACAACACCATATAGTAGCCCAGACCCTGCCAGAGGGTGACGAACATGATCGAGAACAGAGCGTAGTTGGGGTCGGTGAGAAAGCCCACCGGTCCCAAGCCCACCAGCCCCAGAAGATAGTTAGCCAAGCCGTCGGAGCGAAAGACCCAGCGCCAGGTGATCCCCACCACCACCACCGAGGTGATCACCGGCACATAAAAGGCGGTGCGAAAAAAACTGCGTCCCCGAAAAGGCTTGTCTACCAGCACGGCGATGCCGATGGCCGCCAGTTGGATCACCGGCACCACCAGCAGGTACAAAAGGGAATTGCTCAAGGCCTTCCAAAACAGAGGGTCCACCGCCAGGCGGGCAAAATTGGAAAAACCCGCCCAACGAGGACCCACCAAGGTCCCATCTGGAGTGTGCCGCAACAAAGAGAACTCGGTGAAAGCCAGGCTCACCCCGCACAGGATGGGGTAGAAGGTGAAGACCGCCAAGAACAGCAAGGCCGGAGCCAGAAACAGCCAAGGAATGGCCTCCCTGGGGATTCTCATAACCGGGCACCTAGCCCGAGTGCTGGAGAGTTGTCGGCGGTGAGCGGGCCTCCCTCTCTTTGAGAAAGCAAGCCGCTAGCAAAATCTGGAGGTCCAGCCTCGGTTGTCAAGACTGGTACTCGGTCCACTTCAGGTTCTTGCCCCGGCATTGCTCCACCGGATAGCGCTCTTCCAGCAAGGCCAATTTCTCTCGGAAACAGCGCTCGAGATCGTGGCCGGATTCGTGGGCCAAGAGCAACAACAGGAAGAGGGAGTCGGCCAACTCCTTGCCCAGGAGATCCCCATACTCGGGCTGCTCCCGCAGACGACGAGCGATCTCTTCAGGCTCGAGGAAGCGGAAGAGTTCCATGATCTCGGCCACTTCTATGGACAGGGCCGAAGCCAGCTCTTTGGGGTGATGGAACTTGGCCCAATCCCGGGCTTCTCGAAAGGCCACCACCCGCTGGGTCAAGGTTTTGAGATCGTTCATGGCCTCACCTGTGCCCCAACCTCACGAGGTCGAAACGGAGCCAGGATCTTCTCCCAGGCCTCGGCCGCCTCGGCCAGAGCAGCAGCCGCAGTCATCTCCCCTCGAATGGCCTCCTCCACCGAAGAGTTCAAGGTGCGAGTGAGGTCTTTCTGTCTGGGCAAAGCCAGGGAGAAGTCCCGGGCCCGAGGCAACTGGGCCAAGGAGATCTTCACCGCCTCGGCCATGAGCGGGTCCTCCCCCGGCTGCTGGAAATAGGGATCCGAGGCGGTGGCCTGGGTGGAGGGCAGGATGGGCACCCGTTTGCAGAACTCCAATTGGGCCTCGGGACTGCTGAGGTATAGAGCCAGCTTGAGGGCCCAATCCCGGTGCTTGGCCGAGCGGGGGATGGCAAAGTTCATGGTGGCGGCCGGGATCTCCCCGGTGCGGCTGGGTGGCAGCGGAGCCAAGCGGGTTTGGGCATAGACCGAGGGAGCTTCGGCCTTGATCCTCAGCAAGAATTGAGGCCCGGCCTCCAAGAAGGCCAAACGACCGGCTTTGTAGCGGTCCAGGGCCCCTCGATAACCTTCGGTGAGGGTTTCCGGGGGCATGGTGCCGTCTTGGTAGAGGTCGCAGAAGCGCTGCAGCACCGCCACCGACCGGGGGTCGGTGAACAGCGGCTGTAAGGTCTGCGGGTCCACCACCGGAGCCCCCTCCACCGACCAATCGTTGACAATGCGGATGGGGGGCATCATCCCCACCGCTCGAGTAAGCTTGCTCACCTGCCGGGCCTGCTCGTCGAGTTGCTCCCAGGTGGTGGGCAGGTGCTCAGGGTCCAATCCGGCCTCGGCCAACAGCCCTCCGTGGGCCATGATCACTCGGGTGGAGACATACCAAGGCACCGCAAAAACGCCCCCTTGGTACTCGGTGGCCTGCCACAGATTGGGATAGTAGCGCTCCCGCTCTTCGGTGGTCACCAGCTCAGAAACGTCCACCAGGGCCCCCTGTTGGGCCAAAACCAAGGCAAATTCGGTGTCCAGATTCACCAACTGAGGCGGGTCTCCGGCGGCGATCCCGGCCATCAGCTTGCGCCTCGAGGCGTCCTGGGGCAAATCCAGCCAGGTCAGCTGCACCTCGGGGTGAGCCGCCCCAAACCCCTCGATCAAACCTTGGATGTAGTCGTCATAAGTGGGCGACAGAGCAGCGGTCCAAAAGGTGAGTTGGATGGGCCTCGAGGGGTCGGCAGAGCGAGCGGTGCCGCAGCCCAAAAAGGTGCCTAGCAAGAGCGCTGTCAGCAACCCCAGACGCAAGCTCGGCCGTTGAAATAATCCTGCGCCCCGCATAGGCCGGAGTTCCCGCCCCCTCCTTCGGCTTCCTCTGCTCCAAAGCCAACCCACCTCCCTCGGGGGTCAACCCTGGGATGATTTTTCTCTAAATGACCCCGAGATCAGGGCTATAGAGGGACTGCACTCTAGAGACCCGTGAAACCCCGGTGCTAAACTACATGAGCCGGGATAGACTTTGGGAAAACAGGAAGGAACGCAACATTAGAAAGCTCAGAATCAGGGGATTCTCGCTCATGGAGGTCCTGTTCGCCGTCGTCATCCTTTCCATCGCTACCATGGGGGTGATGGGCGTCCTTACTTTTGGAATTGTCTCCGCTGACACCGCCGGCAACATCTCCACCGCCACTCAACTCAGCCGGGAGATGGTGGAAAACATCAGGGTCAATGAGGAGTATCGGAGCACCAACGAGCACTTCCCAGAAGAATTCTTCAGCGATGAAGAAACGGATCGGGTTGCCCTCAACGACCCGCCCTTCGACAACGATAACCAATACAGCGTTTTCAACGACCCCCGCTTCACCCGAAACATTCAGATTGCCCGGGTTCCAGGAGAAAACATGGATCGCATCCGAGTTCGCGTCTTTTGGGAACAGAATGGCACTGAAAAGACTGCCGAAACCGTGGCCTTCCAGAGGGTGAGACCTTGACAAACACCATCCGCACAAAAGAGAGGGCAGAGGCCTTCACCCTCATTGAAATGCTAGTGGTGGTATCGATGTTCGGGCTGATCATGGGGGTGATCGCCACCCTCTTCGCCAAAGGAACTCAAGTGTACCGGCACGGGGAAACCCATATCGAACTGCAAAGATCGGGCCGACACCTGGCTTCCCGCCTGACTCCTTATCTGGTCACCGCCTACGACGCTTACCGGCCGTCTATAGACCCCATTGTCTGCCCCGCTGGTGTCAACCCGGACTTTCCGGAAAACCCTGCAGACCGGGTGAGGGTCGTGCGTTTCTACACCACTGAAGACTGGCTGCACGCGGACTACGACGACCGCACGGACATCGGTCGCCTAGGCAAT
This sequence comes from Vulcanimicrobiota bacterium, assembly GCA_050486105.1. Classification (GTDB taxonomy): domain Bacteria; phylum Vulcanimicrobiota; class Xenobia; order Xenobiales; family JADMJV01; genus JAEXNA01. The sequence continues at coordinate 5,196 of JBJHCR010000015.1, forward strand.
GATCAAGCCCCGCTGATGCCACCCACCATTTCCTCAGTCTCGGCTCTGAGCACCGCCGATTTCACCCAGTACCTTTATGAGATTGGTCTCGACGAGGAGGAAGACGTGGTTCTGAGACGTTTGGGGGCTTTTATTCCCGAGGCCATGTTGCCAACTCGGTTGGAAGATCCAAATCACCCTATCTATGACGCTTCTGTCGAAAGTACACCAACCAGCGAGCACCGCCCCCAGGGCGACACCAGAGCTCTCTATCGGATGAAAAATCGCAACACCGACAACCCCGAAACTTTCCTCGATGCGGACGGCAACTCGACCTTTGAGTTTCTCTACCCCCGACGCTATCTGCTGCTGCTGCGGTACCGAATCTCCAAGAACACCCGGGGAGCGAACAATCAGCTCATGCGCATCAATGAACCTTTTCGGATCACATTCAACCTGCCAAGCAAGTTGATTTGAGATATACTTAAGATCAACAATATTCAATGCCAAGCATTTTAATAAGGAAAGGTGGCTGCCGGTGAAAACGCACTCAACTCGGTTCACAACATCTCAACGCCAAAAAGGGGAGGAGCAGGGCTCCATCCTTTTCATGACCATCTTCGTTCTGCTGGTCCTGGCCCTAGTGGCCACCGGCTTTATGGCCCTGCTCCCCACCGAGATGCGCAGTGCTCGACACGATCGGGCCGTGGTCCAAGGGAGCTTCGCCACCGATGCGGCCGTGCAGTATGCCATGAATCAACTGGCCCAAACAGGGGGCAACATTGCGGGCATACCTTTGGGCAAGAACAATAACCCCGCTGCCCGGGTGGCTATGGGGCACGGATGGTCCTATGAACTCTTCGACCTCCAGGATCTTGGCAACCAAGAGGTGCGAGTGACCACCAGAGCGCTCGCCAACAATAGGGAGATGCGCCGGGCCGTGGCCATCATCGACAACGGCGCTCCACCCGACCAGAATCCTGCCGTCCGCCTCCCACCCAGGGATCCCAACAATCCAGGGAACGCGGAGTTCCACTGGCCAGCCACCGTTCCTATCAAAGGGAACGTCTTAACCAGTTACCTCTGGAGAGTGAACAATTCCGGGGTGGACCCCTTAGTCCCACCTTTCGACGGCACCATTTATCACGTTTACAGCAACTCCAGCGACAGCAAAGGTTATCACACCAACGCCCTGGTTACTGAATCCGACTACTCTCGTTTCTACACCCAAGGCATAGACGCCATTCAGCCGCATCCGGAAGAGTTTCGAGACGTCTTGACCTCAACGGAACAGCGAAGCGTCGTCCTGACCGAACTGCTGGGTCTCGATCCCGACGGAGGTCAGAACCCGGACACTGTACTCAGCTCTTACGGCGTGGGCACCCACGTCCCTAACAACAATGGCACCATGGAAGGCGGGATCTACATCAACCGGGCCGGCCAAGGACAGGGCAACCAGCCCGGCAACGTGGCCATCCGCTTCTATCTCGATTCCAACGGCAACTCGGTGATGTGGGTGGGCGATTCCGATGCCAGCGTGGGAGCCGGACAGAGCGCCGGTGGCGGCGGCGGCAAAAACGGCGGCGGCGGCGGCGGCGGGTCCACCACCGTCCAAGGGCAGGAGTTTGTCTTTGTGACCCAAGACGCCAGTGGCAACGATCTCCCGCCCAACCAACATCAGTTGATTGTCCGCAACGTCGAATCGACCGGTGTCCCTGAGTTGACTCTTGGGTCTCACAATGGGGTGAACAACGTTCCTCTGCACGCCTCCTCCGACCCTAATGTTCCAGCCACTCCCACCGGACAGATTTCAAATACCCCTACAGTGGTTGGGACCGCTCAGACTTTCAACGGTGATTTCACCGATAATACCCCCATCTACGTCAACGGCGGCATCGGCTCCATTCAAGGAGTGATCAAGGGCAATAAAACCGTGGGTGCCGCTACCGGGGTGGTGATCACCGGAGAGGTTCTGAAGTCCGACGTTCCTCGAGGGGTCGAAGCCACCACCGCCAGCAACGATGTCCTGGGATTGATCGGGGGGCTGAACACCAACTCCCCCAACACCGGGATGGCCTTCAACATCCAAGGCCCGGTCCCCTCAGACGACATTCTCAATATGTACTTCCACGTCATGATGACCCCGATGACCAACGGACAGCCCACCATGATGTTCAATAATCCCCAGCAGAATCAGAATACCAATCCCTCTGCCGCCGGGGCCAGGATAAACTTGTTTGGCTCCTTCCACGTGGGCCAACAGGCGCCTGGACACGCAAACCACCTGATGAACTTCATCTTCAACAACTTCGCCGTGGTGATCGTCGACGAAAATACCCCGTTAGGATTTGAAATCGACGCCAACACCAGATACACTCCAAGACTGCGCTCCTATTTGGAAATTCCCGCAGGAGAGCGACGACTAGACTAGATATAACGTTTTAACCCAACCCTAAACCGCTTTATCTAGAGCCGCCCTATCTATAGTTAGGGCGGCTCTAGACGTTTATCCCGACCGCTCACGGCTTCCCCATGTCCCCTCCACTCGGGCGAGGAGAATCATCGCTGCCGGGACAGCAAACTGGAGCCCCCTAGGCTCCTCCAGGGCAACCTCCCTCGAGGGCCAGCCCGCCAGGGATCTCCACCTAGGCAAAGCCCTTAAGATCAACAAACTATTCAACATTAAGTAGTTGCCCTCTAACTCTTGCCTCGTAAGGCCTGTTATTGTTGAGGCAGAGAGCTTCACGATGCACCGCTCTCTCTCCTGACACCTAAGCGGGGCATCAATGCTCTTCGGTTTCTTCACTCAGCCCTCCCCAAGGGGAAGGCTGCCATCCGCTTGGTTTAGGGTTTATCGTTTTAAGCTGAAAGGATATTTACACCATGAGAAACCTTTCTCTCGCCCGTGGCAAAAAGGGCTCCATCCTGTTTATGACTATCTTCGTTCTCCTGGTCCTGGCCTTGGTGGCCACCGGATTTATGGCCCTACTGCCGACGGAGATGCGCAGCGCTCGCCACGACCGGGCCGTGGTCCAAGGAAGCTTCGCCACCGATGCGGCCGTGCAATATGCCATGAATCAACTGGCCCAAACAGGGGGCAACATTGCGGGCATACCTTTGGGCAAGAACAACAACCCCGCCGCTCGAGTGGATATGGGGCAAGGGTGGTCTTTCGAACTCTTCGACCTCCAGGACCTTGGCAACCAAGAGGTCCGGGTGACCACCAGAGCCCTTTCCAACAATAAGGAGATGCGCCGAGCGGTGGCCATCGTCGACAATGGAGCCCCGCCCGACCAGAACCCTGCCGTCCGCCTCCCACCCAGAGACCCTAACAACCCTGGAAACGCAGAGTTCTTGTGGCCGGCTTCCGTACCGATCAAAGGAAACGTTCTCACCAGCTACCTCTGGAGGGTGGACAACCAAGGTATAGACCCCGAAATCCCACCCTTCGACGGCACCATTTATCACGTTTACAGTAACTCTAGCGACAGCAAAGGCTATCACACCGATGCCCTGACGACCGAGGCGGACTTCTCCCGCTTCTACACCCAAGGGATCGACGCTGTCCAGCCCCATCCGGAAGAATTTCGAGACCAACTCACCTCCACTGAGCAGCGGAGTGTGGTGCTCACCGAGCTCCTGGGACTCGACCCCGACGGGGGTGAAAACCCGGACACCGCCCTCGCCAGCTTCGGAGTAGGCACCCACGTGCCCAATACCGGAGGAACGATGGACGGCGGGATTTACATTAATCGAGCCGGACAAGGACAAGGCAACCAGCCCGGCAATGTAGCCATCCGTTTCTACCTCGATGCCCAGGGGAACTCGGTCATGTGGGTGGGTGATTCGAGTGCCAGCGTAGGCGCCGGACAGAGTGCAAGCGGTGGCACCAGCACCTACCAACCCCAGGAGTTTATCTTTGTGACCCAAGACGCCAGTGGGAACGATCTTTCTCCGGAACAACATCAGCTCATCGTTCGCGATGTGCAGCCGGACCGGGTGCCTCAATTGGCCGTGGGGACCCACGATGGAGTGAGCAACGTGCCACTCCACGCAACTAACGATCCTGATCTCCCAGCTACCCCCACCGGACAGATTACTGTCAACTCCACACCCATCCCTATTCCGGGTTCCCAGCAAACCTTCCAGGCCGACTTCTCCGACAACCTACCTATCTATATCAACGGAGGCATCGGGTCCATTCAAGGGGTAATCAAGGGCAACAAAACCGTGGGTGCCGCTACTGGCGTGGTCATCACCGGAGAAGTGCTGAAGTCCGACGTTCCTCGAGGGGCCGAGGCCACCACCGCCAGCAACGATGTCTTGGGCTTGATCGGAGGGCTGAACACCAACTCTCCCAACACCGGGATGTCCTTCAACATCAACCCGAGCGTGATCCCCTCGGACGACATCATCAATATGTACATCCACCTGATGATGACTCCCATGACCAACGGCCAACCCACCATGATGTTCAACAACCCCCAGCAGAATCAGAACCAGAACCCTTCCGCCTCGGGAGCGGTCATCAACCTCTTCGGCTCCTTCCACGTGGGGCAACAAGCCTCAGGTCACGCCGCCCACCTGATGAACGTCATCACCACCATCTTCGCCGTGGTGATCGTGGATGAGAATACTCCCCTGGGATTTTTCATCGATGCCAACACCAGATATACTCCCAGGCTGCGCTCGTATTTAGAGCTCCCTTCTGGTGAGATTCCCATCGAGAACTGAGCCCTCTTCGACAAGCCTCTCGGCAACCCAAAGAGCCGCCCCAAAAGGCGGCTCTTTACCTTTTCCCCCAAGCGTGAAATGAAGCAACCAGGGGAAAACCCTTATGCCTAGAGTATTTCCCCTCTACGGCATCCTGGTGTTTTCTGGTACTCTGTAAGGTGGAGGCGAAGCCTTGCTTTTTACTCGTGCGATACCCGCCAGAGCCGAGAGCGCTGTGCCAGTTCTGCGGCCCCAAGCCGCTGCGAACCGGGGTGCCAGCTTGGCTTTTGTGCTGGTGGTCACGGCGCTCGGGTTCCTGGCGGCTTTTGTGCTGGCCGGCACCAGCTCGGCCCATATGGGTTTTGCCAATCGGGTTTCCCAAGACCAGCGGGCCCGGAACCTGGCCGAGGCCGCCATTGCCGAAGCCTTGGCGCATCTGCAGGAGGACCCAAGTTATGGCCAGGCCCAGGAAACGGTGACTGTCACTCTTCCGGGCCTTCCCCCCGGGGCCGGAGGCACCGTCAGTTTTCAGACCGTGGCTCCGGACCCGTTTTCCACCTACAATCTCCAGAGCGAAACCGCCCGTCCCGGATTCCGGGGCCGCACCGTACCGGCTCATTCCGTTCATTTGGTGGGAGTGGGAACCTGCGGCACCAGTGAGCGCATGATCGAGGTCATCGCCACTCTCCCTCCGTACCCCTACGCCATCGCCTCGGCCGGTCCCATTGAAAGCGACGGAGAGTTGCTGGTGGGGGCGGTGAACAATCTCTCCGAGACCACCGTCTGGACCCCCGAAGACCTGCTGCCGGCCCATCTGGCCAGCAACGATCCCAACGAAACCTCCATCGTTTTAGGTCCGCTCACCACCGTGGTGGGCGACGTTCGCTCGGTGGGCGGGCTGAATCTGGAAGCTGGAGCGGTGGTGAAGGGGCAAACCCTGGCCTACGTGGAGCCGGTGGCCCTTCCCGAACTCCCCCTAAGCGAATACGACCCGGCCCTTCAAGGCTCGGGCTACCAGGAACTCCCCCCGGTGCTCTCCGACACCACCATCGTGGGCACCGCCCGCAGTTCCGAAGACCTGAACATCTTTGGCGATCTCACCTTGGACAACAGCAAGCTCTTTGTGGATGGCCACCTGCGAGTCCAAGGACGCATCCTGGGCCAAGGCTTGGTGGTGGCCAAGCACGGCGCCACCATCGCCAATGGGGCCCGAATATCCGGGGGGCAAGCGGTGCTGCTCTCAGGTGGGGACGTCAGCCTGCGCGGAGGCGGACCCATGGGAAGTTTTTTTCAGGGCCTAGTTTACGCTGAAGGGGAATTCGAAGCCCGAGACATCACCGTGGTGGGAAGCTTCATTTCCCGAGGGGAGAACGCCAGAGTCCGGCTGAAAAACGCCCGGGTACTGGGCGACCCCCAACAATCGGTCTATCAACCCAGCCAGGGGGGTAACTTCCACTTCGTGCCCACGGGGGAAGCCCACCGCCCGGCCGAACAGGTCGATAGCCCGATCGCTGGGAGCTTCACCATCCGGGTAGAGGTCCAAGCCCAGCACCAAAACGGCAATCTGATCTTCTCCATCACCCACCCCATCACCGGAGAGGTCTCCACCTCGCAAAATCTCCAATCCGCAGCCGTGGCCATCACCACCATGGCCAACGACATCGCCCGCGAATCCAACCCCACCACCACCACCGGGCCAGCAAAACAGAAAAACCTGGTGGCCACCTCTAAGACTCTGCATGAGTCCCTGCAAGATTTGGTGACTGCTCAGGAATCCGGTTCCCAAGACGGTTTCGATCTCAATCGCTTTCTTTCGGTGGCCGAAAGAATGAGGGTGACTCTGTGGCGAGAACTTTGAGGACCGATAGGTGGGGCCTCACCCTGGTGGACACCGTGGTAGGGGTGGGGATTCTCTTTTTGCTGCTGATCGTTTTATTGAATCTGGCCGGCACCTCGGTGTTTGGCACCAGGGCCGCCGATGAACGACTGGCAGCCGAACGCCTGGCCACTTCAATCTTAGAAGAGTTTCGAGCCCAACCTTTTCCTCAGCAATCTCTCAGCAGCAGCCTGGTTCTCGAGCCTGTGGAAACCGAAGGCCTGGTCTTCCAACCTATAGTAGCCGTTGAAGAAGTCCCCCCTCACCCTGTTGATCGCCTCCGTCGAGTGACGGTGATCATCACCTGGGAGTCTCGGAGAGGAACGCAAGAAGCCACCCTCGCTTGCTATGTCAATCCACTGCTGCAATAGACTCAGCCCACTCCAGCCGCGACACCCAAGGACCACCCGCCGGTCGCCGGGTGGCGCGTCCAAGGGACCCCGGGGTCTCACGCTGGTCGAAACGCTGATCTCGGCGGCCTTGGTGCTGCTGGTGCTCGGTTTGGGGATGAGGTTCCTCATCCCCCTTCTGCAGTTGCAACAGACCGAAGGCGAACGAGTGGAACTCCACCAACGGGCTGGTATAACTTTAGCCGAGATCCGTCGCGATTTGCACCGAACCTCTCCCGGGGGAACCAGCCTAGCCATCTCCCCCGAGCAGGTACTTTTGGCTATGCACCCTTGTGAGAACATCGCCCACGATGGAACCCTGGTCTGGCAAGATCAACTCATCCTTTACCGCTGGGACATCGCTGAGGAAGTGTTGACCCGGAGCATCTGGAGCGACCCTAACCGAGCCCTGCTCCGAGCCTCGGCACCCACCCGCTTAGAGCCAGGACACTTGCAATCCCTGGTGGGGCAGCCTATGATCTTGGCTCGAGAAATCCCCGGCATAACGCTCTTTGAAGTGGACCACCGAGGGGTCACTCCGGCTTCCCTCACCTATCCGCTCACCGTACGCCTGCAAACCGCCAGCCCTCGGGGCCTAGTGCGCACCTCCGAGCAAACCGTGGGACGGAGACTGCCCTCCTCATGAGTCAGGAAAGCCTCGCCCCCCAAACTCAGGCCATCTCGGTAGCCAACAGGAAGGCCCAGCCTTGGACTCCAGCTCCTCCCAAACTTGCAGCTCAAGCTCGGCTTTTCCGCATGCTGTGGGTGCAGTATCAATCGGGCATAACCTTCGAGCAAGCCATTGCCGGCCTCATGGACGGCCCGGGCATGGGCTGGTCGGTACAACGGGTGTACCACCACCTGCAAGACGGCTACAGCATCTCGGCGTCCTTCCGAAAGGCCGGCTTCTCCGACCCGGTGATCGTTCCCATGCTGGCCCTGGGGGAGCGAACCGGGCAACTCGATCGCAGCCTCAGCGCCCTAGCTGATCTCTTAGAATGGCGCACTAAGCTGCGCTCAGAGCTGAGTTCTCGCCTGGTCTATCCCCTGATTCTCTCGGCCGCCTGCGTGCTGCTAGTATGTCTACTGCCGGTAGTTCTCAGCGGACCCATGCTGGACTTCTTGCAACAGTCGGGGCAAGCGCTACCACGCTCTACCGAGTTTCTCATCGGTATCTTGGCAGTGGTCAGCACTCCATGGTTCTGGGTGACAGCCATGCTGTTCTTGATACCGACGACCTACTGGGTATTCTGGGCTTGGCGCAACAAGCCCGCCGCTCGAGAGCGCCTCTTGCTGCGAATCCCTGGGATCTCCGCCTTCCTCCGAGCGGTGGTCACGGCCCGCTTCAGCAAAGCTTTTCTGTCTTGCCATCAGGCGGGTTATCCTCTATTGTCCAGCCTGGAACTCTCGGCGCGTTGTGCGGGAAGCCCCTTGCTGGAAAGCCAGGCCGAAAAACTCTGTCAGGCCATCGCTAGCGGCAAGCAATTGGAGAAGCGCTGGGGAGACCTTGCCCTCTTGGAGCCCCTGGTCGTAAGCAGCCTCAAGGTAGGCTCTTCCACTGGTCGACTAGAGCAAGTCCTTGGCGGAATGATCGGTTTGGTGAACGACCGCATCAGGGCTACCCTGGATAAGATGTTGGCCAGTTTGGAGCCGCTTTTGTTGGCCACCATGGGGTTGATGGTGGGGGCGGTGATCATCGCCACCGCCTCTCCCATGAGTTCTCTCCTCGAAGGACTGATGTGAGCTTCGCCAGGGCTCCCTACCTCATCACCTTCTTCCTTCCCATGGTGCTCCTGGCAACGCTTCTCTTGGCACGCCAGGACTACCTCAGGCAGCTAGACCACGAAGAAGAAATCCATCGTCTGGCCCAGACCGTAGCCTGGGAAGCCCAGGCCTTAGCAGTTGGACAAGCCGATCTGGACTTGGTAAGGTTCAACTACTATCCCACAATCGAAGCCGTCAGGATCACCGGAGCAGACGGCCAGTTTCTCTTCCAATTTCCGAAAGAGGGCGGCCCAACGGACTCTCCGGAGCTCCTGGTTGTGCGAGAAGAGATCGCCGGGAATCAAGGATGGGTGGAAATTCGAGCCCGGAGTCTGGGTTGGCAAGCCCTATCTAAAGAGTTGCCTATCCTGATACTAGTCCTCTTTCTCTTCAATTGGCTAACGACATTGAAGAGGCAACCTGAATCCCCTACCGAGAGCAATCTCTTGGCAGCAACCCAGGACCTCACTCCCGATGAAGACCCCCAGGGTTCGGAGGTCTTCCGGCACCTGGTGATGGAGCTCGATAGCGATCTGGTGGTGCGTTCGGTGAGTCGGGGGAGTAAGAGTTACGGTTTCGCCTCTGAAGACCTGATTGGCAAACCCATCGGAAGCCTTCTCAATCGATTCGAACCTCAGTCCAGCAGCGAGTCCACCACTTTGGTAGACAAGGACGGAGTGACCCTGGACTCCATTTTCTCTTCCACCCCCATCCGAAACCAAGAGGGCAAATTGGAACGGGTGGTAGTGACGGTCAAAGACAGCCTAGACGAACACGAATACTTGGCCCAGCGATTTGCCAAGCTGCAGCAGATTCTGGAATCGATCTGTGAACACGCCGAAGAAACAATCTTGCTGGTCTCCCCCGGTCGAAGGTTGGTCTACAGCAACCCCATCTTTGGAAAAGTTGTCCAGGCCGAGCGAGACACGCTGATCGGCAGCGAGCTCCTGGAGTGGGTTGACCCCAGCTGTCGGGTGCAGGCCGCAGACGCCTTGCATCGGGCCCTCGAGGGCGAAGAGAAGGTACCCTTGGAACTTAGGGTCTCGAGTAGTGAGGGGGTCCACAGCCTAGTTGGTGCTTTTCATCCCGTTCGTCCCCGGGAGGGAGCACCCCGCTCGGTAGTCGGAATCTTCCGAGACGTGACCGATGAACGACGCCTGACTACCGAACTCAAACTCTCTGAGGAACGCTATCGACACACTCAAAAGATGGATGCCTTGGGCCGACTGGCCGGTGGGGTCGCCCACGACTTCAACAATCTTCTCACCATTTTCTCCATGAATCTCTCCATCTTGAATGAAAAGATCCAAAGTGGAGAGCAAGAGCAGGCAAAAATCAGCCTGGAAGAACTCGACTTCGCCGCCCAAAGAGCCAGTGCTCTCACCAAACAGCTCCTGCTTTTCTCTCGTAAAACCCCATCGAGCGCCTCGTTGGTGGCAAGCCAACCCCTGTTAGAACGGGTAGCCCAAATGACCTCGCGCATCTTGGGACCAGGAATTAACCTTCATATAGATTTGCAAGCCCAACAGGATCAGATTTCGATCGACCCAGGGCAATTGGAGCAGATCGTACTCAATCTCTTGGTTAATGCCAAGGACGCTTTGCCTGACGGAGGTACTATTACCGTGCGAACCTCCAACTTAACTTTGCAAAGCAAGAACGCCTTGGGGCTGAGCGCCGGAGAATATCTGACCATACGGGTCAAAGACGATGGGGTGGGAATACCCGCCCACGTCCTGCCCAAGGTGCTTGAGCCCTACTTCACCACCAAAGGCGTAGGTGAGGGAACAGGACTGGGACTGTCCACCGTAGCTGCCATTGTTGAAAAGGCCTCAGGCCACCTGTCCATTGAAAGCAAGGTGGATAAGGGAACCGAGATCACGGTGATGCTACCCATCGTCACTCAGGAGAATGCCTTGCCCTCGGCGGATCCGAACTCGGACGCAGTTCCGCAGAATGGGAGCAGCCAAAAGGAGCGGATTCTTCTGGTAGAGGACGAAGGGAGCATTCGGCGTGCTGTGGCTGCGCTGTTGGAAAAAAAAGGCTATCGGGTGACCGTGGCCGAGGACGGAAACCAAGGGCGGGACCTGATCGTCGGCCAAGCTGGGGAGTTCGATCTGCTGCTTACCGATCTGGTTCTCCCCGGCTGCTCGGGCTCGGATTTGGCTGCTGATTTCGTGGCCCGAAGCGGACAGCAAAAGCCCGTACTTTTCATGTCCGGATATCCCGCTGACACCCTGGACAGCAGAGAGGTCCTAAGCCACTGTAAGTTCCTAGCCAAACCGTTTTCCCCGGACCAACTCTTCCACGATATCTCCGATCTGTTGGACTCCGCCACGGTATGATCCGGGAATTAGCTCTGCTCCTGGGCTTGCTTTTGCTGATCTCTCCGGCGACTACAGCCGAAACCTTGGAGATCACCTTTTCCACCGTGCCCCCCGATTGCAAAGTGGTGGCTCTGTTCGACGCCGGCATAGACAACACCGGCAGCAGCGACAGCCCTTTTGTCTTCCAACGGCCGCAGGAGTTCGAAGACGATTTCAGATTTCGTTTCCTGAAGCCTGGTTACCAGCCCCTGGAGATATCCATCCCGGCGCACAGCTTTAACGCCACGAATCGAATCTCGTGGCCGGCTCAACGCGGCAGTTTTCTACGGCTAGAGCCAATTTTTGTATCCGCTCAATTCTTCACCAAACCTCGCGAAGTCCAGCTTTGGGCCACCCGCACCGGCCGAGGCGACGACTACCTGGGCCTTTCAGACCGGCCGGTACAGCTAAACTTGGCAGAATTGATTTCAGGCTCTCGAGGTGACGGTTTTTTTCAAGTCAAGCTGGTCGCTCCCGGGTATCAGACCGTTGAGGTGCCCATACCCGAGCACCTTTTTGGACCTGGGCGCCCCAACCGTTGGCCCCCCGAAGGCACCTATTCCCTCTCGGCCACCTCCAGCCGCTTGGCTCCGGTGATTCATTGGTTCAGACAACACCCTTGGTTGGGCCTGCTTAGCATCTTGGCAACTCTTGCCGCCCTCCAGGTAGGTGTTCTGGTCTGGGTCAAGCAACGCCGCCTGCTGCAAAAAGCCCGAGAGATCGAGATGAGAAGCGCCGATCCCACCAACCCGGGTCGGCTCAAAGGCTCTAAGCTGGGACCCTATCGCTTGCTGGAACCCCTGGGACGAGGAGCTACCGCCACCGTATTCCGAGCGTGTCGCGATGAAGAATTCGGCGAACAGGAACCCTATGCGGTGAAGGTTTTCCATCTCAAGAAGGACGCCAAGGATCGCCTGGCCCGGGAGGTTCGGCCACTGCTGAAGCTCAATCATCCTTGCTTGGTGAACCTTTACGATTGGGGCGAAGAAGCAAGTTTCGTTTATCTGGTCACCGAATTGGTTCAGGGCAGAACTCTGCGGGAGGAATTGGCTTTCGGCCCTCTGGAGTGGAGTCGCTGGTGCAGCGTCGCCGAAAGTCTCATTTCTGGGTTGGCCTTTGCTCACGAGCACGGCGTCATCCATGGAGATGTCAAGCCGGAAAACATCCTGCTTCCCTGGCACGGGACCTGTAAGCTGGCTGATTTTGGTTTGTCTCGCAGCGTATACAGCCCAGGCCTCGGATTATTCGGAGGAACGCCCGGCTATCTGCCTCCCGAAGCGCTATCGCCAACCGGGTCCGGCCCAGCTGCTGACCAGTACTCGGCGGGAGTCGTGCTCTTCGAGGCCCTCACCGGCCATCGCCCTCACCCCAAAACCCCACCTCCCACGGATCACCCTAAGGTGTTGAGGGTCTTGCAAGTGATGATGAGCGAGAATCCCGATCAGCGGTTTGGAAGCATTAGCCAAGCCGCCATCGACCTGAGAGCCATCGACGGTTTCAAACCGGCAGCCAAGCTATCCGTCTAGGATCTTTAAGTCCCGGGCGCGAGTGAGGGCGTGAGCCAAGTTTTTGGCGTCCAAGCGGCGCAGGATCGCCGAGCGATAATTCTCTACCGTCTTTGGGCTCAGGCCAAGAAGCTTGGCCACGTCCTTAGTGCTCTTACCCTGAGCCACAAAGGATAGGACCTCCACTTGCCTGGGGGTAAGGTGACTATAGTCGCCTTCAGCCTCCATGACTTTGGCTTCTTTTAGGGCTTCCAGAGCCCTGGCGCAGAAGTAAGTTTGCCCTTGCCCCACCGCCCGAACAGCCCTCACCAATTCTTCGGCCGGCGCGGTCTTGGTCACGTAGCCTTTGATACCCGCTTGCACCAGGAGTTGCACCTCTGCCGGGTTAGCCCGGTAGGAACAGATGACCACCTTAGGTGGGTTGTTGACGCGGAGCAAGGAGAGGATTCCTTGACTTCCCTCTTGACCCGGCAGGTCCAGATCGTATGCGATGACATCAGGCTTGAGAGCCTCCCACTTTGCCTGACCTTCTTCGAAGGAGGAGGCCTCACCCACCACTTGCATATCGTTCTGGCTGCTGAGCAGCCGAGAAAAGGCGCTTCGCACCATCTCGTGATCGTCAACCAAGAGGAGCTTCATGACCTCCACCTTTCTTTCCAAAATCATAATTCCAGCACCTCAGCGGGGATCTCCCACGACCAACGTTCAAAATTTGAGCAGCCTGTAGACATTGTTCTCCTGCCACTGGAGCATCCCCCCACCGAGAGCCCAAAGATGGGCCAAAGCCCTCTCCTGAGTATCCAGTGCCCCCGAGTGCACTTTTGCCCCGTCCTTCGAGTTCTCAGCTTCGCCGACCTTAGCCCGGCTCATCTCTGCAGGTAAGAGCCAAGATCCTAGGGCCAATGCTTCTTGTTCAAGAATTCCCAAAAGCCTCTCGGGATCCTCTTCTTCGAGTTGCCTCTGGGCACCTTGAGCAGGAGGGGCAAGCCTTTCGTGCACGATTTCCCGCAAACCCTCCCCAGCATCCTCCACCGCTCTTCGAATCGGTCCTAAAAGTGGCAAGATGTCCGGCTCCAAAAGGGAAAACTCCAGCCGGGCTGCGGTCAATCCCTGGGCTGGTCCTCGGTGGAGATGATGCCCGATGGCCACCCTTTGCTTAGGCAACAAGCCCAAAAGTCCAACGGCCGCCTTTCTCCAAGCTTCCTCCCGGCTCTCGTAGATTCCGAGGCAAGCCTGAGACTGAAGTAGACTGAGTTCTTGGTCTTTCAAAGGTTCACTGCTCTGCAAAACCAGGGCTAAACGACTGACGACAGGCTCAAGTCGCACCCCGAGAGCCCCCTGAAACTCTGCCCGCTCAAAAGGCCTCCATTGGAAATCGAGGTCTTTTTCCGGGACTTGGGTCTGTGAGGCTCGAACCTCGAATTCCCCTCTCGAACTCCAAACAACCCGCCAAACCTGGGACTGAAGAGGGTCTAGGTGAAGCAAGGCAATCTGGACTCCAGAAAGTTCACTTTCTAGAAGAGCTCTAAGCCGAGCGATGAGGGCTTCAGGAACGATCTCGTCTGGAAAACATGGCGATAGGCTAGGTCGTGTCATAAAGCCCTCGGTTTATCCTCACTTCAAGCTTTTTGTTTCCTTCACTTCGGCTCGATACCGACCGTTCCAGCCTTGGGCAAGAACTTGCAGCAGGTCATCGACAGTGATGGTTTCAGTCTCCAGGACCACCGTGGCCATCCTCTTAGACTTGTTGATCTCTACGGATTTAACCCCGTCGGTTTTTTTCAGCGTGTCACGCACGCGATCTGGACAACTGCCTCAAGTCATTCCGGGAACGTACAGTTCTACTC
>JBJHCR010000015.1:19644-39591 GCA_050486105.1 Vulcanimicrobiota bacterium
GTTCTACTCTCTGGGGTTCCGCAGCGACGGTGGAGACACAAAGGGCAAGAGCCAAGGCCATCGAGGAACACAATTTTCTCAATGAGAACATGCGAAATGGTCGTCCTTCCTGGAGAGACTTCAAAGTGGATTCCCTCTCTCCATCGCCAGAACTTTGACCAACGGCCTGGGAAATCCTGGAAAGAAAGATGGTATCAAAGGACCTCTAGGGTCACCGTTTCGACCCATTCGAACAGCCCCTTGAAGGTCCGAAGGCCTGCTCGGGGAGGGAAGGTGAGACCCGTTAGATCACAATGCTGCAAGAGCCGGCTTCACCGTTCAAGAGTTTGGCCAGATTCGGCGGCTCCTGGAAACTTGCCAGGGTGCCGAGGCTCGGATTGAAGACCACTTCGTCCACCCCGTGGTTGCCGCCAGGCAAGTCGGTGGTGTCTTCCACAGTCGAGGCTCCAAGAAAAGTCGAACTCAGCGGAGACGGTCCTGAAAGTGTTGTCCATCGAATGTTATTCATTGTTTGCTTCCCCCTTCGGGTCGAGTGATTAACTCTAGAATAGGGGAAGGGCTTGAAAAAAGACTGAAAAGTTTATCGCAGTCTGCCGGGGTTTAACGCTGGCTTAACGCGAGCTTGATTTCCCCAGTGGGGGGGCCTTCACCTATGCCGAAGAGATCGACGACCCGCTCAATCCCAAGCACCAGAACCGTCCCCGCCGGGACCAACTCCTCCGAGGCCGCAACCGATACTTCTACCCCCAATACGGCTGCTTCCTAGTCCACGATCCCATCTGCGACCAAGCCGGAACCAAGCTTTATGCCCTTTCAGATTTGCCGCCCAGCCTCAAGGTCATTTTTCGGTGGTCCCCAAAGGTCCATCGTCGAGAGCCGTCTCCCGAAGAAACTCATAGGTATAGATTCCGGTGCTGTGACCGTCGTTGAAGAGAAATGACAGGGCGTATCGCCCCACGGGAGAGAACTCCACCACCTTGGCTTGAGCCACCGCTGGGGCTTCGCTTGAGATCACTCTCAACACCGGTCCGGGTGCTTCCAGCTTCTGTCTTTCTACTCTGCAGTTGGCGCAGGGGCAATCTTTCCGCAGCTGGTTCATGCTGTGTGTGGTCCGTAGTCCGTCGGACCAAGCGATCTCCACCACACCCTGATCTTCCCCGAGTTCGAGCTTCATTGGTCTTAGCATCACCGGCCCCACTTTGCCCAGTGTTGAGGGAAGTCCTTGCCTTTGGTGCGAAGCTCCCAGCATGCAAGCCAGACTCGATGACGCCCTCGATGTACAGCAGCAACCAGCTCTCTTCGGCGGTTGTCGAAAACCTGGCCTGGTCAGCGCCCATCATCTTGGAGCAGGAGAGATCAGGCTGTTTCGGCGCGAAGCTGAGAGCACAAACATCGAGGACACCCGCTTTGAACCCTTCCTGTGGCTGGCCGAGCCCGACCTTTTGAAGGGTGTCAAAACCCAGCCCTCCAGGGTCGAAAGGCTCTCAGGAAGCAACATCTATCAGTTTCTGGCCTTCACCCACAGCTGGGAAGACCTCAACGCCCTGTCCAAAGAGGTCTCCCAGAAAACGGGAATCTCGGCCAATCATCCGCAGGCTCCTCAATTCTTCCTCCCAGACCCAGTGAGTCAATATTTACTCTGCACCGGGCAAACTTACTATAACAGCATGGATCTTTCCGACCTCCGAGGATTGGTTGTCCGCACCTATACCCAAAGAGATCTGGTGGGCCATAGAGCTGAAAATCCCCACCGAATTGCGGCCCTCGGCCTCAGACAAATCGGCCCCCAGCAGAGTTTCGAGCTCTTGCAGGGGGATGAAGCCGAGCTCTTGGACCTATTTCAAGATCGCTTGCGCTCACTGGACCCGGATCTGCTCATTGGCCACAATCTGTTCAAGAGAGATCTCGAATTGCTGGACACCCGTGCCAAGCGGCGCCGCAGGAAGCTGATCCTGGGGAGGACCGAAGAGCGCCTGCTCGGCCGTCGGACTCGCATGCAGGTGGCGGAGAAATCTTTGGAATATCCTCGATACGCCATCTCAGGCCGTGAGCTGGTAGATTGCTGGATCCTATCAGTGCTCCACGACGTTTCCGGGCGGGAGATGGCAGGCTTCGAACTAGCCGAAGTGGCTGATCACTTCAAGCTCAGCACCGGCACCATTCGACAACCCATCGAGGAAAGAGCAAAACTCGACACCGAAGCCATCGCCGGCATCTTCAAGCGGCTGGCCTACCCGTACTTTCTGCAGAGCCAGCTGTTTCCGCTGCGATTCGAAGACGTGATCCTTAGGGGAAATGCCACCCGCATCAACCATCTTTTTCTTCGAGAGTATTTTCGCCAAGGACACTCGGTTTCCAGCAAGCCCGAGGTGGTTCACTTTGCCGGAGGCCTGACCACCCTCGAGCACGAGGGCTGCGCCTTCGGGGTCTATCACTGCGATGTCGCCTCCCTCTACCCCTCGGTGATCATCGCCTACGATCTCTCGCCCGAGGGTGACGAGCTCAAGATCTTCACCGGCATGTTGCGCACTCTCAGAGACTTTAGACTGCTTACCAAACAGAAAAGTCAACAGGCCCAGGACCCTCACGAGAAGGCCTTCTTGGACGGCCTGCAAACCACGTTCAAGATCCTGATCAACTCCTTCTATGGCTATCTTGGCTTTGGCCAGGGGCATTTTGCAGACTTCAACCGAGCTGCCCAGGTGACTCAAGCCGGTCGAGATTTGCTCTCAAGAATGATGGAATGGCTGACGGCTCGACAAGCAAGGCTTCTGGAGGTGGACACCGACGGAATCTACTTCGTCCCATCGGAGAAGTTTGCCGACACCGATTGGATTTGCGAACTCAATAAAGAATTCCCCGACGGAGTCAACGTGGAGTTCGACGGAAGATACCCTGCCATGTACTGCCACAAGATGAAGAACTATGCCCTCTTGCAAGACGACGGCAGTCTGCTGGTTCGGGGCTCTGGGCTGCGCTCACGATCGATGGAACCTTATCTGCGGGCCTTCCTTGAAGACCTCATCACCGAAGTCCTGACCCACGGCTTGGAGAAATGTGATGAGATCTTTGAGCGCTATCGAAGCGGTTTGGCCGATGGCACCCTGAGCGTAGAGCAGCTAGCCAAGACCGAAACCCTCATAGACAGCCCCTCGGTCTACGCCAAAAAGATCGATAAGGGGCAACGAAATCGGGCGGCGGTGTACGAACTTGCCCTACAGAGTCCGGGACAGCCCCAGGCTGGTGAAAGCCTGAGTTATTATGTGACGGGAAATAAGGCCAACGTCACCGTCTACGACCATTGTCGCCCCACGGAAGACTTCGACCCCGATAATCCGGACTTGAATGAGAAGTACTACCTCAAGAAACTGAAAGCCACCTATAAGAAGTTTCTGCCGATCCTCAGCAAAGAACCCCTTCGCTCACCCATTCCTTATGACGAGCTTCCCACTCCGCCTTAAAACTTATGAAAATGGACCAGGACCCGGAGTGTCAGGAGCCCAGCCAGCTGCGACCAAAGATCAGCCAGACCACCAGCACTCCATAGCCCACGCTAAGCACCAAGGGCAGAGTGAAGCGTATTTCGCTTGAACGGATCCAGCGCTCCCAAACCCCATAGGCTGAAAGGAACAAATAGATGCAGATGACCAAGTGAGTCGGTAGGGCCCATTGCAGAATGTTGCTCAACTCTAGGGGCGAAAAGTCAGGGTGATAGATCAGGGGAAACAGCTTGGTTTGCAGGTTCCACAAGACCAGGAGCCCCAGGGAGGGCAGCAAAAGGGCCAAGGCCAAGAGCCCGCCGAACCGCCGCTGCCGATACGGAGCAAAATAACGAAAAAACTTGGTCGTCACCAGGGGTGCGATGAAAATGAGCGCCGCCCAAACCAATTGCAGACTTTCTGCGGTAGGGATGACTTCCAGTTGATGAAGCCCCAGGCCTCCGCTGCGAAAACTGACATCGGTGAACCCCTGTAGCACCATCTGATACTCTTCCGGAAAGAGCTTCTGGATCCGCTTATCGAGACCGCTCAAAGACAGCACATAGACCACCAGAAAATACAAACAAGCCAGCATCGAGGGCAAAAGCAGAAGGAATGCAGCCTGATGGTCTCTCAAGAGTTCCGTTCTCGACGTCGGGAAAAGACTTTGCAGTGAGATGATTTTGGTTTCTTTGGAGGTCTTAACCGCTAGGTGCCCAGCCGGGTTCGGAAAGGCCACCGGAGGCATCCAATAGGTGATGACACATTTGTCCCCGGCCAAATGAGTCTTGGAGAGGAAAAGGAGAGGATTCGAGCTTTCCAAACGTCCGTCCAGAATTTTTTCATTGAACCAAGAGAGGGTCAACTGCCCGCACAAACCCAACACCCCATTACGGTTTTTCCCGTATCCTAGGTATTTCTTCTTGACTACCAGTCGATTCTGGCTTTCGAAGCGAGAGACCGGAGCCGACGAAAGCTCCAACTCTTCCTCCTCATCCTCATCCTCCGAAGAGCTCAAGTCCGCTTTCGTCGTATGGGCGTCCTCGGTCGGTTTGGAAGGTCTCGCCGGTATGGACTCTTCAGTTTCCCTTCTATTTGCCCCGACCAAGGTCTCTTCCGACAGCACTTCGACCACCTCGCTCAAGGTGATTCCCTGGTTGAGCGCTATTTCTCCAAGCTCCTCGGTCTGTTCGATAGCTGGTGGGCGCTTCGTTTCCACGTCCAAGACCGGAACATCGATCTTTTGGCACTGCCCCGTTGGGTCCCGATAACTGCGCACACTCTGACCATCCTCGGTGAATTCGAGAGCCTCATAGAAGGACACGGAAGCAAGCAGATAGGAATTGAGTTCAGACAAGGAAAGCGTGCCCTCCTCCAGTTCTTCCCCAGAAACGGCCCAAGCCCAAAAAAGTTGACCCCAAGAAGTCTGCTCACCTTCGTCGAGAAACAGCCCCCTCAATAATCCTGGCTCGTCTTCCAAGAGCTCCAGGAGGTCTCCGTAGGCCAAGTCCTTCCAATCTGAAAGATGAAGGTCGAGTACCTCTCGAGTGAGCTGAAATGAGCCTACCAAGAAAGTAGACACAGCCTGCTCGTCGAGTCCATTTCCATTCTGCAAAGTCAACTCCAAGGTCCTCAGAGAGGCCTTTTGCAGCGAAGTGAGGTGAGGGGAGTAGGGCCCTAATGCTTGGTCTTTCGATTCCTCCTCGGTCAAGGTGCGGGATCCTTTCGGAGTTGCAAGCGACGCTGCAATACCTGACCAAGGTCGGAACTGATCAGTCTAAGGTAGCCTACAGTCTCCACCAGCCAGGTGGAATAGCCTTGATACTCCACTCCCAACCTGGCGTTCAGGACGAGGACTGACTCCTCTAGAGCCACCACCTCCTTCTGACTGGCTTCCTGGTGAGACTCGACTCCCTGCTCCGACGAGTCATCCCCTTGGATTTTCTGGGTCAGCAAGACTTCGAACCAGAGCTCATCAAGCAAGCCTTTGAAGTGCTGGAGACCGTCCTTAATCTCCGAAGGAAGGACAAATTTCTTGCCCAGACCTTTCTCGTAGTGATCCTCTAAGCGAAACAGCGTCCGGTTTAAGGCCCCATAGAACTCCAGCAAAGATAGCAGAACGATTCCCTCGGGGTACTCCCCCCTCCGATGCCGGTCTATGGACAACAACAGATCGTGAATGGTGAACTTGAGAGAGCGGAAATTTCGCTCCCGAAGAGCCCGCTGTTCAAAAGGGTCTTTGGCTTCACCTGAAGCCAGGCGCTTGAGAACCCGGTCGTAATTGGCTTTCACTTCTAACTCCAGCAGTTTCAGTTGGCTCTCGAGTTCCAAAGCGGCCTGCTTTGCATCTTGGGCCAGCATTCGTCGTACCGGCTTGGCCAGGCCGCCTGAACGATAGTGATGATCGGGCCAACGGATGGCCAAAAGCCTCAAGAGCGGGTCTGCGAGCAAACCGAAGACCAAGCTGTTGATCAGATTAAAAATAAGCTGGGCGGTAGCCAATTCTACCAACAAGGATGGTGCTTTGGCGAAAAATCCTAGGGTCCGTTCCACGATTTCTAAAAAGGTGGGAAACAAGAATAAAGTTCCCACCACCCCGACCAACTTGGTAAAGACGTAGGCCCAAGCCAACCGTTTAGCCAAGACGTTTGCCCTGAAAGACAGCAGCACCACCGCCAAGGTGAGTCCGAGATTTGCTCCTAAAAAAAGCGCAATCCCGGTAGCTAAGGTCAATTGCTGAGGGTCGCCGACTTCCAAAAGCAAGCTCAACGGGGCTGAGGCCGACTGAAGCACCACTCCTAGGATATTCCCAAGGGCAAAGAATCCGAGTTGCTCGGTGAGGTTCTCGCTGCCCGACGAATGGTTCACTGCCTGACTCAAGAGTTCCCCATAGGCGTCGGACACGCCAAAATATAGGGTCTGCAGACCCAGGAGCGCCAGTCCCACACTCAAGAGAGCGGTGGAAATTTCTTGCCAGTGCTCCGAACGGGTGGCCAACAGTCCAATGAGGCCAAGGGTTAGCAGTAGCGGTCCGAGATGCCAGCCGGTCACGACCAACCAAAGCATGACGGTGGTTCCCGCTGAAGCCCCAAGCATGGCGAAAAATGCCGAGCGCAGTGAGATGAATCCGATCTCGGTCAGGGCCATAAGGCCGATCACCGTCACGTTCCCCGACTGCCCAAAAACCGTCCCTAGGGCTCCGAGACACCAGGATGTCAACGGATTGGAAAAGGCCTTCTGCAGGCGCGGCCGGACCCGAGAGGAGGCGAAACTTTCGAAACTTCGAAAAAGCGTCCTCAAGCCATAGAGAAACAGGCCCAAGCCGGTGAGTATGGCAAGGTGGGCCTCGGTCACTGCTTCTTCTCTCGGTAGGCAAATCGGCCCGCTGGGATGACCCGCTCTAGTCGGACGATGCCGTTTTTGTTGAACACCACACGAAACTTCTCGTAGTCCACTCTGACCTTCCTCGGTTCGGTGCCAAGGACCGTTTCGTATCTAAAGATGGCGTTGAGATGGTACACCTTCGGGGCTTGAACCGACTTCCCCGAAGTCGATTGACCGTAAAATCGAACCGGAATAGTGGGGTCACCAAGCTTGTTCAAAAAAGGACTGATATCCAGGCGAACCACGTTCTTCAAGAGCGGAAAAAGCTTTCCGTGAGTCTCGGAACCCAAATGGAAGTCGAACCTGCGGGCCAGATGCAGCACGTGTTCTCGACGAACAGGGTCGGTGGTCTTTCGCTGGCTGAGGGTTCTCAGATACTCGACATCAGGGGGAACGTCCTTGAGGAATCGGAAGTACTCGCTGGCCACCCCGAGGTCCCTTCGTTCGGAAGCACCTTCGGCCGTGACACTCTGATGAGCCAGGATATGCCTCTGGTCTGGCAACTTTTCTCGGAGGCGGCTATTGAAGTACTCCTTGGTCAGGTCTTTCACTCGATCTTTGAAGATATAGGCAACCACCGCCACCCCGATCAAAAACGCCAAGCGCAATCCGGAATCATTTCCAGTGAGATATTGTAGACGCTGATGTTCAGCCAGGCCGGCCACGGTAGCTGCCAGCCCGGCCCCGATAGCCGCAGCGTAGTTGCGATACAGGGTGTCCTTTTTGGCCGAGCGGAGCTGCAAGAAGAGAGCTTCTCCCAGAAACTTTTTCAGCAAACCCAACCGATAAGTGTAGAGTTCAAAAGTGCGGCTCTCTTGTTCACCTCGCTCCAAGACCAGGAGTCCGTGCTTCTCCCGGTAGGAAATCTCCTTTGCGAGCAAGGTTTTCAGCTCTTCTGCGTGCTCGGGCAAGGCCTCCACCGCCCGAATAAGCACGATCTCAGCGCGATAACTGAGGTACTCATCGGTGAGAAAAAAGGCCCGCTGCACTTCTTCATCAACCAATACGCTGCCGGCTCGTATCGGCTTCAGATAACGCATTCGAATGGTCCACATCAGTTCGATCCGGTGGATGAGAGCTTCAGCCGCGGCTCGTCGATACTCGGGCTTGCTCTCCTTCTTCTTTTTGGGAAGTCCGGACTTGATCTTCTTCAGATCCGTGTACAAAAAATTCCCAAATAGTCGGGCATCCTGCACTACCTTGGGGCCCAACCTATTGCGTTCAAGAGAACACAAATGCTCTCGAAAATAGGCCTCGGCGGAATCGAATCGAAGCTTGTCCGGGGGCAGAATTCTCAGATGATGAAACTGTGGGGCTCTTACGCGATAATAGCTGGTCCAATGCCGAAAAAACTCGTCTCCATTGAAGTTGGATGAATTCAGACCAACCGAAAAAGGAACATAAAGGTAAAGATCGATCTTGAAGCGCCGATCGGTCTCTTCTGATTGCGTAGGACGAAGATCGAAGGTGATGTTGCTCTCCACCTGAAGCCGATCATGAATCGAATGACGAATCTTCAGTTCAGACCGCTCTTGCCCTGGTTCGGTGAGATCCCCGACTTGAGGATGGGCGGGAGCCGCAAGCTCCTCTGGTGGCTCTCCATACTCAATCTCACCGAGGCGATGGGGCCGGTCCTCTGCGGCAGATTCAAGAGCAGCGAGCGCTCCTTCAATATCAAAATTCTCCTGGTTTGTGCTAGTCAGTTCTGCTCCTTTGTGAACACCCTATCTTTATTATGTTCTTCCACCAGGCTCGAGTTTCCCTGGAGGTAACGCACACTTTCGCGCAAAATCCTGAAGTGATGATCTGCAAAGAGTGAATGAGCCGGGATTTCCAAGTGTCTGGACCAGGAGTGAAGGAGCCGACGCCTAACCCTGCCCTATGTCCAACCGATTGAAGAACAGCAGCAGCCCTTACCTTCAGGCCCATGCCGAAAACCCCATTGATTGGTATCCCTGGGGTCCCGAGGCACTCCAAAAAGCCAAAGACGAAGACAAGCCCATTTTTCTTTCCATAGGCTACTCGGCCTGCCACTGGTGTCACGTCATGGAGAAAGAGTCCTTCTCGAGTCCCAAGACGGCAGAGATCCTCAACGAGTTGTTCGTTAGCATCAAGGTCGATCGGGAGGAACGTCCGGATATCGACAAGATCTCCATGCAATCGGTGCTGATGATGACCGGGCGTGGGGGTTGGCCCCTAACCGTCTGGCTGACTCCGGAACTCAAGCCTTTCTATGGGGGAACCTATTTCCCCGATCGCCCCCAACCGGGGACGGCATCCTTGGCCCAATTGTTGCTGTCCATCGCCCACTCCTGGAAGAACCAACGAGACCAGATCTTGGCCTCGGCCGATAAGCTCCAACAGGCCCTAGTGCAGTTGGAGCAGATCGCTGTCACCGAAGAAGATCAACCCACCGATGACAGTGAAGTCTGGCTGGAAAAGGCGCTTGAAGGCTGCCATGAACGCTATGACGAGCGCAACGGGGGCTTTGGCTACATGCCAAAGTTTCCTCAGCCGATGTTGTTGCGCTTTCTCTTGCTTCACTCTCTGGAGTTCGACGATGGAGAGCTTTTCGAATTGGTGGATCACAGTGCCGAGGCCATGGCTCGAGGAGGACTCTTCGACCAATTGGGTGGGGGCTTTCATCGTTACTGTATTGATGCCGGGTGGACCGTGCCCCACTTTGAGAAGATGCTCTATGACAACGCTCTGATGCTCGATTTCTACGCTGAATTATATGGGGCCACTAGGAAACCGCTCTATCGCTGGGTCTGCGAAACCCTGATCGCCTGGCTGCAAAGAGAAATGCGTCTTGAAGACGGAGGGTATGCCGCCTCTCAAGATGCTGACACCGACCAGGGAGAAGGAAGCACCTTCCGCTGGACCCCTCAAGACCTCGAGGGGATCCTGGAAAAAAACGAGCAACAGATCTTTCGCGCCTTCTACGAGGTTACCGAGAACGGAAACTTCGCCGACGGCAGCACGGTGCTGAGCCAAAGGCAAACTCTGTCGCGCTGTGCCAAAAGTCTGGGTTGGGACTTTGAGCTGGCGGTCTCGGTGTTGGGCAAGGCCAAAGAGAAGGCTTTTGAAGCTCGCCTGGCACGTCCCCAGCCGGCCCGAGACGACAAGCTCATAGCAGGTTGGAACGGCTTGCTCCTCAGTGGCCTCTGCCGGGCTGCTCGGCATTTAGATTCCCCAGACCTTCTCAAGACGACTTGTGAGCTGGGTTCGATCTTGGCCACAGAATTTGGCACCCCGGGCCCCCAAGGAGAGGTGCACAGATACAAGATCGGTGGGCAAACTCAGGGGCGGGCCACCTCCGAAGACTTGGGGAGTCTGGTGCTAGGGTTCTTCGACCTTTACGAACTCACCCTCGAAGATCAGTGGATGACCGCCGCCCTCAGGCTCTTTCAAGTGCTGCAAAACCACTTCTGGGATCCGGACACCCACCTCACAGCCCTGACTTCACCACTTCAAGATGACCTGCCCCACCGACCCTTCAGTTTCGAGGACAACGCTACCCCATCGGGTCACTCCCTCTTCCTGGAATGCTGCCGCCGCCATCATCAGTTCACGGGCTCGCAAAGTTCAGCGGACCTCCTCAAGAACGGACTGGAAGCCATTCGACCGCTACTGGAACGGGCGCCCACAGGTCTAGGGCTCGCCTTGCAAACCACCCATCTGTCCGCTCTCACCCCTCAACATCTGTTGCTGACGGTGGACCGCTCCCAGGCCCCGACCTTCCTCCAGGTTTTGCAGCAGAAAGTGTTGCCTGGTTTGACCGTTCTCCACTCCGCTACTCCGGGCATAGACCCGACGCTGACGGAGGGACGAGTGGAGGGCTTTGCTTATCTTTGCCTAGACCAAGCTTGCCAGCCCCCGGCAGCCACTCCGGAAGAGTTGGTCGAGCGCTTCGAGCAAGCCCTGCAAACGGCCTAAGGATCTGGCCAGGAAGTACTTCCCGATTTGAAGCACGGATCCATCCCGGCTGGCTTCGTTGCTTTCTCCTTAGTTGTGTCGAACAAACCGCGTCAAAAGCGCCTTGCCACACCCACGGGGACGCCGGGGCCACCGCACTCGAAACTAGGAAGTACTTTCTGGCCAGATCCTAAGAATAGCTGTGGCGCGCCTCCATGGCGAAGCGGAAGATCTCCTCGTAGCGCTCGGCCGAGCGGTCCCAGGAGAAATCCTCACGCATAGCGCGCTTGACGGCATCGGTCCAAAGGTAGCTGTCCCGGAAATCGTGGAGAGCGTGCCCCAGAGCTCCAAGCATGGAACTCTTGTCGTAAGGGCCGAAGAGATACCCTGTCCAGCCATCCTGACTGCGATGCCTGATGGTGTCCACCAGGCCTCCGGTGGCCCGAGCCACGGGGATTGTGCCATACCGCATGGCGATCAACTGAGACAACCCACAAGGTTCAAAATTGGACGGCATAAGAAAGATGTCCGAGCCGGCATATACCTGACGGGCTAGGTCCCCATTGAAGCCGATAAAGCTACCCACTCGGTCTCCGTGATGAGCAGTCCAGCGGTGGATTTCGTCTTCGTAGCTCTGATACCCTGAACCCAAAATCATAACTTGAGCCGAGGTGAGAGAGATCAACTCGGGCAGAGCATCCAGAATGAGTCGAATTCCTTTCTGAGAATCCAAACGTGAGACGACCCCGATGAGGGGCACATCTTCGCGCACCGGAAGCCCTACCTTGGCTTGCAGAGCTTTCTTGCAATCCAATTTCCCCAAAGGCTGATCTGCAGAAAAGTTTGCCGCCAGGGCTTTGTCGGTGGCAGGGTTCCAGCTGTCCTGATCTATTCCGTTGAGAATGCCCACCACCCGGTCGCCTTTGTCGCGTAAGACATTCTCTAACCCAAAACCGTAATCCGAGGTGCGGATCTCGTGGGCGTAGGTCGGTGACACCGTGGTCACGACGTCGGCAGCATAGATCGCCTGCTCCATCAAATTCAGCGGACCTTGAGCATCATAAACCCCCAACAGCGGCCATTTGGTATTGCGAACCAGGCCCTGATGAGCGATGTTGTGAATGGTAAAGACCGTACCTCCTCGGTCCGGGGCGGCCCAGTGCAAGCGAACGGCTGCGGCAGAATGCCAATCGTGGGCGTGGACCACGTCAGGCTTCCACCCCATGACTCGACAAGCTTCCAACGCCGCTCGAGCAAAAAGCACGAAGCGTTCGGCGTCATCATCGCAACCATAGGCATTGGGTCGGCTTCCGAAAAAATGTTGGTTCTCGATGAAATAGCCATCGCGAGCTTCATCGTGAAGCAGCAAACATTCTTCTCGCCTCCAGTCCATGGGCACGAGAAAATTCTCCTGCACGGTCTTCAGCTCGTATTTCAAGGGGTCGACGCTGCCATAGCGAGGCATCATCAACTTCACATCTAGGCCCCGCGCTCGAAGCGCTTGGGGGAGAGCTCCGGCCACGTCGCCGAGGCCTCCAACTTTGATCCATGGGGTCGCCTCTGCGGCTAAAAAGAGAACGTTCATACCTTTGAGTTTGGGGTCGACGGCAACTTGCCCTCTTCCCAAGTTCGGCCTATTTCTGTCCCAGTTGAGACAAGCTCAAGTCCGATCTCCAGACCGCCGGTGTAGACACCGTCCCGGCAAAGGCGGCAAAGGTTGCCCCTAGGTTTCCCCCTGGGCCCGGCCCCGTCTGGAGGCCTCCGAAGCTCAAAGAGAAGGCAGTTTTGGTGGGTCCGCTCTCCTTTCTGAGCGCCTCGCCCACATCATAAACGTTGGTCTTTCCCGCCTCATCAGTGGCCACTCGGTCCACCGAATCGGTGATGGCCACCCGAGACAGAACCTTGGATCCTCCAGGCCGCTCGGCATTCCCTATAGCCACCACATCGCCGTTGGGAAGTTTGAGGATCTGCCCCCGGTTTCCCATAGGTCGAAAGGTCTGTCCTCCATCAAGGGAAATGCGATCCCCTTGGATCAACAATCGCTTTGGCGAACCGCATTTGTCAGTGAAGGCGATTCGCACCACCCCATCACCCCCACGCTCAACTTGGGTACCATTCGCTCCGGTGGCCATTTGGCCGGGCTGCAGTTCTTGAACCTCACCCGCCTGAGTTGGCGCTCCGCCGAGTCTCGGCGAACCAGGGTTCGCCCAAGCAGCCTGATTAGGGCCTCCGAGACTGGAGAAAAGTTGACCGAAATGTCCCCCCATCAATTCCTTGGCCACAGTCTGCAACCGCAGGAGTTTCTGGGCTTGCGGACCAAGCCGAAACGAATCCCAGCCCTCCGAGCCAGAGGTCGCCATGGACCTAGCAGACATCGAGTGATTGGCTCGGCACATTCCTTGCTGGACCAGGTATCTTCGAGGGTGCTGAATTCGACAGTAAGTGTTCATTCTCATATCATCTTTCCTTCAGAGTGTGTACTTCGGTAGGTCCAGATTACTTTGGGACGAGGTTTCTATACTGTGACGATCGTCATCCTTTGAAAGAAAACTCGGAAAATCGGATCGATACCGGGGAAACAACCTCGGAAGGAAGGGGTCCGAATCTCCCGGAATCCTCCCGTAAACCAGGTGAGGAGATCGCGCTATCCATGTTGCTCAAGAAAAGAATTGGATTTGTCGGTTCAGGCGTCATGGCTGAAGCGATCGTGCAAGGTCTCCTCAAGAATGACCTGATCGTCGCTGAGAATATCTGCTGCTCCGACCCCTACCCGGCTCGAGGAAAGGAGTTGGCAGAAAAATACGGTGTGCGGGTCACCGTAGACAATCGTGAAGCGGTGCAGCAAGCCGACCTAGTGGTCTTGGCAGTCAAGCCTCAGGTCTTACCCCAGGTCAGTCGCAGCCTTCACGGTCAATTGGGCCCAGAGCAACTCCTGCTCTCTATTTTGGCCGGCGTGAACAGCAAGACTTTGCGCCGAGGATTCGGCCATGACAGCATCGTGCGCAGTATGCCCAACACTCCGGCTCGAGTCAGTCAGGGCATGACCGTCTGGACCGCCACCAATCAGGTGACCGCCGAGCAAAGAGAGTTAACTCAAACTTTGCTTCGCGCCCTGGGAGAAGAAGTCTTCGTCTCCGACGAGTCCCAGTTGGACATGGCCACCGCCCTCTCGGGAACCGGCCCGGCGTACGTCTTCCTCTTCATGGAGTCCCTGATCGACGCCGGAGTCCATATGGGATTCTCCCGGCGCGTGGCCGAACAGTTGGTGCTACAAACAGTCAAGGGCTCGGTGGATTTTGCCTTGCAATCCCCTCATCATTTGGCGGAGTTGCGCAACCAGGTCACCTCCCCTGGAGGAACCACCGCCGATGCCCTCTATCACATGGAAAAAGGCGGTCTGCGCACGGTGCTCTCAAAGGCGGTCTTCGCCGCCTATAAAAAGTCTCAACTCCTGAGCACGGTACTCTCCGAAGAAGAGAGCGAAGACGATCTCTAAAGACCCCAGCGGGAGCTTCCTCGATGAGTTAGCCATCGGACGATATCTGCCCGGAGAGAGCGATTGGCACCGAGCCTCGGTCCCATGGAAAGCAGCAGTTTTGTCGGGGATAGCGCTGTTCTCGTTTCAACTCAAAAGCGCATTCGCCTTCGCACTTTTAGGGGCGGCGGTAGCCGGCCTAGCCGCCCGCTCGGGCATCCCTCAAAAGCTGTTCTGGAGAAGTCTCAGGCCCGTCACCCTGTTGGCTTGGCTGACCATGCTGGCCGGGGCCTTCTTGAATCACCCCGAGGCCTCTATGCAAAACCTGGTTTTTTCCTGGCAGGGTTTGCAAGTTGGAGCCCTCTTTGCCGCTCGACTCTTCCTGATCACTCTCCTCACCACTATCTTCTTTCTCACCACGAGACCCCAACTCGCAATCCGATTTGGAGTGCGCTTGCTCACCCCCCTCCGGCTCCTCGGCATCGATCGCACCGAATTGACACTGCTGGTTCATCTAGCCTATCGCTTTGTGCCTCTCCTCACTCGAGAGGTCAAAGACATGCGACTGGGGCTGCAAGCCCGCGGACTCCCTCCGCCTCGCGGGCTCTGGAACCGGCTGAAGGAGGGCGGTGAACGGCTCACCTTCCTTCTTCTGGGAGCCCTGCAAAAAGCCGAAACGGCCGCCTTTGCCCTGGAGCAGCGAAGAGTCCTGGAGCAATGGCAAGAGTCCCCTCAAGACACACCCCAAGGGCTGGGAGGCCTGAGCGCCTTCGCTTTACTCTTGCTTGGACTTGTGCTGGTCTCGTACGGGAGGCCGTGGTGGTGAAATACGTTCTGGAGATCGGATATGACGGCACGGCTTTTTCTGGGTTCCAACGTCAATCCGAGGCACTCTCGGTCCAAGGTGAACTCGAGCGAGGCTTGAGTCTGCTTTTCAATACGCCCATCACACTTTCCGGAGCCGGTCGCACTGATGCCGGAGTGCACGCCTTGGGACAAGTGGTGGCCTTCAGCCACCAACAGCTTTGGGAGGCAGCGCCATTGGGCCGAGGTCTCCAAAGCGTTCTCAGAGGACCCATTTGCATCCATCGGGTAGCGGTGCTCGAAGCCCACGATCCGTTCCATCCCCGTTATAGTGCCAAGAGCCGCACTTATCTCTACTTCTTGATTCCTCAATGCCAACCTCTGGAGGCACTCTTCCACCGCAAGCAGGCGTGGTGCTTATCGGCCGGCCTTGACCTGGAGGCCATGTCCCACACCTTCCCGTTGCTCCTGGGACAGCACGATTTCTCGACCTACTCGTTCCGTAGTACAGAGAAGAGTTGCCGGATTCGCGACCTCCTGGCGTTGAAATTCGCAGCCCCCCCCCTTTCGGTGTCTCTTCCTACCCACGGCCTTTGCCTACGGGTCACCGCCAACGGCTTCTTGCGACGAATGGTCCGTTACCTGGTGGCCCAATTGGTGGAGGTGGGGCAAGGACTTACCTGTCCTGAGGTGGTGAGCGAGCGACTTGCGGCGACCAACCCCGATCTGGCTCCTCACCCGGCACCGAGCCATGGTCTCTATCTAGAAAAGGTCGAATTCCCCAATGACCCCTTCGAGGCCTCGGGCAACGCCAGACAGTCCTGGCGAGCAAATTGGTCCGAAAAGATTCGCTGGGACCACTAGTCTCTCATTCCGCACTTCTCGGACAAAGTACTTAGCCTGGCCTGTTTTCATTCCTTGTCAAGCACATTTCCACAGTTCAGGAAGAATTCTGGGTGACGTTTGCTTCATATAGTCCTGGTTTTGGTAACTATTTTGAGAAGTGCGGAATGTGAGACTAGAAGGCAAAACGAAAACCTAGGTTTTCGGGCAAACTTCGACAAATGGGATACTAGGAGGGGCCGCTTTAATGCCCCCAGAATCTAGTGCTCTGTCAAACCTAAGAATTGGGGTTGGGCCGGAGATCCATCAATTCTGATTTCATCAATTCTCGGTTACGTACAACCCGGTACGCGCCCTCGAATTGATTTTCTCAGAATTGCGCCTCTCCACCCCAACCCGCAAACTTAAGCTTGACAGAGCACTAGGCTGAATCCAAAGCGTTCGGAAATGAGATTTGAGACCGTTGAGATACGTAAGTGAAGAACAACTCACCCAGGCCGCCCACACTCTCGGAGAGGCCGCCGCTCAATGTGACCCGAGCGAAAAAGAAATCATTCGGCAACTCTACGCCAGGGTGCAGCAATTTGCGGAAGAACAGAGAACTCGAGGGGTGAGCATCGATCGTTCGGCTTTTTTTGCCGCCGGCCTAATCCTGCACCCGGACCTTAAGGACCAGGTCGTCCTTGAGGCCGCTCGATCCTATATCGAACTCGATCGCCTCTTTGTTATCACCCACTCGGCCTAATCCCCGAGATTCTTCTAGGAGACGTAAAGACTCAGTCTCTCAGCGTTGAGCAGCCCAGAATAAATATTGAATTTTCTCCAAATAAATTTGAATTTCCAAAGGATTTTTTTCAAGCACCTGAGAACTTCTCCTGAGAGAGGAGTCCTTCTGCATGGCCACCGCTTCCCTGAATTCTGGCATGGTACTCAAAAATACCCGTCACGGGCTGCTGGCTTCTTTGCGAGAAGACGCCGATTGGTTAACCCTCATCTCTGAGATTGACGCCCTCAAGGCCCGAGGCCTGGAGGCTCTAGACGATAATGCGGTCACTTTCGATCTTGGCTGGAGAGAGATCTCTTCTGCCCAGTTCGACCTTCTTATTGAAAGTCTTCACAAGCAAGGCCTCAAGTGCCGAGGCATCTTAAGCACCTCGCATCAAACCCGCACGGTAGCCGAAGAGCGTGGTTATCGTGCCATCATCGGTCGCCTAGGTCTAGCCAAGCATCAGGGACGCCAACTGCGCCGAGCTGTGACCCCGCCTCACGTGGTTGAGCCCCCGGCTGCTGCCATCGACGAAGCGGCGACGACCCATCCCGTTGAACCCCTCCCGGAGGCCGCCGCAGATTCGTCGGTTCAGTCCTTGACGAAGCAGACTGAAGAGGACCCGGAAGCTGCTGTCAATTCAGAAAATGACGCCGAATCCCAGGGTCAAACCATAGACTCTCGATCGACTCCTCCGGAAACCCTTGAGAACTCGACCCCATCGGCGTCTGCTCTAGAAGCGAAGGTCTCAGTCCTCGATCCTGAGGTGGATGAAGCTGCCCCCCAAACGGCACCAAGTTTCGGGGATGAAGAGCCAACCTTGTACTTGAGGAGAACTTTGCGTTCGGGGCAAAGGGTGGTCTTCGCAGGGAACGTGGTGGTCCTTGGTGACGTGAATCCGGGAGCCCAGGTGGAAGCCGATGGGGACATCGTAGTTCTTGGACATCTGCGCGGTTCGGTCCATGCAGGATGCGAAGGCGACTCGGGAGCCACGGTGATCGCCAGTTCCCTCGCAGCCACCCAGCTCCGCATTGCAGATGCCTTCTATCAGCAGACCAACGACCGGCAATTTTTTAAGAAATCTTCACAGAATGGGACTATGCGGGCCCGACTCTCCGATCGTAAGATCGTGGTCGAACCGCTTCCCGTGCGATAAGCAGAAAGGGCAAAAGAGTGGGCAAAGTCATAGTTGTAACATCAGGCAAGGGGGGGGTTGGCAAAACCACCGCCACGGCAAACATAGGTGCCGGATTGGCCTCTCAGGGACATTCCGTGGTCCTGATCGACACCGATATAGGATTGAGGAATCTGGATTTGGTTCTTGGGCTGGAGAATCGAATAGTTTTTGATTTGGTGGACGTGGTGGAAGGAAAATGTCGAAGTGTCCGTCAGGCCCTAATCAAAGACAAGCGCTTCGATAACCTCTTCATTCTGGCATCAGCTCAGAGCCGTGAAAAAGACTCGGTGAAGCCGGCCCAGATGAAGAAGCTGTGCGACGAAATGAAAAGCTCCTACGACTTCATTCTTCTCGACTGCCCGGCTGGAATCGAAATGGGATTCAAGAACGCCATCGCCGGAGCGGACGAGGCCATCGTGGTGACCAATCCTGAAGTCTCGGCGGTCCGCGATGCCGACCGTATTGTGGGACTGCTGGAAGCAGCAGAGATCTCCAAGATTCGCCTCCTACTTAACCGAGTTCGTTTGGGCCTGATCGCTCGCGGACAGATGCTCTCGGTGGACGACATCCAAGACATCCTCAGCATTGAACTGCTCGGGCAGGTGCCTGAAGATGAAAGAATCGTGCACTCTTCCAATAAGGGGGAACCAGCCATTCTTGACCCTCGCTCCAAGGCCGGAAACGCGTATCGCAACGTGGTTGCCCGAATTCTGGATCCCGAGGTTCCGATGCAGAATCCTGACACCTCTATTTGGAGCCGCCTGCGACGCGCTCTCACTGCCGACCTCGGCGCTCAAGCCGGATAGTTCAAGGAGGAGATCATGAACGAACTTTTAATGAAAATGCCCCTCTTCCACCGCTGGTTCGCCCCCAAGGAAGACTCTCGGGCTGCAGCCAAAAACCGCCTCAAGGCCGCCCTAGTGGGAGATCGACAAACGGTGGCTCCCCAGTTGATGAATTGCCTTCAGAAGGACATCGAAGTCTGCGTGGCTCGCTATCTCAAGGCGGACCAAGAGGGCGCGGTGTACAAACTTACCGACCATAACGGTAAGATGACTCTGTCAGTGGAGGTTCCGGTGATCTCGGTGTTGAGGCAGGCGTCCTTGCCCGAAGAGGCCCTCAAAGAGGAAAAGGCCGAGGAATCTATCGAACTCAAGCTGCATGACCGCAAACTCCGAAAAGGCCGAAAGCGAAGAGCTCGATCCTTCGAAGAGTGATCCGGTCCCCATCTGGTTGGTGAACGACGACACCTCCCAGCTGATGATCCAAGAGCGAGTTCTGGGCCGGGGCGACTTCAGAGTGCGGTCGTTTGTCTCGCCCTTGGAAGCCATCGCAGCAGCTCGCCGAGAACCGTCCCCACCATTTCTGGTCACTGACACCAACATGCCCGGAATGTCGGGCATGGAGTTGGCCCGCTTTTGGTGCGACCTGCACTCAGACGCAAGAATCTTGGTGCTCTCGGCCAGTTCCCTGATGCCCGAGCAGGAAGATGAGTTCAAAACGCTCTCACCAACAGCGGTCCATTTGCTCTCATCTTACCGAATTGGGGACCTGATCTCCCAGGCTCGACAGTGGTTCCTCCAAGAGAACCAACAGCAGGAGAGCGAGGTCACAAAGACTCCCTTGGAAGCTGCTTCTTCCCCACGGGGCCCGGACGCAGCTCCTTACGACGAGGTCGTCTGGAGCAAACTGCTCACTTTGGGAGGGGCTACGTTTCTTTCTCGAGCTCTGCAGCGCTTCGCCACCAATGGCAACAGCAAGCTAGAGCAAATGGAGCAAGCCGCAAACCGCTCGGACTGGTCCACCATCCACGCCTGCGCACATTCGTTGAAAGGCTCTGCGGGTTTGGTGGGGGCCAACATGCTGCTGCAGGCCTGCGATCGCTTAGAAATGCTGACCGCCGCAGAAAGCGGTGCCCAGGCCCTCCAGAAGCAGGAAGCCTTGAGTGGGGTTCAGGAGGCCTGGAGCATCTGTCTTGACGCCCTTCCACCCGACGTGGACCGTACATAGACGGTGACCACCATAGGATCTGGTCCGGAATAACTTTCTATTTTCGGTTGTCGAGGCGCCCCCATGGCAAGGCGGTTCGAGCGACTAGTAT
>JBJHCR010000016.1:0-14204 GCA_050486105.1 Vulcanimicrobiota bacterium
CCTTCCACCAGCCCGGCGAACGCCCGAGTATCCTATCCTGAGTTGCTGAAAGCTTGGGAAGAGTGGTTTCGAACTCTCCCTACCGAAGGGGTCTGAAAGTGGGGGTCACTGGAGTTCCAACTGTGACAACAGAGAGGAGTCGGGCTAAGGATCAGATCCTAAGTTGTTCTCTCGGGAGAATCATCCTCTGCTAAGTCTTCGGGCAGGATTTTGTTCAGGAGCAAGGCTGCCAGGGCCCCGATTGCCATTCCCGATTGGGCGATGACTCCGAAGGACCGAAGCAACGGGTGAGCCGTTTCTGTCAAGAGCTTTACTGACTCTGGGACCATGGTGACTCCTAGTCCTAGGGCCAAGGAGACCGCCACGATCTTCTCTTTGCGTGGGGTCCATCCATCTCGAGAGATGATGCCGATACCGGCTATAGCTACGGTGGCGAACATTAAGACCGTGGCACCTCCAAGCACGGGCTTGGGAATCAGACTGAGCAGCATTCCGAATTTAGGGACCAAGGCCATCAAAACCAGGAAGACTCCAACTCCGTATCCCACTCGTCGGGCTGCGACTCCCGTCAAAGCGATCACTCCGTTATTCTGGGAAAAGGTGGTTACTGGAAGAGACCCGAGAAGACCGGCAAGCAAACTTCCTAAACCATCAGCAGCTACCCCCCCTCGTAGACGCTGAATGAAGAGAGGGCCTTCCACCGGTTCTCGAGAGACTTTGGAGGTTGCAGAAATGTCGCCCACCGATTCCAAGGCAGTCACGATGTAGGCCACTATCCAGGGCAAAAGGAAGACCGGGTCAAAAGTCAATCCGTAGGGGAGAAAACTAGGGGTTTGAAACCAAGCGGCCTTCCGAATGGGCTCGAGTTCGATCGCACCAAGGCCAAAGCTTCCAAGGTAGCCAAGCAACAGAGCGAGCCCGATGGAGATCGAGGCCAATTTTCCGTTGCGCCATGCGCCGAGCAGGAGGATGGCAAAAAGCACTCCTAAGCCCACGGCGAAGTTCTTTGGAGAGCCGAAGTCGGTTGCCCCGTAGCCTCCAGCCAAATCGGTCATTCCTACCCCGATCAGAGTTGTTCCGATAAGCAGGACAACCGTTCCGGTCACCACCGGAGGAAACCAGTTTCGTAGGGGCTCCAAGAACCTTGACAACACGATCTCCACAGGTGCACAAGCGACAGCCATCCCAAGAATCAAGGATAGACCGCCCACTTGACCGGCGGCGATGGCCAAAGGGACGAAGGTGAAGCTGGTTCCCTGGACGCTGAGCAATCGAGTGCCGAAAGGTC
Organism: Vulcanimicrobiota bacterium; assembly: GCA_050486105.1. Taxonomy (GTDB): domain Bacteria; phylum Vulcanimicrobiota; class Xenobia; order Xenobiales; family JADMJV01; genus JAEXNA01. The sequence goes on from JBJHCR010000016.1 coordinate 1,289, forward strand.
CAAGTCCGTGAACCTGGATGAGCGTTGCCAGTCCAGAACTGAACAAGGACATGCTCACCAGAAGCGAGGTCTCGTTTATGGTTAGCCCGAGGGCACCTGAAACCACCAAGGCCGGAGTGATGATGCCCACCAGCATCGAAAGAACGTGCTGTAAGGAAAAGAAGAGTCCCGTTCCGAGACTCTGACGCGACTCAACTCCGTAGAACGGACGAGCAGTCTTGCTCAAAACTTCTGGCCTAAGGGAAAGTTCGATAAATTTCTGTTCTCTGGCCGTCGGCGGAACGAGCGGTAGCTCGGACTTCAAAGTCTCCGAAAAGCACAGAGGCGTTTTGGCTGTCTGGGGCGGCAAAGTAGTCTCGTGAGACTCGATAGCCTTTCGGTAGGGCGGAAATGTCATCCCATTGGGTGATCACCTGCCAGTCGGATTTCCCCACCGGAGAAGCTTCAAGGGTGACCGATATCGGACCCTGGATTCGTTCCGGGCCATGGTTGATGAGGGTAGCTCGAATGTTGACTTCATTCTCGGAACGATTGATGTTCAGATTTTGAAAATCGAGTTCGGCTAGGCTAGGATTGGCAAGAAAAACGATTGCAGCGATTAGGCAGAGTAGTCTTTTCATACGATAGCTTTCCACTTGGAGAGTCCGCAGCCTGCCTCCGACGCAGGCCTTAGTGGGTCGAATTCAATCGAAAATGGTGTAACTCCCCTTGAGCACCCCTCGTTCAACCTCGGTGAGGGCCTTGATGAAATAGGCCAGTCGGGCTCTGGTTCCCGGCATGAGGTCCAAAAACTGAGCTCCCACCAAGGCTTTCCCTTGGTAGGGCCGACTCCAACGCACTTCACAGGTAACATTGAGACGAGACATGGAAGAATCGTCAAATTCAATCTGGCACTCAAATTGGCTTCCCACTTCCATGGGGTGATCGGTTCTCAGCTTGACCCCGGTCAAGGAGAGGTCTTGAGAGATGGCTTGGTAATTGGGAATTCCCGGAGAACTGACTCGCAAATGCCTTTCGACTCGCTCAGCTCCCCTCTGGTCTTCAAACTTCTTTGGCTGAGGAAGGAGAACCGCTAGGTGAGCCGCGGCTTCTTCTGGAGCCAGAAAAGTGCCGTAGTAGAGCCCAGCTTCCTTGGATTCAATTCGGATTCGGCACTTGAGTTTATGGTCTTCAATCTTGGCCTTGCAGGAATACTCTCCCAGCTCGGCTTCCGTGGCACAAGCAAATAGCAATCCGCGAGTCTCTGGTTCATAGGTCACAAATTCAACCTCAAGAGTTCTCGAAAAAAGATTGTCGAATAGTCCCATGATGACGCCTCCTGAGTTCCCGCAATACCATTCTAGAGGTTTTCGAGTGTTCTGACGAGCGGAGTTTCCCTCAGCCTCAAGTCAGGCTCTCATCAGGGTAGTACGACTGTAACCCTCGGAGGAAGTAACCACTCCGCGAGGCCTGGGTTTGTGTTTAATTGAACGATCATTCAGGGAAACACTCCATTATGAAAATTCGACATCCGGCCTACGGGGGAATCTCACCAGGAATCGTCTTGGGACTACTGGTTGTTGCTTTTGCTGCTGTCGGTCTGATTAGATTCTTTCTAACCAATAATGGGGGTCCACAGCGTGGCTATCCTCCAACCCCGGTGCAACTCACTCAACTTCGAGACGAACCTTTCGCCCGAAGAGTGACCCTCCTCGGTGAAGCCCGCTCTATGTCGGACGCTACCATTAGGAGTGAAGTCGAAGGGGTCATTTCTCAGGTCTTGGTGGACGTTGGTGACGACTTGGAAGCTGGGCAAGTGGTCGCTTACCTTGAAGGCTCCGATCAGCAGATCGCCCTTGCTGAAGCCGAGGCGCGCTTAGCCGAGGGCCGCAGTCGGCTCTCAGAATTAGAAAACGGAACACGACCAGAGATAGTCTCTCAGAGGTTGGCCGAGTGGCGGGCGGCTCAAGCCTTCGAAGCCGAGGCAAAAGCTCGATTAGACTCTCTGAAGCTGCTGTCTCCTCAACTCTTGGCGCAACGAACCGGGGAGTTCCAGTCGGCCGTGGCCACTGAGCGCGACGCCCAAGATCAGTTTAAGCGGACCCAAGGTCTGGTCGAGCAAGGAGCCTTGCCTGAGCGCGAGTTGATTTCCGTGGGCGCCGCTTGGGAACGTGCCAAAGGAGACCTGCTGAGGGCCGAGCAATCTCTGCTGGCCCAGCAAACTTCTAACCAGCGGGATGACCTGACCGCCATCGCACAATATGAATCGGCAAAGGCCCAGAGTTTGAGGAGCCAAGCCTCCTACGATGAAGCTCGGACCGGTCCGAGGCCCGAGGTGATAGAAGCCCAGCGTGGTGTGGTGCAAGCCTTGCAGGCTGCTCGAGATCGAGCAGCCCTCAACTACGAACGCACAACCATTCGCTCCAGAACCGTAGGCACCGTTCGGGAACGCTTGGTGGGTCGCGGAGATCGAGTGTCGGTGGACACTGCTGTGCTCACCCTCGGCGGAGAGCAGACTGAGCTGATTTTTGAGATTCCCGAAGAGATCACCGGCCGGGTGGAGCCCGGCATGGACGTGCTCTTGCTGTCCGCCGGTGCAAGGGAGGAAGCGGTTGGGAAAGTGGTTGCCGTGGTCCGCGCTGCCGACCCCAGAAGCCGACGGCAAACCATCCGCGTCAACAGTCCTGTCGAACTTTTGTCGGGCTCTTCAGTTCAAGGTGTTCTGCTGCTTCCGGTGGACGGAGACTATCTAGTGGTCAGTAGAGATGCCCTGGTTCGACGCGAGCGCAGCTGGGTGGTTTTCACCGTGGATAGCGAGGGCCAGGCGGTAGAACACGAAGTTCGCTTAGTGGCAGAACAGGGTTTGGAAGTGGCTATTGAGACTGACGATCTTGTCGGTGGGCAAAACGTTGTGGGGAGGGGTGCTCCAGGATTGATGACCGGCGCCAAAGTTGCCTTGCCTCAGAGCGCCGACGACGAGGGTCAAGCCCCTCGGGATTCAGGCGAGGATGGGGAAGCCTCCAAGGGCGAGGAGCTCAGCACGTCATGAGCCCAATCGAGACTGCAGTTCGCTGGCGTCACGGTACCTTAGCTCTTTTTACCTTGTTAGTCCTGTTCGGTGCGCTAGCATTAGGTCGACTCCCAATGGAGCTCCAACCAGGCGGAGATATCCCCGAGATCACGATCACCACCGCTTATCCCGGAGCTGGCCCAACGGAGGTGGAAGACCTCATAACCCGACCTCTCGAAGATGTGCTGCAGTTGGTGGAAGGGGTCAAAGAGATGACTTCCACCAGCACTCTTGGGAACAGCTCCATAACCATGGAGTTTGATTGGGACGTCGATATAAAGCAGAAGCTCATCGAGGTCATAAACAAGCTCAATCAGGCCAAGAATCTGCCCGAAGAAGCTTCGGAGTCCGATGTGCAGATCGCCAGCGGTGGAGGGGGCAGCAACGCCATGATGTGGGTCATCCTCAAGGAGGCTCGAGACACTGGCGCAGCTCCCGATCCCGACCGATTTAGAGACCTATTGGAAGAAGAAGTTCTTCCTGAGTTGAGGCGCATTCGAGGCACCAGCCGATACATCATCGTTGGCGGTCGTCTCAAAGAAGTTGAGATCGTTGTCGACCCAGAAAAGCTTGCTGCCCGAGGACTGACTATAGCCCAGGTTAGCGACAGTTTGCGCCGCAACAATGTGGACGTTCGTGGAGGACCTTTGGTCACCGGACGTCGAGAGTATCGCGTCAGCACCAAGAATCGAGCCAGCGAAATTTTCGAGTTCGAAGACATTGTTCTGCGACGGGACGCTGGCGGGACAGTGATGCTGAGCGATGTGGCTGAACCCACCATGGGAAGACAGTTCCCGAACTCCTTCTTCTTATCGTATGGGAGACCGGCTGCGGCGGTGGGCATAGTGCGTCAGGTGGGAGCAAACGTTCCAGCGCTTTCTGACGAAATCCGCACTGTTCTCTCGGATTTGGAGCGTCGGTTCCAACAACGGGGAGACAATGTCTTGATCCAGGTTGGCTATGACGAGAGCGAATATGTCGCTCAGTCCATGACCTTGGTTCGAAACAATCTCTTGCTGGGCGCTGTGTTGGCCACAATTGTGCTGTTGCTTTTCTTGGGTTCATTGAGAACGGTGTTGGTTTGCGCCATCTCCATTCCCACAACCTTGATTTCTGTGTTTCTGCTGATCTCAAGCTTTGGACAGACTCTCAATATTTTGACCTTGGCAGGTCTAGCTTTTGCCGTAGGTATGGTGATCGACAATGCCATCGTGGTGGTTGAGAATGTGTTCACTCACCTCGAGAAGGGCAAGAGACCAGTCCGTGCGGCTATCGATGGCTGCGTTGAGGTGGGAGGGGCCCTAGTCGCCTCCACCCTAACGACCATTGCTGTGTTCTTTCCGCTGGTTCTGGTGGATGGAGAAGCTGGAAGAGTTTTTCGAGCCTTGGGTATAACTCTCGCTTCAGCGGTGGCTTTCTCGCTCTTTGCGGCTGTCACGCTGGTTCCCATGTTAGCGGGGACCTTGTTGACCAAAGACGAGGCAAACCTGGAGAAAAGCTCCACTGGAGTGGAAGCCTTGATTGCTCGCGCGGCCCTTTGGTTTCGTACCTATCAGCGTAGGCTGATCCGTTTTCTTGAGGAGGCTGCCGACTGGTCGTTAGATCCAGAGCAGAAAAGAAGAAGGTTTTCTGTGCTGCTGGGGTGTGTGGGTTTGCTCACGGTAGCCTATTTGCTCCTTCCTCCGGCTGACTATCTGCCTCAAGGAAATCGCAACATCATATTTTGGCTGATGGAGCCTCACCCCGGGACCAGCATCCCCGAGGCCGTGGAACTCACCGAAGCACCAAACGATTTTGTGCGAAACCTCGAAGAGGTGGGCGACACTTTTATGGTCTACGGAAATCGCTTTCGGGGTATTGGGATAAGACTGAAGCCTCAATATGCCAACGGGCGAGACCTTCAGGCTGTGGTCAATAAACTCTTCCCGGTGGGAATGAGTTACCCCGGGTTTCGCTTCGTGGTTCCCATTCGTATCCCGATCTTTGCCAGCCCCGGAAAAGAGTTCCAGCTTCGGATCGTAGGTCCAGATTTAGAAGAGCTCGCTTCGATCAAGCAGCGAGTGGAAGGACAACTCCGAGAGATCCCCGGAATCGTGAACTCGCGCTCAGATTTCGTTTTCGGGGCTCCAGAGCTTCAGGTTTTGCCCCATCGCGAAAAGCTAGCCGAATTGGGAATGGAACCGAACGACGTGGCTACCATGGTGGAAGCCGCTCTGGGGGGACGATTCGTTTCGGAGTTCATTGAAGGTAAGGAGACCCTCGATGTGGTCCTTGAGCTCAAAGATATTTCTGTAGAGAACCCAGATGAACTCAGGCAGCTTCAGTTGGTGACTCCGGGGGGGCAACGAGTGCAACTGCAAGACGTGGCCGAAGTACTCGAAACCACCGGACCGGACTCGGTGAATCACGTCAACGTTGAACGGGCCATCACCCTCACTGTGACCATCGCCCCTCAGGCTCCCTTGGGCTCTACCGTGGACACTGTAGAAAGGCAAGTGATCGCCCCGCTCACTCTGGAACTCCCTCCAACTTATCGGGCCTACATTTCCGGGAGCGCTGACGATTTGGCCGACACTCTGCGGCAGTTGGGCCAAGTTTTCATTTTGTCTCTCATTATCAGCTATCTGCTGCTGATGGCTTTATATCGTTCTTTCACCTATCCCTTGATAATCATGATCACCGTTCCTCTGGGGCTCACGGGAGCTGTCGTCAGTCTGGTCACGGTGTCACTCTTGCCCGGGGTAAGTGTCGCCTTAGACATGATCACCGCAGTCGGTTTTGTGATTCTGATTGGGATCGTGGTCAATAACGCCATTCTTCTAGTGGACCGAGCACTGCAGTTGCAGCGAGGGGGCATGGAATACTGGGAATCTGTTCGACAAGGAACCCGAGACCGATTGAGACCAATCCTGATGTCTGCAACCACTTCAGTGCTCGGAATGCTCCCGTTGGCGGTTATTCCTGGTGACGGGGCTGAGCTTTACCAGGGACTTGGAATCGTTTTGGTCGGAGGCTTGACCTTCGCAACCTTTTTGACCCCCACAGTGGTACCGGCCCTCATGGGAATCTTCAAAGACTTGAATCTGGTGGAGGATCCTGACGACCCCTTGATGCGGGAAGAGCACTCCGACCAGGAACTCAGCTCCCATTCCTGAAGTTAGAAGAGTCAGGAGGTAATATGCAAGCAAATTCTACTGAGAAGCTTCTAGCTCTCATTGCCCATTTAGGTTACTTTTCCGCTGTCGGATTTATCTTCGCTCCTCTAATCATCTGGTTGGTCCAGAAAAACGAATCGCCGTACGTCGCCTCCCACGCCCTGCAGGCCCTGATCTATCAGGTGGCTGTGGCTGTACTCACGGGGGTTTTCTCAATCGGAGCGTTCGTTTTTGGGCTGGCTACGATGGGTATCGGTGCTCTGCTGATCATTCCTGTGGCTTTGTTAGGTTCTCTGGTGCTCATTGTGCCGACCCTGATCGCAGCCTATAAGGTATATCTCGGCGAGGAGTACTCCTACCCGCTGGTTGGCGGATTCGCCAAGTAGTCATCGGGGTCTATGCGGACTCATGACCACTTGAGTCCAATTATCGAGAGGACCAATGTGCAGAGGAAGAAGATTTTTCGACCTCCCATGGGTTCTCCGAGTCGTGTGACAGCTAGGATGCCGGTGCCGAGGGCGCCTAAGCCTACCCACACAGGGTAGGCGGTGCTTATGGGCAGATCTTGGGCCGCCTTGGCAAGCAGCACCATGCTGATGGCCAGGGCTGCGATGGTGACAAGCGTTGGTGTTAAACGGGAAAAGCCTTCGCTGTGCTTCAGAGCCACGGCCCAAATGCATTCAAAGAAACCGGAAACGATAAGAAGAAACCAGGACATCGCTACACCTCAAATTCATGATGGGTAAGCGTCGTCTTGTCCTAACCGGGTACGGCGCGTCTCGTCCGGTAGAGTGCAGCAGGCACCCTCAATGAGAAATTTCTCCTCCCACCTCTAACGTCCTTTTCCCTAGCCGGAACGCCTTCGGCTTTCGAACCTCCGACCAAGACAAAACCCCGCCTTCGCGGGGTCTTTGGCCTCCACGGTAGGATGGCCCCCTTCGGGGGAACGCCTTCGGCTTTCGAACCTACGACCAAGGCAAAACCCCGCTTGCGCGGGGTCTTTGGCCTCCACGGTAGGATGGCCCCCTTCGGGGGAACGCCTTCGGCTTTCGAACCTACGACCAAGGCAAAACCCCGCTTTCGCGGGGTCTTTGGCCTCCACGGTAGGATGGCCCCCTTCGGGGGAACGCCTGCGGCTTTCGAACCTACGACCAAGGCAAAACCCCGCTTGCGCGGGGTCTTTGGCCTCCACGGTAGGAATCGAACCTACGACCTTTCGCTTAGGAGGCGAACGCTCTATCCACTGAGCTACGCGGAGTTGGGGTCTTGATATGGAGCAAGGTATCAGAAGAGCTGAAGGGATGTCAATGTGGGGGAGCAGGCTAGAGGTTCATTCTCTAGAAGCTCAGAGAATGCAGATCTCCATTGTTCATTGTGTGCGCTGAGGCTATAAGCCGAGGGCAGCGAGTCTCGCTGCCAGGATTGAACGTGAGCTAGGCATTACGCCGGTGCTCCAAGAGGGGAGTCCCGGACAGTTCGATGTCTTGGTGGACGGAGAGCTTCTGGTTGGCAGGCAAGCGGTCGGGATTTTTCGACGTCTTTTGGGTGATGGTGGGTTCCCGAACCCGGATGCGGTGATCGCTCAACTTAGAGAGCGGGTCTCCTGAACGCTCAGTATCCGTAGGGGCGGTCCCAGTCTTCTGGGATGGTCCAAAGAAAGATAGTCTTGTCGCCGATTTTCTCGGTTTTTTCTGGTAGCCAGGTGTCCATGTCAAAGCTGTGAGAGACCAATCGAGTCCCCGGCTCAAGCTCATCGAGAAGCTTAGGTAAAAGCTTGAGATTGATAGCCGGCAGCAAATAGATGGCAACGACTGTGGCGCCTGTGAGATCGGCTTCGAAGATGTCTCCTTGCCGGAAGGTGGCTTTGTCATGTAAGGCCATCTCATAAGCTTGGGTTCGGCTGGCAGTCACTAGGTGGGGGTCGATCTCCACCCCCACGGCTTGGGCGCCTCTGCGAGCAGCAGCCAAGACTATCCGCCCATCACCTGAGCCAAGGTCAAAAACCAAGTCCTCGCTGCTCACTTCGGCCAGATCCAGCATAGCCTCAACCACCTCGTCAGGAGTGGGCACGAAGGGAACGACCTTAGCAGCTTCCGGTCGGCGGTCCAGTTGGTTTTCTTCCGGTTGGAGGTCGACGGCACGGGCTTCAAGGACTGAGCCCGTGGGGCTCTCCAAAGCCTCGGGGCTTTCGGAGTTCCCTTGACTCTCCAGCGAGCAAGCGAGTCCTAATGCCAAGCAAAGACTGACAATTAGACTGCTGGCCGACTTTGAGATTCTAATAGCCTTCAGGCCTTTGATCGGCTGTCGGGATGGTCCAAAGATAAATGGTTCGCCCATCGACGGTGAGCTTCTGCTCCGGTTTCCATCGACCCATGTCGAAGCTGTGAGAAACCAAGCGGGTGCCTGGTTCAAGTTCGTCTAGAAGCTTGGGTAGAATTTTCTCATTGACCGCAGGCAGGAGATAGATTGTAACCACGGTGGCCCCGGAGAGGTCGGCTTCAAAAATATCTCCTTGCCGGAACTCGGTGAGTTCCGAGACTCCTTTTTCCTCAGCGTTGTTCCGACTTTCCTCGACCAACTTTGGGTCGAGTTCCACACCGATTGCTCGAGCCCCACGGAGGGCCGCACCGATCACGATTCTTCCGTCTCCCGATCCCAGATCGATCACCACGTCCGATTCGGTAACCTCTCCTAAGTTCAGCATGGCTTCCACCACATCGTCCGGGCTCGGGACGAACGGCACATCTCGATCTTGCTCTTGAAATTCGTCGAGTTCATCGTCGTCGCCGTCCTGGGCTGACAGCGATACTGTGGTTTCGGCCGGCGAGGGCCTTTCAGCCTGTTCGCCGGCGTTGGCGTTCTGGGCTGTGCACCCGGAGAAAAGAAGAAAAATCAACAAACTATATCCAAGAAAAAATCTCATCGGGACTCTCCAAAAAATAAACTTCCTCAGAGTCGCCCTTAGACCTAGTTCGATCGACACCCTTTCTTGGCAGCGCTGATTTTCGAGAGAGGCAATACTCCTCTCGGTTTCACGGGAAACATTAAAGTGCTCGCCTTATGGTTCTGAATGTCAAAGACGGGTACCCGCGTCCCCGTGGGTGTGGCAAGGAGTACCGAGCGCATAATATTGGGCATATTTGAGCGAGGTACGACGAATCCAGAACGGATGGATCCTCGTCCAGAATGCGGACAACTCAACGCACGGAAGTATAGGAGCTGCTCTGGTATTCAGACGCACGCTTTGGTGTTGAGGCCTGCGTCGACGTAGAGCACTTCGCCCGTGATTCCAGAGGAATAGGGAGAAAGCAAGAAAACGGCAGCCTTGGCAACCTCCGAAACCTCCACGTTTCTTCTCAGAGGGGCGCTCTCAACGCTGCCCTTGAGCATGTCCGAAAACCCCTTGATCCCTTTGGCTGAAAGCGTTTTTACCGGGCCCGCAGAGACGGCATTCACTCGAATCTGGGAACCCCCAAGGTCGTTCGCCAAATAGCGGACTGAAGATTCCAAGGCGGCCTTGGCGACCCCCATGACGTTGTAGTTTGGCACCACTTGCTGCGAGCCGTGATAGGTGAGTGTCAGAAGACTTCCTCCGCCTTGCATCCTTGATGCTGCTCTTTGGGCTACGGCCACCAGGGAATAGGCACTGACTTCAAGTGCCAGACAGAAGCCAGCTCTACTGGTATCTACAAAGCGACCTTGGAGCTCTTCTCTTTGGGCAAAGGCGATGGAGTGAACGACGAAGTCGAGTTGCCCATCCCAAGCATTGTCAACGGCTTCGAAGACCGCATCGATTTGGGCATCATCCCCCACGTCACATGGCAGAATTAGGGGTGCCTCGAGGCTCTCGGCAAGAGGACGGACTCTTCGCTCCAGGGCTTCATTGAGATAAGTGAAGCCTAGGGTGGCTCCTTGGGCCGAAGCCTCTTGGGCGATTGCCCATGCAATAGAGTGAGAGTTTGCGACCCCAAAAATGAGTCCTTTTTTGTCTTTCAAGTACATAGCCGCGCGTTTCGACCTCGGACAAAAGGGCTCCTGGGATTTTTTAGACCTCTGGGCATCGATTTGGCCGATAAAGTTGGGTGAGGAGGTGCCGGATACCCGCGTCTTCGTGGGTGTTGCGAGGAGGACCGATCGTTAGGTTGCCCTTTGGGCGTTAGACATACTTGAGGAGGACCGACACGGCCGGTACCAGGAGGAGACCCGACGAATTCTCACCCAGAATGCGGACAAGGCCATGCACGGAGAGATGTCTTCACAGAGCCTTTTCTGGGCCGTCACATAAAGGGGGAGGACTCATCGTCTTCAGGGCCTGTGATCAAGAAGCCGTCGCCAAGATTCATGGCGTCGAGGCATTCCTCGAGTAGGGGAAGGTTGCTGGGATCCAAGTCTAAAGGTTGGGGCTCACCGCTAGCCCCTTCGAGTTCCACGATATGGAAGCCCTTGCGACGAAGTCGAATGCCAATGATGCGTTGAGGCGAGACCGCGAACCGCTCGGAAATCGAGACAAAAACACCTCCGCGATTGGCTTTTTCCAGAGCACTCTGAAAATCCGGGGCATCCAAATCGTGGAAGGCACCTCTCAAGGTGTGCCAAATTCCTTTGCCATCCGGACCGCGTTCTATGCAGAGGGTCTCTTCAGGATCGACCCTCAGCCAGCGGTCTTCGCTGATTTTGAGAAGCCGAGGCTTCATCTTGACCCGAGCTCTAATTTCCAGACCAGAGATAGTATCTTCGAAGCTTCCGAGCCACACCTTACGACCTGGATGACGATCGAATTCGATCTTGAACTTCACTAGAGCCTCCCCAGCGCGTCACCCCTACTTTATCAGAAGGGGTGCGAACTTAAAATAATAACTCCAATGATGTGGGTCAAGTGTTCCAGGAAAAAAGAACCGGCAAGCTAAAAGCTCGGAATGGAAATTTTTAGCAAACTCGATTCCGGTTTCCCCAGAGATTGTGACCTTCTCAAGGAATTTGTGCAGATTCCCAGCGTCTCCACCGACTCAGCCTACACTGGACAGATTCACCAGGCCGCCGAATGGGTAGCCCAACGTTGTCGGCAGGCAGGTCTTCACACGGAGATCCGAGCCACCCCAGGTCATCCTGCGGTCGTTGGTCACTCTCCACATATAGAGGGTCGCCCCCATTTGCTCATTTACGGACATTATGATGTGCAGCCGGCTGAGGCCTCCGATGGATGGCGGTATCCTCCGTTTCAACCCACCGAAAGTGAAGGCTATCTCTACGGCAGAGGGGCCAGTGACAACAAAGGACAAATCCTGGCCCACCTCTGTGCACTTCGCTATCTCCATGAGAGTGGCGAACCCTTTCCGGTGAATCTAACGATCTTGGTGGAAGGAGAAGAAGAGATCGGAAGCCCAAACCTAGTGGCCGTCCTAGAGCAGCTCAAGTCTGAACGTCCCCCCTTTTCGTTGGCATTAGTCTCAGACACTTCGACGGCAGTCAAAGGCCGGCCCATGATTCATTACTCCTTGCGAGGTATCGTCACCTCGGAAGTGATCATAGAGACTGCCGCCCGCGAGGTTCACTCTGGCATTTTTGGAGGAACGACGGAGAATGCCATTCGTGCCCTGATTCGGATCTTGTCATCCTTGCACGACAGGGAGCAAAAGGTGACTATCCCGGAATTCTATAGCAGGGTGGCTGAGCCTCTACCTTGGGAATATCGAGAGCTCGAGTGCTTACCGTTCGACGAACCCCAGTACTTGCAATGGATCGGGGCTTCAGTTGGAGTCGGAGAAGTCGGCTTCAGCACCAACCAGAGGCGGTGGTTTCGACCGACTCTTGAATTTAACGGGGTAAGTGGTGGCTATCAGGGAGAAGGCAGCAAGACCATAGTACCTCATAGGGCCTCTGTTAAGTTGAGTGCGAGGCTGGTTCCGGACCAGGATCCGGAAGAGGTGGAAGACCTCCTCGAGCGCTGGTTCCTCGACCAGAGGCTTCCAGGAGTGCGAGTGACTTATGTGAAGGGGCACTCTGGTCCGCCCTACCTTTTAGGACGGACATCTGAAGAGTTTGGCCTCTTGGAGTCCGCTAAGGCCGTCCTGCGTGAAGCCTTCGGCTGTGAACCATTGATCTCGCGACATGGGGGTGCGATCCCCATCGTGGAGCCATTTCATCGGGTCTTGGGGGTGAAGACCCTGCTCATGGGATTGGGTTTCCCTGACGACGGGGTCCACAGTTTCGACGAGCGCTTTTCCCTCGAGCAGTTTCGTAAAGGCATTCGAATGAGCGTTCTCGCTTTGCACAACCTTTTTTCCTAGAGACCCTGAGTGATGACCTCTTCGATGGTTTGATCTTGCGTGCTCTCCGGCTGCAAGGTTTCAGGGGAATCTAGAGTTGGAGCACTCGAAAGATTCAAACCATAGATACGTCCTCGACTGGTGGCCAAAACCATGAGATCTCCGGCCACCGAAGCGCTGAACGGAACCTCAAGAATCGGGAGAGGCACGGTTCTAGCTTGCCCTTGCCAGTCGAGTTCGACCAGATACTCCTCGGTGACGATCCACCAGGTTCTTCTCTTTAGGTCAAACAACGGAGGGCCGACGGCAGGGCTTTGCAGGAGATGTCGTTGTAATTCCTTGCCGTTGTCGCTGTCGAAAACGAGAGCTTCATGTCGAGTCACCAGAAGGACGCGTTGAACTTCTCCAGCTGACAGGATCGGGACAGCCAAGAGGCGCCCCTCTGT
>JBJHCR010000016.1:14214-37123 GCA_050486105.1 Vulcanimicrobiota bacterium
AGTTGTCCTATTCTTCTGCTCCACAGGCTTTTGCCTGTTCTCACCGAGGTCGACCGCAAGCGGCCGGAAAGCTCAGTGCTCCACACGATTTCTCGAAGTGCCGAATAGACTCCAGCCAAGATTTCGCTCGAAGAGTCCTCTAGCCCTGGTCCGGGAGCAGAAGGAATAAGGGTCTCCGACAGTGGTCTCAAGGTTTCGAGTTCGTAGGTTCGAAGTCTCCCGGCTTGATCCAAATAGCTAAGGGCTTGGGCATCTCTCCAGAGCGGCACTAGGTCAACGCGGCGGCCGTTCACCAAGGGTTCGAGCGTTCGCTCAGCAATCCGGTCGCCAACGACCGAGAATCGGCTGAGGACACCTCTCTGTGTGATGGTGTAGATCGAACCATCAATGAAAGTTGGGCTGCCTGCGACAAAATCTGAGGATCTCTCTGTCCGGGTCTGCCAAAGAAGTTCCCCGGTCCCCGTTTCTAAAGCCAGAAGTCTGCCGGTGTGGGTCGCTGCTAAGACCACATCGGCAACCAGGCTTCCAGGGCGGGTCATGGGTCCACCCAGGTCCGACTCCCAAAGTTGTTGACCGTCAGCAGGGTCCAAGGCGTAGGCTTTAGAGGTGTATGGGCTGCCCACGACGACGAGTACCGGGATGCCTGAATCTCGAACGATGGTGATATGTGGCTGAAAGCCTGTTCCTGAATGGGCCCAAACCAGTTGCTGACCTTCAGCTGGAATTGTCCTTAACAAAAGAAGGAAACAAAAGAGGGTGAGCCATGAATTATTAGAATAATTTTCACCAAGGCTTGAATTCATGTATCGTTTTTCGGAGATCGGGGAACGATCCCCTGGCGCGGCAAAGGTCTAAGAACGTTTGTTCGGGCTTGATCCGAGACTCCATGGTCTCTAGAATAGGCAAAATTACCTGGACGCTCCTAGTGGAGATCAAGGTGGCTCAATATGTGGGATGAGAGAAACTTTGCAGATATATAAAAAGCTTCATTGTAAGCTAAAGACCAAGATTACTGTCCTTTGGACCGCTCCTTTCGAGAATGGGGTGCCGTCGTGAATCGGTGTTGGATGGCCCTTAAGAAGGGGCTTTGCCTGGTTCTGATCGTGGCTTTGAACTTGACTCCCGCGCTCGGGCAGGTGTTGGTTACCGAGCCTGACGAGGTGGCCCAAGGGGGAGTTTCCTCGTTGCAGGGGGTTCTGCATTCGGTTCAGGACGGGGTGTTGGTGCTTAGGATTGAGGACCAGGAAGAGCGCGAGTTCCTCATTGATGAGGAGTTGGCTGGAGCGTTGAGGCCGGGTCAAACCGTTCAGGTGCAGTATCTGCCTGCCGAGGACTCTGAAGGTTTTCAGGTGGTAGACATCTTGATCCTAGAGTCAGGGGTTTCCTCTGTGGCAAGCACGGAAGACGAGCCGGAATCAACTGATTCGGACCCAGAGGCAGCGGAAACCGACGACCAGGAGTCGGTGGCCCAGGACCAAGATGAGGGCCCTAGCCAGCCGGACCCGGGCGACGATCAGGACGAATCCCCTGAGCCCGGCGAGCCGATGGAGGACGACGACGACCTCGGTCCTGCTCCTGGGGCAGACCCGCAGATGCTCGAGGATGACGATATGATGGGTCCTCCCCCCATTGTGAACATCGAGGTCGAAGGGAATCGGGTGGTACCCAGCCAAGCCATTCTTGAGGTGGTTTCTACCAGAATTGGAGACCCATTGCTAGAACCTCGCTTGCGTCGGGATCTGCAGGCGATTTTTGATCTCGGGTATTTCACGGACGTTCGATTTGCCACACCGGCGGCGCCGGGGGGCATGCGCTTGGTATTCAGAGTGCTTGAGAATCCCATGGTTGATGCTGTAGAATTCCGAGGAAACGAGGTTGTCACCAGCGAGAAACTGTTAGAGATCATCGACACCAAACCGGGACAGATTCTCAACACCAGAACCATTCATAGTGACATCCAGACCATCAATCAATACTACGATGAGGACCTGGGTTTTCTTCGTTCCCCAACACACGTCACAGATGTCGCCTTCGAGGATGGGACCCTCATCCTGACGGTGGTCGACGGGATCTTGGTCACTGAAGTCAACGTTGAAGGCGTCACGGTCTATTCTCAGGACCGTGTAGAGTCTTTGGTGCGGGTGAAACCGGGAGAACTCTTCAATCGAAAGACCTTGGAAGAGGATCTCACCCGCATTTCCGAACTCTACGAAGACGATCAATGGGTGCTCGATACGGTTGACCCTAGAATCGACCCGGATACCGGTGTGGTGACGGTCAACGTAGTGGAGGCAGTGGTTGAAGAGATTCGTGTTGAGGGCAACACCAAGACCAGGACCCACGTGGTTATCAAGAATCTCCGAACCAAGGCTGGTGACGTTCTCAATCGTCGACGCTTTCAGCGGGACTTGGAGCGCTTAAATAATTTGGGGTACTTCCGCAAGGTAGAGCCCGACCCCCAGCGTGGAAGTGAGCGTGGCAAGGTCATTCTGGTGCTCGACGTGGAAGAAGAAAAGACCGGTCTGGCAACCATCGGGGTGGGTTACGCAGGTGGAGGTACCAGTGGTATCCAGTCAGGGGTAACCGGAGCCATTTCGTACTCCGACCGCAACCTCTTTGGAGAAGGGCGGAACGTCTCTGTTCAATGGCAGCGAGGTGCCCAAATCTCGAGTATGGGAGTGAGCTACTTCGACCCTGCTTTGAATGGAAATCAGGATAGCTTAGGAATCTCAATTTTCCGAAATCAAGTGGAAGGTTTACGGCAGCCGGTCCTCGTTGATGGTCAACAGGAATTCGCATTTTATGACGACGAGCGAATAGGTGGTTCGTTGACCTATGGACATCCCTTGAACGATGATCTGAGAATATTTGGAACGTTGCGCCACGAAACGATCAAGGTTCTTCGGGATCCCCGCTCTCAGTTTGAGCCGCTCGGGCTGGGTACAGGAACCTTGAATTCCATCGGCTTTTCCGCCCTCTACGACACTCGCGACGACATCTTCAATCCTCACGTAGGAACCTTCGCTAATGCGGCAGTGAATTTTGCTGGACTGGGCGGCACCTTCAATTTCACTAAGTACACTATCGAAGGTCGTTACTACATTCCACTGGCTGAGAACCATACTCTCGCTATGAGAGGTTGGGCGGGCACGGTGGTAGGAGACGCCCCCATCACCGAGTTCTTCTTCGCCGGTGGTCCCGACACTATCAGGGGTTACCTCCAGAACGAATTCTTTGGAACCCGGTTTCTTATGGCCAATGTCGAATATCGTTTTCCTCTTGGGAACATCAAGTTCTTGAGGGGTGCGGTTTTTGCTGACGCTGGTAATGCCTGGGTTCCTGGTGGTCTCAATGACGGGAAGATTTTCGTTTCTGGTGGAGTAGGTTTGAGGCTCACCTTCCCGGCTCTGGGGCTTGGTGTTATTCGACTTGACTATGCCGTCGGCAGCGACGGTGGTCGAACCCAGATCGGCATTGGACAGTCTTTCTAAATGCTTGAATCTCGCACGTCACAGGCCTATTTCCCCGATTCGTTTCGAAACAACTCTTACGATAGACGGTTAGCCGGACCAAGGTCCCTAAAAGGAGAACGATTATGACTTGGAAGCCCATATGTGCAGCAGTGGTTCTAAGCACTTTGATGGTGCTGACTGCTGGTTGCGAGAGATTGACAACGTCCAAGAGTGAGGCGGTCAAGAAGGTCGCCTCCATCGATGATTCGGCCATCAACAGCATGGACGAGTTTAGGCAGGCTGAAGAAAGCCTAGACGCTTGGGCGCAAGAAGAGAGCCAGCGTCTCCAGAAAGAGGCCCAGGGGCAGAGTGATGAGGTCAAGGCTCAGCTCTATCAACAGTTTCAACTCGAGTTGCAAAAGAAGACCAACGAAACCTTGAATCCCTTAAAGGAGCGCGCTCGGGCAGCCGTAGCTACGGCTGCGAAGAACAAGGGTGTGAGCGTCGTTCTGGACAAGAAGATCGTGGTCTATGGGGTCCCGGATATCACTGAGGACGTCAAAAGTCTGCTGGCAGGCGGGGGCGACCTGAGCTATCCGGATGATGAAGAGAATCTGGAGAAGGCACCCGTCGGCTATTTTGACCAAACCATCGTGCGCAGCTTGAAAGTCTTTAAGGAAGCCGAGATGGAAGTCTACAACGAACGCAATAGACTGCTTTCGGAAATGCGCGACCATTTGGAGAAGTCGGATCAAAGGCCCGGTCCCGCTGAGATTCAGCAGATGCAAAAGACCATAGAGGCTCGATTGGAAGCCCTTCAGGAACAGCGTATCAGTCCTCTCTTGAAAGCGGTCACCGATTCCGTCGCTGATGTGGCCAAGGAGGAAGGCCTGTCTTTAGTCTTAGATACTCAGCACGTCATGTATGGGGGTAGGAATCTCACTGAGCAAGTGGTGGATTCCTTCCTCAAGAGAACGAGTGGTGGAGGGGCTAAACCCGCTTCGACTCAGGACCAAGACGAGGAATAGCAACTCCATGGGCTTTCCTCGAATACGCTTTGCAAGGCCGCTGATGGCCGCTCTCTCTGGTGTGGTGGCCGTCAGTCTCATGTTGCCCAGCCAGCCAGCCGGTTCTCAAGAAGAAGAGACCACCATGCTGGGCTATGATATAGCGGTGGTCGACTACCGGGATATCCTGCCTTTGCATCCGAGCTTCGAAAAATTGCAGAGTCTCGATGAGGAATTGGCCAAGCTTGAGCAAGAAAAGTATCGGGTTGAGATGGAGGCTCGGCAGAGCTTGATCTCAAGTGGTAGCGATGAGATGGCCACGGCCGTGCAGAAGGCCAGAGAGAGGCTAGAGGCTGAGCAGTCTGCGGTGGAAGGAGAACTCCAGGCACTTTCGGCTCAACTTGGAGCTCAGATCGAAGGGGAGATGCAAGCTCTTTCCTCGAGCTACCAAAGAGAGCTCGAGGCGGAGATTCAAAAGATTCAACCCCAAGCTGCCGAAGAGCCCCCACCCCTGGATGCTGGTGTCGAATCGCAGATCGCCGACTATCTGGGCAACCTTTCTTTGGTCCGTGAACGCAATTTGGCCGCCAAACGTTTGGAACTCGAGAAACAGATCGGCGACCAGATCTCAGCCAAGAAGGCTGAGGTGGATGGGCAGATCGCTTCCTATGAAGCGGACTTGGCAGCCCAATTCCAGGCTGAACGGCTGAACCTCCAGCTGACGGCCCAGAATTCCAGCGACGAAGAAGCCAAGAATTTAGCCGAGCAGCGTCTCGGAGCCATCAGCCAAGAAATAGATACCCTCAAGACTGCTCGGAGGCAAGAGCTCGAATCAGAATTCGCTGAGGTGAGAGCTTCCAAGACCCAACAACTGCAGTCCGAACTCGAGGCCTATCAGAGAGAACTCGATCGAGAAGTTCAACAAAAGTTAGCCGCCAAGAGGCAAGAGATCGGTATGCCTGAGCCGGTCAGCCAGGCGCAGGCTGGCCCCCCCCCTGAAGTCAAGCAAAAGATCCGAGAGATCGAGGGCCGTATGCAAGCGGAACTCGAGAGCAAGAAGGCTGCCCTTCAGGCTCGTATGGAAGCCAAGACCGCAGAGGCTCGGGCCCGACTTGAAGCCAAGCAAAGCGAAGTCGAGGACAGCCTTCGTCAGCTAGAGAGCGACATCGGAGAGCGGATAACGACGGGCTTGGCCAATCTTTCCGCGGAAACTCAGGAGCAGCTTGAGCGGACGGATGAGAAAATCAAGCAAATTCAAGAAGAGCGAACCGCACTCTTCGAAAAAATGTCCAGTGAACTCAACGCCAAGATCGCTACCGTCGCTCAGAAGAAGGATATCGACATGGTCATCGGCAGCTATGAGTACAGCGAGTATCCCGATTTGACCGATCTGGCCATGGTAGCAGTCAAGCAGATGGAGCGAAGATGATGAGAGAGTTCCGGTTTAAAATGATACTTGCCTGTTTGATGGTGAGTTCAGCTTTTATGTTTTTAGGTTGCGATCCTCAACAGTCCAAGAAAATGGCTGTGGGGAGGGTTGATACCGCAATTCTATTGCAGGATGACCCTGAATACCAAAGCCTTTCCATTGAATATCTGAAAGAGCAAACTGACGTTCGGCAAAAATTCGTAGAAAAGATGAAGGCGGCTTCTTCCCCACAAGCAAAAGAAGAAGCCCAAAACGTCTATGAAGTATCTCAGCGAGAGTTAGATGGACGTTGGCTGGAAAAGACTCAGGCCTTTCTTCAAGAGCGACACACGGTTATTCAGGACACGGCTGAGGCTATTGCCAAGCGGAAAAGCATCGATATGGTCATTGTCGACAGCAGCATGTATCCCACCACCGAATGGGGGGGGGTCGACATTACCCCGGATCTTCAACTCGAAATGAATCAGCGTGCGGCCTCGTCTCCTGAGAAAGGCCAAGACGATTGAGACGCTCTCTTTGCTTAGCCTTGCTGAGCCTCCTGATACTTCAAGGCTGTCATCTTTCAGGCGATACTTCTTCGAATCTCAAGGTGGGCACTGTAGATGTCATGCGAGTCATGGAGGAACGACCGGAGACCGTAAGGATTCGCCTCGATTGGGCCACCCAAGCAGGTCAGACCTACCTCGCTGTCTCGGACGTGAAGAGTAAAGAAGAGTACGATGCGCTGCAACTCCAGATTGCCAAGAACTCCGAAGAATGGCAGAAGCGAATGGACTCCTTCATGGAAGACTCCATTGCTCGAGTTGAGAAAGAGACCATAGCCATCGCTCGAGAAAGGGGTCTCGATCTGGTTGTGGTCGACAATCCTCTAACCAAAACGGTTCGTTATCATGGGGGGGAAGATATCTCCCTCGATGTCTTGCTCAGGCTGCAGGACAACGATGGCTGAAGCCAACGTTGCCGCTGAGGCCGTGGTCGATCCGTCTGCCCAGATCGAAGAAGGCTGCATCATTCATCCTTTTGCCTATGTCGGCCCGAGGGTTAAGCTAGGGGCGAGAGCAGAGATCGGACCCGGAGCGGTGATCTTGGAAGGATGCGAGATCGGACCCGATACGGTGATCGCAGGGGAGGCGGTTGTCGGGTCTTGTGGATTCGGCTATGTTTTTGACGGGCAGCAACACCTTCGCCTTCCCCAAATCGGTGGGGTTCGAATAGGGCCTGGGGCGGTGGTTGGTCCGGCCACCTGCATCGACCGGGCAACCTTGGATTCTACGGATATCGGAGCGCGATGCCGGCTAGGGGCCTTGACACAAGTCGCCCATAATTGCTCCGTGGGAGACGAGTCTCAGTTGGGGAGCGGATGTGGTCTGGCAGGCAGCACCCGGCTTGGACGGCGAACTCGATTCGGAGACCTAGTGGGTACCAACGGTCATTCCGTGTACGGAGACGATGTGACCGCCGAGAACCTCACCGGCTTTACCAGGACACAGATTTCGACTGGCACCCACTGGTCGGGCCATCCTGCTCGCCAAAAGTCTGCCAACCCTTAGTTGCCGGCCTTTTGGCGCTGGGTAGCACGGAAGACAAACGAACTTTGAGGAGACCTGCATTGATATACCAAGCTTTTGGAAGACCCTTGAGCTTCTGGCGGCCTTTGGCCCTAGTGGTTTTTCTGACCTTCACCACCTTACCGCTTTGGGCAGACCCGGTGGTGGTGGGTGGAGAGACGGTCATGCGGGTATCAAGCGGATCGGGCCCAGCGGTCCAAAAGCGACTTGATTCTTTACTCGCCTCTGGAGCCAACCCCGACCAGATTGAAGCCCGAAAGACGGAAAGCGGGTTCGGTGTGTTCTGGGGGCAAACTCTGTTAGTGAATGTGGACAAAGCCCTAGCGCTCGAGAACAAAAGTACCCCCGAGGGTTTGGCCAAGCTTTGGGCCCAGAGACTAAAGAAAGCTGTTGGCCCTGGGCTGCTCAATGTCTCTCCTCGGAATATAGTTATGCCCGTCGGGGAGAGTCGGCAACTGAAGATCTCAGGGGTGGCCAAGGGCGACATAGTCGTTCAAGGGGGAGACGGAGTCGTTACTGCGCGGATCGATCAGGGTCAAGAGACTGTCCAGATCGAGGCCACGTCCGTAGGTCGTACTTCGCTGCTGCTGAGCCGAGGCAAGGGGCAGATCAAAATTCCGATTTGGGTCAAGGACTGGGCGGGATACCCTCCTGATGAGGTGAACCTCAAGGTCACCGGGGACCCTGCCCCCGGTGCACTGGTAGCCGAAGCGTCCCTGACGGCTGTCGCTGGGAAGACCAGATTGAACCCAGGAGCCCGCTTGCAGTTCTCGGCAGACCCGCCCACTCCACCTTCCGTTCCTCAGGGTCAAAAGCTCAGGTTCGAACTCCCCGTCGAGGTGGTCGCTGGGGAAGAATATTTTCCAGTTCAGAAGAAAGTGGCTATTCAGGTCGAGTCTGTGGACCTCGACATTGACGAGCCCAATATCCTGGTGGTCTCTAATCGTCCGGAACGAGTGTCGGATGATGGTGTTCTGATGGAGTATACCTTCACCGACACCGAGCCCACTCGGCTCATGTATTCTCATCTCAACCAAACCCTGGCGGACCGGAATCTTTGGGTCAATCTCTACAACGAGACGGACAATCCCATCGAGGTCTGGATTGGGAGCACCTTTGCCGGCCCCAACAGAAACGAGGTCCACACGGGACATATGGCTGCCGTTAGGTTTTTGCAGCAAGTGGGAAGCCAGGCTGGCTACATCGTGACGCTCTCTCCAAACTCACAATACGTGGTGGCCGACCACCTGATGAGGCGAAGAGACCTCCTGTCTGGTTTTGTCAACTTCCAAATCCTTGGAGAAGGGAAGTTGCGGGTCGAAGTTCATTCAGCTTTGGCTCCGGCACGCAATAGCACTGCCGGTGTGGTGAGACTGGGAGGGCCGTTCAATCCCTTTCGCATTCATCCCCACGGAGTGTTCGCTCAGCCGTTCTTCGAGGAATGGGTGGATATGGATCCCGGAATGCAGCCTACCAAAGTGGCGGTTGGCAAGGCTCCCTGGCTGATCGATTTTGAAACAGGACTACCGAATACAGGCAACTTCGGAGTTCTGTATCAGACTCACTTCGTGCTCACAAATCCTGATTCTCGGCCGGTAGATTTTGAGTTGGTCTTTCGACCCGAGTCTGGCCCTGGTGCCGGGACTTTTTTGGTCGATGGTGAGATTCTCGAAGCTCCATTCGTAAAGCGAGGCGTCGAGACGTCCCTTGGACGCTTTAGGGTTGAGCCTAAGCAAGAAAGAACGGTTTCGGTGTTGACTTTGCCTGAGGCCTCGTCAAATTATCCGGCCTATTTGGAGGTTCGGGCTCTTCGATGACCCCAGCGCAGCAGCAAACCCTGAAGGCTCCTTTAACATTTTCTGGGGTAGGGATCCACACAGGGATCCCTGCCACGGTGAGGTTGCGACCCGCGGCTGAAGACACTGGGAGAGTTTTTGTCACCGCCTCGGGGGGAAGAGTGCCTGCGACCCTCGAGTACGTTAGTCGCTGTGACCGCTGCACGGTACTCGGCCACGGGGATGAGTCGGTTTCCACTCCAGAACATCTCCTGGCGGCACTCGCAGCCTTTTCCGTGGACAACCTAGAGATCGAGATCGATGGACCAGAGGTCCCTATCCTCGACGGCTCGGCTTTGGAATATTGCCTAGCCTTAGCCGAAGTCGGCACTGAAGTGCAGCAGGCACCCGCCAAGGTCCTCAGCATTCCTAAACCCTTTTCCGTAGGGGATGCAAACAGTGGACTGGTGCTCGCTCTCCCGGGTGGCTCAAGTCATTTCGAATATGTCTTGCACTACCCTCATCCCTTGCTTAAGGTGCAGGCCGTGTCTATTGAAGTCGGGCCCCAAAGTTTTACCAAGGATCTCGCTCCAGCGAGGACCTTCGGTCTCTGGGAAGAGGTTGAACCTCTGCTGGCCAGAGGAAAGGCTCAAGGCGGAAGCCTTGAGAACGCTCTGGTGATCTATCAAGATCGTTACTCGACTCCTTTGCGACTTGAGGATGAGCCAGTTCGTCACAAGTGTCTCGATCTGATAGGAGACTTTGCGCTTTTGGGCGCAAGAGTTCAGGGGCGGGTCCTAGGTGTCAAAGCGGGTCACCGATTACACGTGGAGTGCGCTCGAACAATCTGGGAGGAGTATCGTTCCCTGTGAAGGCCGAAGAAGTTCGCACAAGATTGCCGCATCGCTATCCCCTGGTCATGCTCGATGAGGTCGAGTCCCTCTCAGAAACCAAGGCTGTGGGATACAAAAACGTCTCCGTCAATGAACCACATTTTCGAGGTCATTTCCCGAATGCACCCGTCATGCCCGGAGTTCTGATCATGGAGAGTCTATGTCAGTTGACCTGGATTTGGGCTGGTGGAAGCAACGGAGTTCGGTTGTCTCAAATCAAAAAACTGCGTTTTCGACGAACAACTGTTCCCGGCGACCGATTGAGATTAGAGATAGAGTTAGTGGAGCGCCAGGCTGAGAGTTTGACGGTGAAAGCCACGGCCTCGGTAGACGAGCAACCTGCTGTGACAGGTCAACTGACCTTTTCCTTGACTTAAGGAATCGACCGGTGAGACTTAGAAAACTGTTGGAAGCAATCTCGTCGGCTAGCAGAGGAGGGATTCTGGATAGGTACTTGAAGAAATTTCGTAATTCTGCAGGTCGAGGACCGAACGCATCCCATGTGTTGCGCCATCGTTGAGCCTGTGTTATAAACCAGGAAACCGCTTTGAAGCCGGAGATCTTGACTATGTCTGGCAAAAAAAAAGTTTGGTTCCCTCAATCCCCTCAGGCCGTGTGAATAGCACACCTGAGGGACAAGGAGGCAAGGGTCTTGGAGCCAGTCAAGGTTGGCGTCGTCGGCATAGGGAGTATGGGCGTGCATCACGCGAGGGTGTACTCCGAACTTCCCAATACGGATCTCCTGGGTCTGGTCGACATTAACGAATCAAAAGGTAGACTCTGCTCTGAGCAGTTTGGAACAGAGTTTTATACAGACTATCGTTCGCTGCTCGAGCGAGGCGTGGAGGCTGTTAATATTGCTGTCCCCACCAGCCTTCACTATCCCTTAGCAGTGGATTTTCTCGAACACGGTGTTCACGTCTTGGTTGAAAAACCAATCACCGTAGATCTTCTACAAGCCAAGCGTTTGGTCGATCTCTCAAAAAAGAATCACTGCATTCTTCAAGTGGGACATCTCGAGCGTTTCAACCCAGCAGTCCGGAAGCTCCGAAGCGTCATGGGTTTGCCGGTGTTTCTTGAGTCCCAACGAATATCATATCCCACCAACCGCAACCTCGACGTGGGTGTGGTGTGGGATTTGATGATTCACGATCTAGATATTTTGATCAACCTGGTGAAGTCGCCGGTGGTGGAGATTCACGCCATGGGGGTGTCGGTCTATTCGGATTTCGAAGACGTCGCCCAGGTTCATCTGCTCTTTAAGAATGGGGTCGCCGCCAGTTTGCTCGCTTCGAGAATCAGCGGTGACAAGCAACGTAGCCTTAGGGTTACGGAGGATACGGGACGGACTCTGGTCTTGGATTTCATGAACCAGACCCTATGTGCCATGAGGCCCCCTCGCTCGGGGCACCCCGTCCCGCCGGAATATCTACCCGTAGAAAAGGACGAGCCACTCAAACTTGAGCTTTCGCATTTCGCTGATTGCGTTGCAAATCACCGGACTCCTTTGGTGACAGGCGAAGATGGCAAGCGAGCTCTCGAGCTTGCCATGCAGGTCTTGGCCCGAATGAAGATGGTCAAATCTAAGGCCCCCCTGGGCAAAGAATTGATAGCTCTAGCAGGCTAAGAGAGGAACGTCTTTGTGGCAAACATTCATCCTTCAGCGATCGTAGATCCGGCCGCAGAGATCGCCGAAGACGCCGAGATCGGTCCTTTCACGATCATCGCCAAGAACGTCAAGATCGGTAGGGGGACCAAGCTTCATTCCTCGGTGGTTGTCGGAGAATGGACCGAGATCGGTGAAGACAATGAGATCTATCCCGGTGCAGTCATCGGAGTGGCCCCTCAAGATCTTCGATATAGCGGCGAGCGCGCTTACACCAAGGTCGGATGCCGCAATGTCATTCGCGAGTATGTGACCA
Organism: Vulcanimicrobiota bacterium; assembly: GCA_050486105.1. GTDB lineage: Bacteria > Vulcanimicrobiota > Xenobia > Xenobiales > JADMJV01 > JAEXNA01. The sequence continues at coordinate 26,261 of JBJHCR010000016.1, forward strand.
TTCATCGGGCCTCCGATGCCGAAGGCGTGACCGCTATCGGCGACGACAATCTCATCATGGCCTACACTCACGTCGCTCACAACTGCCTGCTCGGAAATCAAATCATCATTGCAAATTCTTGTGGTTTGGCCGGCCACGTGGAGATCGAAGACCAAGCGGTCTTGGGTGGTATGTGCGGTCTCCATCAGTTTGTCAGGGTTGGAAAGTTGGCTATGCTCGGGGGAATGGCTCAGATTCGTCAAGACGTTCCGCCCTTTTCGATGGTGGATGGGCAGCCCGCACGGATCTTCGGAATGAATATTCGAGGAATGCAGAGGCGGGGGATCGATAAAGACAGCCGACAGGCTCTAAAGGCTTGCTACCGCCTTATTCTGCAGTCGGGGTTAAACCTCAGTCAAGCCTTAAACTCGATTCGCTCCACAGTGAAGCCTTACGAAGAGGTCAAGCACTTGATTCGCTTTCTAGAGAGTCCTTCAAAGATGGGTGTTTGCATTCGTGAGCCTGAGCATCGTCGTGAACGGCGACAGAAGGCTCGTCCATTCAAAGTCAAGGTCGAAGCTGCTAACTGTTGAGGGGGTCGAGCGGGGGCGGACCCGTTCTGTTGATCTCAAGTGATGGAAAGGACCTATGCCATATTGGCGGCTGAACCATCCGGGGATCTTCAAGCCGCGGCTCTGGTTCCCCATCTGAGACGCTTAGACCCCGAAGCCCGCTTGGTGGGTATCGGAGGTAAGCACCTGAGAGCGGCCGGAGTGGAACTCTTGGTGGACACCTCGTGTTGGGGAACCATTGGTCTGTTCGAAGTTTTCGGGCGATTGCCCAAGATCGCCTGGGAGTATCTCAAGGTGAGACGGGCCTTGCTGAGACTTCGACCAACAGTGACCGTCATGATCGACTCTCCGGCCGTATTTATGCGTCTCGCCAAACCCCTGGCTAAACGTAGCCTGAAAACCGTCTATTACTTTCCCCCTTCAGCTTGGACCACGAATCCCAAACGTCTGACCAAGATCGCCAGGAGAGTCACTCGGGTGATCTGCACCTTTCGTCGGAATTTCGACAACTATTGTCGGGCCGGGATCGAGGTGGACTACTTCGGACACCCCATGGTGGAGGTGGTGCAACCTGCTGAACCGTCTCAGACGCTGGCTGGCTTGGGCTTGTCGTCGTCTGAGCGCACCTTTGTGGCACTACTTCCGGGCAGCAGGCTGCAAGAGATTCGATTGATGACCCCGGTGCTGCTCGACGCCGCCGACATCCTCAAGAGACGGTTCCCCAATCTCACCTTCTTGATTCCGGCGGCTTCCGAGCGGGTCTATGAGCTGTTGCAGTCAATGCTAGAGCAGCGAAACACGGAGGCGGTCGAACTCTTCAACGGCAAGGCTCACGAGATCTTGAGCATCTCCAGAGCCGCCATCCTCACCTCGGGCTCGGTCTCCTTGGAGGCCGCTTGTTTGGGATGTCCTATGGTTCTGGGTTATAAGGTCAATAAGTTCGACTATTTTGGAGTGAAGTTGTTGATGGGGTTGGGTTTCCTGAGAATCGACCGCATAGCCTTGCCCAATCTGGTTCTGAACGAGGATATCTTGCCCGAACTTTTGCAAGAGCAGGTGAATCCTGAACGCTTAGCTGCCGAGGTGGAAGGCCTGCTGTTCGAAGGTCCTCAAAGGGATCGGATGTTGCACGATCTCCGCCGAGTTAAGGAGGCTCTGGGCCACCCTCCTATCGTTTCCGAAGTGGCTCAAGCCATATATCGAGTGGCCACCGAGACTGTCTCCTCAAACCAGGATGATCTCTTGTGACTTCGGTGGTGTTGGTCAGCAATTCGCCCGGGGAGGTGTCGACCTACGTCAAGCCCATCGCCTCCGAATTGAGGCGAAGGCATCCGACTTGGCGGCTCTTTCTGGCGCTGGTGCCCTGCCCGTACGCCACTGGGGCCGAGAGGCGGGTGGTCGAATCCTGGGGTTTCCCCTTGGAGGTATGGAGTCCGGGGCAAACCGCTATACGCTGGTTGACCGGAAAGAAACCTGAAGGTCCAGGGGTGGTGGGGTTCTTGGGTGGTGATCCCTGGCATGCCTTACTTTTGAAGCAGAGGTTCAAGTTCCCCGCCGTAGCCTACTTCCCCGAGAAGAGTCGGTGGATCGGAACTCAGTGGTTGGGAGGCTTCGACGCATCCTGCCTAGGCTATTGCGACCCGGCAACTCAGGTCCAGGCAAAAGGTGGTGGGCTCTGGCAAGAAATTGGAGATTTACGGGTAGACGCTGTACTCCAAGCCTTGGAGAGCCGTAGTTGCTCAGAATTCTCCAGTCGTGATCAAGGGAAACGGCCTGTTCTCGCCCTTTTCCCAGGTTCGCGTTGGCTACATCTCAAGGCGGCCCTGGGACCATTCTTGTCGGTTGCCGAGCGGCTTTCCGAACGTCATCCCGAATGGCGGATTCTGCTGTCCGCCTCTCCGTATCTGACTCGAGAGCAACTCGCCTCCGCCGCTCTCAACCCCTTCAATTTGGGCATCGCCAAGTCTCGAGCTCGACTGATGGGGGACTATTTGCTGACCGAGGCCGGATGCGAGATTGAAGTTTGCTGGAACGATCCGTACCGGGTTATTGGAACCTGCCAGTTGGCCTTGAGCCTTCCGGGAACCAACACGGCAGAGCTTGCCATCGCCGGGAAGCCCACGGTGATACCTCTGTCGACTCGAGTTCCGGTTGGCGGAGGGGGTCTCCTCGGAGTGCTCGACAGGTTGCCGGGACTCGAATCTCTCAAGCGCCGACTCAAGGCTCGCAAAGCCAAAAAATTGGCCTATATAGCTCTGCCTAACCAGATAGCCGGGCGCAAGGTTGTCCCGGAGTTCTATGTACGCAACGACCTCGAGGACTTGTTTGACTTTCTCTCTCATTTGCTAGACAATGCAGCCGAGCGCGACCGAATCGGACGCGAGGCCAGAGCGGTCATGGGACCCCCAGGATCCGCCGAAAGGTTCGTGGACATGATTGAGACCATCCTATGTTGAAAGTTCGTCGGTTTCTCTTCAAGTGGAGAGGTGGCTTGGTGGCACCCGTTGCCCTACTTTTTCTTTGGATTGCCAAGCCTTGTCCCACCAGCCTTTTCTTGGGAGCTCTTCTGGCCGTTCTCGGGGAAAGCTTGAGGCTCTGGGCTATCGGCTACACGGGTGAACCGACCCGTTCTCAAGAGCTCGATGCACCGGAATTGGTCACCAGCGGTCCCTACGCCTTGGTGCGTAACCCCTTGTACCTAGGGAATCTGCTGAATGGAATGGCGGTAGCCACTGCTGCTGTGGGGGGGCATACCTTTGAGGTGGCCCTGAGTATGTGGTTGGCGGCGGCTTTGTTCTTGGGTTTCGTCTATCACAACATCATCATGCTAGAACAGGATTTCCTGTTGCAAGAGTTTGGGGAAGACTATTCTTTGTACAGTCAGACTGTGCCGGCTTTGATTCCCAGACTACAGACCAGCGAGAAACTCCAGGCGATCGCCAAGGGTCGGTTCGACATGATGAGAGCCCTGACGTTTGAAAGGGTGACCCTGGTTTGGCAAGTTCTGATCTGGGCGATCTTGCTGTGGAAAGCGCAGCAGGTTTAGGGAAAATTAAGCGATGAGTAAAAAAGGCGCCAGAGCGGCTCGAAGAAAAAAGGTCCAAAACCCGGTAGATGTGGCCATCAGTCAAGAGGCCGAAACTCAGAAGAAGGGAAATCGCCTACTGAAGAAACTGGCTCAGCCGCGTTTTCTGTCGACCCTTTGCTTTGCCACCGCGGGATTGTTGATCGGTCTGGTGACCGGCCTCAATCATTTTCCAAATCTCGATGAATCGGCGATCATTCCTAAAATCTTACTGTTAGCGGCCTATTTGGGGGACCCCCATCCCGATATTCAAGCAGGTCTGGAGACCGCCTTCGCCGGGCTTTCCATCGGGGGTTGTCTAGGGTTCTCGGCGCTCTCGGACCCGAAGGTTCTGGGCAGCGGCATGATCTTGTCCTCAGTGTTCGCCACTTTTGCCTTGCTGGCTACGGGGAACGTGGCCCTTATTGGGCTGGCCTTTTTAGCAGGGCACACTCCGGTCTTCCTAGCCTATCGCAACCTTAAAGAAGCGTGAGTCTCAGAATTTTTCACACGGCCGACCTGCACGGGGCTCAGTCGGTTTATCGCACCGTTTCGGAACTCCGCAATCCGGATACCGACCTCTTCCTCGATGCCGGCGACACGATCGCGGGCTCCAACTCTGCATTCCGTTGGTCGGAGCCGAATCTCGAGACTCTCACCAACTTGAATTGTGACGCGGTGACCATGGGAAATCGAGAACTTCATTATCTTCCTCTGGTCAGAGCCCGCAGATTTCGTCAGGGGAAATTCCCGCTGTTGGCCGCAAATTTAGTGGATCTGCGGGGCCGCTCGCTCACTTGGCGTGAAGGTGTATCGGTGACTCGCGCCGGAAGTCGAGTGGGTATTTTTGGCATGACTGTGGTCCAATATCCGGTGGGTTCGTGGTATGAGCGGTTCTTCGGCTTGCGATTTCTGTCTCCCGAAACGCTCATTGAGTCTTTAGTGGAGCGCTATCAGAGGGACCACGATGTGGTGGTCTTCCTGTCGCACCTAGGTTGGGATTGGGACCGGCGCTTGGCGCAAAAGTTGCTGGTCCGCAGGGATTTGAGATTGGACCTGATCTTGGGGGGGCATAGCCATAACCGTTTTCGGACTCCGGAACGGATCGGCTCAACCTTGATAGGTCACGTTGGGGCCCACGGGACTCACTTTGGTCTTTGGGAGAAAACTCCGGGCCTGGGTTGGGACTTCAAGTTGTACACCGAATCGGGGAGCTTGGAGTGAAACGTTTGCTGGTGCTCAGCAACGGAGCCGGCGAGGACGCTATCGCCTATCGCATTCTCAAGCAACTCCCTTCCGAGCTCGAGTCGAGGGTGCTGTGTTGCCCGCTGGTGGGGCCAGGACGAGCCCTGGCCGAAGAGTTCGAGCTTTGTGGGCCTAGAGTGATGCCGCCCAGCGAGGGACTTTTTCGTGAATCTTGGCGCCTGGCCTTGGCCGATCTGCTCAGTGGAGTGGTTCTGAGGCACGTTGGCCAACTCCAGAGCCTTTGGCAGCTTAGAGAGGAGTCGGCCCTCACGGTGGCCGTCGGGGACCTCTTTCCGGTCCTCTGGGCTGCCTTGGCGGGGCACCGGAACATCCTGTTTGTGGGGACGGCAAAATCCGTCTATCACCACCCCTATTCCTGGTTTGAGCGGGCGATTCTCAAAAGGAGTACCCTGCACTGTCTGGTTCGAGATGAGCCTACCGCTCAGTCTCTCAGATCCTCCGGCGTGTCCGCTGAGTGGTTGGGCAACGCCATGATGGACGAGGTGCAGCCCAGAGGTCTGTCGTTGCCCTTCGAGAAGGGACCGCTGGTCGCCTTGCTTCCCGGGTCCCGGAGTCAGGCACCATTGGTTCTCCCTTTCCAGTTGGACGTTGTCAGTCAACTTCGCCAATGGCACGAAAGTTTGCAAGCCGGAGTCGCCTTGGCTCCCGGAACCTTGGTAGAACCCCTGTGCGCTCCGGCTTTGGACCAGGGTTGGGAGTTTCAGCCTCCACGGCCTTTAGCGACCCCCGCAGTGTCCAAAGAGATCTGGCTGGGAACCCTGGTCCGGGATGACTGCCGAGTGGAGCTGTTGCAAGGAGGTCTCGGAGATCTCCTGCATACCAGTGTGGTCGCGTTGGGCCAAGCCGGAACCGCCAATGAGCAGGCCGCCGGAGCGGGCGTACCCGTGGTGGCCTACGACCCCTCAGGCGGGCGTCGACTGCGGTGGTATCGAAAAAGGCAAAAGGGTCTCCTCGGGGATGCCGTGGCCGTAGTGGAGGAGCGCGTGGGTGCGGTGGTCGAGGAGTTGCATCGACTGCTCATCGACCCTGCCGAGAGGCATCGCAGGGCTGAAATTGGGCGAGAAAGGCTAGGTCCACCAGGAGGAACTCAGGCCATGGCCCAGAGGATCACCGATCTTTGGTGGAGCAGCCAAGGTTGACTCCCCTGGTCCGCTTTGTCCTCTTGGCGGCGGCCGTTTGGATAGGGGCCTGGTTGCCGGTTGGGCTGAGTTCGGGGGACCCCTTTTTTGTGCTCAAGGAGGTTTCCCGTGAAACCTTCCAACGGCAACTCTATCAAGGTCTGCTGTACGGAGGACTTTTTCTTCTCCTCCTGGACAGTTGGTGGCGATATCGACCCGTGCGCCCAGGTTGGGGCTCGGCACCTCGTTTCATCCCAAATTTTGCCCTGGGACTTGCCCTAACTTCGGGCCTTCTGCTGCTCTACGGCCTTTTGGGGGTCAACGAAGTCTCCGTCGATCCTCTGTCGTGGAGCGTGTTGCTGATCTGGCTGTTGAGCTGTTTTGCGGTGGCTTTGGTAGAGGAGGCGCTCTTTCGCGGTTTTCTGCTGGGCCGCTTAGCCGCCGTCACTTCGGTGAAGGCAGCAGTGGTCTGGTCCAGCCTGCTCTTCGCCGGGGTTCATCTCTTTCGACCTGGAGATTTCAGCTTCAAACTGAGCTACGGCTTCGGTCTCTTTCTCTTGGGAGTGTTCTTGGCGCGCTTGGCCTGGACGACACAGACCATTTGGGCCTCGGTGGGGTTCCACGCGGGGCTCATCCTTCCCAATATGGCCCAACCCTGGACCCACTTACAGCCGTCCTGGTGGACCGGCTGGAACTCCGAGCCGCTGAGCGGGGCTCTGAGTTGGGTATTTCTCTTGCTGAATCTAGGGATTCTCGAGAGAATTCAAAAGAATAGCCCATCCCGCACAGCAGATTCTAAAAACCTCGAGGATGAGCCAAAATGATTCGTATAGGGACCACATCGCTTTGACTGAGCTTCTTCTCGACACCTCGCCTGTAGGTCTCAAGGAGTTGGGAGCGGTGGCTCACGGAGAGGTTCAGGTTCGACTCGGTCCCGAGTTTCAGGCCAGGGTGCAGGCTTCCCGGGGACACCTGCTGGCTCACCTTGAGCGAGGCACGCCGGTGTATGGAACCAACACCGGCGTCGGGGCCCTGTACACCCGAGCTATTCCACCCGAGCAAGGCCCCCAATTGTCGCGCAACATCGTCTTGAGCCATGCTTGCGGAGTGGGCGCGGGCCTCAGCCCTCTCCTGGTTCGAGCCATCATGTTCTCGGCGGTTCTCAACCTTGGACAGGGCTATTCCGGGGTCCGGCTGGAGCTTTTAGACATGTTGGTAGAGATGTTGAACCGTAAGGTCATTCCCCTGATCCCCAGCCGGGGCTCCATCGGCTCTTTGACCCACATGGCAAGCGTTGGGTGTGCGCTCATGGGGCTTGGAACCTGCCTCGAAGGTGAGCGCGAAGTCCCGGCTGAGAAGGCATTGCAGAGCGCCGGACTTCAGCCTTTGGAACTGCTCGAAGGAGAGGGCCTGTCTTTGGTCAGCGGCACTCCCTCGTTGATGGGGATCGGAGGGCTGGCCACGCTCAGGGCTCATCGTCTTTCCCAGGCTGCGGACCTGGCTGCAGCCTTGTCCTTTGAGGCGCTCAGAGCCAATCCCGGGTGTCTCGACCCCAGAGTGCACCGAGTGCGCAACCACAGCGGTCAGAGCCGGGTGGCTGCCACCTTGCTTCGACTGACCATGGGAAGCGAACTGTTGAGCACCGAAAACCTGCAGGATTGCCTATCGTTGCGGACCACGCCTCAGGTTCACGGAAGCAGCCTGCAGACCATAGAGCGAGCGGTGGCTACCTTGGAAGTCGAACTCAATTCGGCCACCGACAATCCCCTGATCTTTCCCGACGCTGTGCTCTCGGCCTGCAATGCCCACGGGGAACCCATGGCTCAGTGTCTCGACGGCCTGTCGGTGGCCTTGGCCGAACTGGGCAATATTTCCGAGCGTCGAACCGATCGGCTGCTGAACTTTCGGGTCAACGGCCTTCCCCCGTTCCTGACCGAAGATCCTGGTTTGAATTCTGGCTGGATGATCCCTCAGTACGTCTCGGCTTATCTGGTAGCCGAAAACAAAATCCTCTCCCACCCAGTTTCGGTGGACTCTATCCCTATGTCCGCCTTTCAAGAGGACCACGTGAATATGGGAACCATGGCGGCCCTGATGGCCTTCAGGGTGGCTCGAAACCTGGAGCGCATTCTGGCCATCGAAATGCTGACGGCCCGAGCGGCCTTAGGCTATCGCTTGCCACTCCAGCCGGGACCTACCTTGCAGAGAGCAGTCGAGCTGCTGGACGGGTTGGTTCCACCGAAATCGGGAGATCGGGTTCTCGGCCCAGACATCGAAACCTTGGCCCTGGAATTGGGCGAAGGACGCTTTTACTCCGAGCTTGAGTCTCTTTGACTTTTTCGCTCTTTGGCCCGGCGGCGCATTTCTTCTCTGAGGGGAAGGGCTGGGTTGCCCAGATAATCTCCAGGTTTATCGATCTGTCCCACGGCCACACTCCGCCCGCCCAAGCGGACCCCGGAGCACAGTTCTGCCTTCGGAGCCACCGAGGATTGACCACCCATGACCACCCCGTCGCCCAGTTTGGCTTGGCGTCCTACAGTGCATTGGGAGGTGAGGATGCAGGCTCGACCCAACCGGGCTCCGGGTTGCACCAAGACCAGGTTGTCGATCTTGGTGCCGTCTCCGATCTCGCTGCCGGCTCCGACGCTCGCGTGGGCTCCCAGGTCCACGCTGTGACCGAGGGAGGCCCCTTCTCCCACCTGAGCCCAGGGCTCCAGTCGGCAATCGCTGCCGAGTTGGCACGTTCCACCGATGGACACGTGGGCCAGTAGGCGGCTATGGGCCCCGACCCGAGCCCCTTCCCCTACGCTGATGAAGGCCTGCAGCAGGACGTGATCCCCGATCTCTGCCGAAGGTCCAACGGTGCAGTGGGCCCCGACCTCGGCGGTGGGGGCGATGTGGGCTCTGGGGTCCACCGTCGCTGTGGGATGGACTCCCGGTCGCAGCGGAGGGTCAGGATAGAAGAGCCCAAGGAGTTTGGCCAGGTCTATTCTGGGATTTTTGGAAATTAGGCCGGGCAGGTCCACCTCTAAGCTTTCGGAGTGGAGGACTGCAGCCAGCTTTGAATTCTCAAGCTTCGCCAGAAAGTACTCCGATTCCAGCAGAGCCATGTGACCGGCTTTTGGCATTTCCAGGCTGCAGACTCCGAGAATCTCAAGGTCTGCTGGGCCGTGAAAGTCCAGATTCAAGTGCTGAGCGAGTTCTTCGAGCCGTTTCATACTGTTTTCGTTCTCCTGGGTCGGTGTCTTCCGAAGGGGCATGCGATGGTCCTAGGGAACCGTCTGGGATGCAGCCCGTCCTCAGTGTCACCGATCTTCGGGTTACTTTCCGTACCGACGGAGGCCTCCTTCCAGCCGTGCGTGGACTGGACCTTGAAGTCTTTCCCGGGCAGACTCTAGCGGTGGTGGGGGAGTCGGGCTCAGGGAAGTCGGCCAGCAGTCTGGCGATCATGGGGTTGCTGCCAGAAAAGGTACAGGTTCAAGGCCTTTTCCGTTTTCACGGTCAACACTTCGAGCCCCGTTCTGGGATGCATCGAGGGCGCGGGCTGGCTATGGTCTTTCAAAATCCCATGAGCAGTCTGAATCCGGTGATGAGGGTGGGCAAGCAGGTTGAGGAGACCGTGGTTTATCATCATCGCAACTCGACCCCATCGGCTCGGTCAACCCAGTACCCGGTGTCCCACCCGTCCTCCAAGGAGAAGACTTTAGAGCTGCTCGCGGAGGTGGGCCTCAAAGATCCAGAGGCGGTCTACTTGCAATACCCCCACGAACTCTCCGGAGGCATGCGGCAAAGGGTTCTTATCGCCATTGCCTTGGCTTGCGAGCCTGAAGTCTTGATCGCCGATGAGCCGACCACCGCCCTCGACGTCACCGTGGCCTCTCAAGTGCTGGAGTTGTTGAAATCCTTACAACAAAGCCACGGCATGGCTTTGGTCCTCATCACCCACGACATGGCTGTGGTGGAAAAAGTGGCCGACAAGGTGCTGGTGATGTACGCCGGCCAAGTGGTCGAGGAAGGTCCGAGCAGCGAAGTCCTAGAGCAGCCCGCTCATCCGTACACCAAGCTCTTGCTGGAATGCCGACCGAAGCTCGCTTCAGCCCGACCCCCTGGACCCTTACCGAGTATCCCGGGTTCCCCGCCTAACCTACGAGAAACGGTGAAGGGATGTGCCTTCGCTGATCGTTGCCCCCAGGCCCAAAGCCGGTGTCGCCAGGATGAGCCCACTGAAGTCCAGGTAGCACCCGATCGAAGGGCCCGTTGCTGGTTGGTGTCGTGAGCGAACTCCTCAGCATAGAAGAGCTAATGGTCGGCTATGGAGGACCAACGGCTGAGCCCGTAGTCAAAGGCTTTACTTTGAGCCTGGACCAGGGGGAACTCCACGCTCTGGTAGGGGAAAGCGGGAGCGGCAAAAGCTCCATTTTGCGGGCCTTGCTCGGCCTAGCCCCCATCCTCGGTGGCCGCCTTCTGTGGCGGGGGGAAGAAGTGAACCCCTTTCAACGGGGCCCTGGAATCCTGGCCTATCGCAGACAGGTGCAAATGATCTTTCAAGATCCCTACAACAGCCTGCACCCCAGATTGACCATCGGCCAGAACTTGCTGGAACCCCTCAGAATTCACCGTCGATTTGAGCCCTCGAGCAGTGCCCATAGAGCCACCGAATTGCTCTTGAAGGTGGGTCTCGATGACAGCCACTTCCACCGTTTCCCCAACGAACTTTCGGGTGGACAATTGCAACGGGTGGGCATAGCCCGGGCCCTGATCTTAGAACCCAGCTTGGTTCTGGCCGACGAGCCGGTCTCGGCCCTGGATGTCTCGGTCCAGGCCCAGATCATCAATCTGCTAGCCGAACTGTCCAGGGAAACCG
>JBJHCR010000017.1:0-25274 GCA_050486105.1 Vulcanimicrobiota bacterium
AGTAGGCCTCCCGATGGTCTTCCATCAGCCGGGTGGGAACAGTCCCGTCTTCTAAGGATAAACAAAGAGAGCCATTCGATTCCTGGCTCGGAATCGAAGGCTCTCTGGCCATGGGGACCTGAGTCAATGCTTTAAGTTAGCACTTCAGTTAAGCGAAGTGACAGACGCAAGGGCAGTGACCGTAGGGCGGCGGGTAATGCTGAGGGACTCCATAGGGGGAAGGGAATCCGCCGTAAGGTGACGGGAAGCCCATGTTGGCACCGGGAAAGCCACCGCCGAAAGGCGAGGGGAAACCTCCGCCAAACGGAGACGGGAATCCCCCGCCGAAACTGGGCGGATAGAGACCACCCGGGTGGGCTCCCAGGTGAGCATTGTGCGGCCCGAAGGCCGCCATATTCTGGTCGTAGCCCAGTTGTTGGTGTTGGGGTTGATTCAGCCCGAAGAGATGACCCACACCTTTTTCTGCTGCTCCGAAAAGTTTCGAACCAGCTTTGGCTAGGAGCGGACCTGCGATAGCTCCGCCGATTCCGAAGGCTCCAAAGCCGGCTATCCCTGCGGCCACTCCCACGATGGGATCGCCCAAAATATCGGAGACCGCACCTAGGCCGCCTTTGAGGACGTGCCCAGCTCCCTTGACCACTCCGCCAACAACGCTGCCAACGGCTTTGTCCAGACGTCCTTGAGCTAAGTGGCCGACCCCTTGGACGACACCGCCAATGGCACTTCCGACCCCTCTGACGACCCCACCAACGGCGCGTTTTACACCACGTACTACTCCACCCATACTCTGGACCTCCCGAACGAACAAACTTTCTGGCCCGCAATAGGGCCTTCGTCCTATTCTAACGTAAATTTGTTAACAGACAAGGCATGCCGCAATTTTTTTTGATTTCTTTTGGGCTGTCCGAGAGGCAGAGGGGCTTTTGGGCAAAAAAAAACCGGCTTTTCAGCCGGATATATCACTTATGCTCATTCACTCATTCACTCACCAGCGGCGTTGGCTGCTGATAGGCCCAATATAGACCATCGAGATGGAGGAGCGATGGAGTTTGGGGCTGGTTATGTTAAGGGTTTGTAACAAAGTGAGGGGGGGTCGGGTAGGCCGAGCTAGCAGAAATCTTTGACACATATTATGTGTAAATATATGATAAGACCATGAATCTTACTCTGGCTGCGGATGAACATGTGGTGAAGAAGGCTCGCAAAGTAGCGCAGGCCATGGGCAAGAGCCTCAATCAAGTGATCCGTGAGTACCTCGAAGAGCTTGCAGGTCTCGAGTCTAGGGAATTGGTGATCGCCGAACTCGAGAAACTTCCTGACGGGGACTCCCGAGGCTGGGTTTTTGATCGAGACGAGCTTTATGACCGTTCGTAGCTTTGTCGATACCAATATTCTGGTCTACGCTGACGATCGCAGAGATAGGGAAAAGCAGAAGACGGCTAGAGATCTCCTCCATCGAGGGATCGAAAAGGGGCGCCTAGTGTTATCTACCCAGGTTCTACAAGAGTACTTCGTCTCTGCTACCCGAAAGTTGAGCATCTCCCCCGAAGTAGCCCGACGAAAGGTTGAGTTGTACTCAACCCAGCCCGTGGTGGTCGTGCAACCTGATCTTATTCTGCAAGCGGTCGATCTTCATCGCCAGCATCAGATTTCATTTTGGGACTCACTTATCGTCTGCGCTGCGGCGGTATCTCGGTGCCGGGTTCTCTACACTGAAGACCTCCAGGCTGGGTTCGCCTACCGCGGGCTAAACATTGTGAATCCCTTCCTCCAGGGTTAAGTTCACTCTGCCCAAGTCTTCAAGCCTTGGACGGTTGCAGGCTTTCCACCTTGGCTTGCCATTCGGGACTGACGGTAGGCATGGCGCTTCCGGGGGAACACCCGTGCATGCGCTTGGCTTCGAATTCCTCATAGGTCTTGAACACGAAGTACGGATTGGTTTTCTTTTGGTTGCCCAGGGTGTCCGATCCTCGCTCCAAAGAGCCGTGCCCGGGGTAGATCACCGTCTGGTCCGGAAGATTGTCGGCGATCCAGTTTATGGTCCTATAGAGGGTGGGGCAGTCTCCCCCGACAAAATCTGCTCGGCCGCAAGAGTCGATGAAGACTGCGTCCCCGGTCAGCAGACTGTCTCCTAAATGGAGGCTCATGGAGCCGGGACTGTGCCCTGGGGTGTGTAGGGCTTTGACTTGAGTCTTGGTGCCGATAGTGATGGTGTCTCCAGCCTGAACTCGATTGAGATTGCGGCAGGAAAAGTTGGACCAATCGATCTCTATATCCAGCATGTACACCTGGATCTCGGGATGGTGAGCCAGTAGGGGGTCGAGCATATTCACATGGTCGTAATGATTGTGGGTGATCAAACAGGTGCTGGGGGTGAGGTTGCGCTGTCGTACCTCTTGAAGAATGACTTCGATGTCCCAGGCGGGATCCACCACGGCGCAGTCTTTGCTCTGGCAGTCCTCGATCAGGTACATCAGGTTGTCCCAAGGACCCAGGGCGTATTGGTGAAGGACAAAGGGTTGCTCGCTCATCTGTGGCACTTACACTTCGAAGAGGGGGAACCCTTTCACTCGAAGATGCTGCAGATCTCAAGGTCTTGATCGGTTCCAGGGAGGAGGAGGGACTGGTCTTGGGAGTAGGTTTGCCAGCCCTGGTCGGTCCAGACAGCCAGGCCTTGTCGGGGGAGGTCCACCACCCAATAGTTGGTGATTCCAGAGCGCAGATACAAGTCGCGCTTGGTTTTGAGGTCAAAGGCCAGACTGCTGTCGGCCACCTCTATGACCAAGTCGGCGTTGCGAGGGTGGGTGCTCTTGTCAACTTGCGACCAGGGGACGATGGCCAAGTCCGGCTCCGGCTGGTCCCAAGCTCCCAGGTCCAGAGGTAGCTGCACCCTAACCATATGGGTGTCTCCGTAGATCTTGACCAGCATATTTGTCAAACGCCCAACAGCCGAGGCGTGAGGCGGATTCTGAGGTGACATCTCGAGTATTGCTCCATCCACCAGCTCTACCCGGCCCTCGAGAAAGCCTTCCTCGGCCAGTCGATAATAGGTGGCTCGATCCCAACGTTTTGCGGTGCCGACAATCATCTTTTCATCATGCCAGATGGGAGAGGCTCAGGCAACGATGCACCCAATTTTGAGTTTTCCGCAGTACTGATGATTCTGGATCAAAGTTTTTTTTCAAAAGGAAACATTTTTGTAAAAAATGCAATCCTCAGTTCAAGTTTTGCCCCATCCGGATGTCCGCCCGGTCCCTTACAGTGAGTGCAAAGACACATACATATTTTAAGGAGCAGCACTTATGTCCACCATAACCTCATCTCCCAGAACGAGCACCTCATCGACTTCTTCTTCCAGCACTCCAAGGACGAGTTCGCCGAGTACTTCCACCCCTAGGAATGGCACCTCCACTTCGACGGCTTCCCATCGCCCTCGAGATGGGGGCGCATCTCCCAGTGTCACCGGGGGATCGAGCAGTGGCAACTCCTCTAGAGATCGGATCTCCATGGGCCCAGAGGTTCGAAGCCGGGAGACCGGGGAGACGGCTCGAGTTTCGGCCATCACCGAAGGCCTGGCCGCGAGCTTGGCCACAGATCTGGCAAATCCCACCCAGGGTAACCCAACTGCCTCCGACCAGAGCACCGATACTTCAGGTCTGATTGGAAAGGGCTTGGGGCTGGTGAAGACAGGAGCAAAGCTGACGAAGCAGGCTTCGGAGCTTTCCGGTACAGCTACCGATGTCCGCAATGCGGTGCGAGCCGGAGGGGTCGGTCGAGTGGCCGGAGGACTGGAGAATGGGACCAGTATGGCAGGCAGTGCCTTGGGTCTAGTGAACAACACCGCGAACGCTCTCAACGGTGATCGATCGGCCATCGAAAGGACGGAATCTGCGGTGAGAGCCGGCTCTGATGCTCTGGGCCTGGCCGACGACATCAGAACGAGCGCTCTGCGTCCTGTTGCCGCAACCCGAGATGCTGCCGGCGATCTCCTCGGTAGGGGTACTGAAGCCGCCAAGCGCGCAGGACGAAATGTCCTCGATAAGGGCTCTGACCTTCTCGGCAGAGCTCCCGCACCTGTTCGCAACCTGGCCAACTCCCCAGCGGCCAATGCCGTTGGTCAGGGCCTGGGGCGCGCCGGGCAAATGGGTTCGAGCGCTTTAGGAACCGCAGGAAAAGTGGCGGGAGCAGCGGTGCGGCGGGCTCCGGTCATAGGAGCAGCCGTATCGGGAGCCACTGGTGCCCATCAGTTGTATCAAGGCGTGTCTTCGGGAGACGGTAGGCAGACCTTGGCCGGCAGCTTGAACGCCGCCTCGGGAGCCCTAGGAGTGGCGGCCATTGGAGTGGGAGCTACCGGGGTGGGCGGACCGGTAGCTTTAGGACTGGGAGTCGCCTCTGGGGTAGCCGCTGGAGGAGCCTTGGTGGTGGAGAACTGGGATACGGTGTCTTCGGCTGCTTCTTCAGCCTATAATGCCACCACCGGGGCCGTGGGGACCGCCTACAATGCTACCGCCAACGCCGTAGGGACAGCCTACAACGCTACCGCTGAAACCGTAGGCAACGCCTACAATGCCACGGCCAACGCGGTAGGAAACGCCTATGATGCCACCACCGGCGCTATAGGAAACGCGGCCCAAAACACCAGCCGTTGGGTCAGGAGTTGGTTCGAATAGACCTTGAGGGGCTGATCGATTTCAGACGTACGCTCTTACAGGGCGTACGTCTGTCATGTTTCCGTCGCCAAAGCCTCCAGAGCCTTGCGGTCTTCGTGGGTGAGCTTGAGCACTTGGCCCAGAGTTTGGTTGACGGCCTTGGGCTCTCTTCTGAGCAGTTCTTGAAGCAATTTGAACAGGAGCCTCTTATTGTCCAGGTTCATCTTGTCATAAGAGCCCAGATTCTGCTTGACCAACAAGGCATAGCGACTAAAGAGCTGCTTTTCTCGCTCTTCTTCAGGGCTCTTTGCTTTACTCGAGTAGGGGAAGATGCGCTGTTCGATGAGTTCTTCGGTGAGGCTCTCGGCCCGTTGGCCAAAGGAACTCCGCATGAAGCCCAGGGCCACCCTGCGAGCATCGTTGAGCACCTGTTGGGCGTCTTCTCGCATGCTCAGCAGGCCCTCTTCGTCCCACTCTCGGGTTTGGGCGCAGTCCAGATAGAAGGTTAAATCCTCAGCCCCACGCAGACCGAATTCGTACTCGGATATGACCAGGCGATGGTCGTCGCATAAGAACAGGCGTCCCCGGCTCTCGGAAACCGGCTCTTTCCATTGCAGACAGCGAAGGGACCAGTTCAGGTTGTTGCCGTTTTGCAGTTCACTGGTGTGCAGCCCCAGGTCGTGTTTTTTGGCTAGTAGAGCTCCGGGGTCCAGTCGTTGGCCCTGGATCAGCAGTTGCACTTGAGGGTAGTTAGCCAGATGCTCGCTGAAGATTCCGGCAAAGCGCTTCCTCACCTCCTGGACATCCAGGCTGTTCCCTTTCTCGGACACCAGGGACACAGTGGCCGTTGTTCCGCAGGGCTTTCGGGTGTACTTGGGCTGGGTGACCTCGATAGTGGGTTCTCCCACGGTGGCTCGGATAAGGTAGTGCTTTCGATTCTTCGGGCCCCCGGTGAAAACCGTGCCCCAGGTGATCACTCCCCCTAAGGCTAGAGCTCGCAGTCGGCCCTTGCCAAAGCGACCGTGCAGCAATCGACCCTCGGGACTCTGATGAGTGACCGTGTGTTTGCGAGAATCTCCTAAAGTCATGAAGGCGTGGCTATCAGCGTTGGTTTCGTCGTAGGGGATGCCGTGACCATCATCTTTCACTCGGATCTCTTCCACCCCGAGCATGGCGTTTTCGTCCCATTCGACTTCTACCGTTTGAGCGTCCGCGTCCAAGGAGTTCCAGACTAACTCGGCTAGCGCCCCGATGGCGTTGGTCTGGTTTCGAAGGCGCAGAAGCTCGGTCTCTCCTGGTTTCATCCATAGAGTCAGAAAGTCGTTGGTGCTCTTATTTTTTTGCTTCGTCTTGGTCGCTTGCATGAAGGCATGGTGCGATTTTCATGCCCCATCCACCTTCATGAATGGGGCTCATACCTCTGGGCCTTGACTTGTTTGCATTCTGGCCCAGGATTCATCCCCACTGGCTGCGTCGGACCAGCCTCAACTCCGCTTGGCATTAAAAGGCTTGGCCTCCTTGCCCCACCCACGAAGGGCGGGTGCCAGGGTGCCTCCTCGGCCGTCTCTACCGGAAAAATCCATGCACAGAGGTAGAGAATTCTTCGCATCCAGGAGCCCGAGGAGCCAGGTGAGAACCTCTGCTCGATGATCACCTCAATCCCAGAACCCAGAGAGCAAACTGAAAGTCAAGTCTCGCTGGAGGCCTGCCGGTGCTGCTAGAACTCGAGGTTCAAGGGTTCGCCCTAGTGGACCACACCGTGCTTTCTTTCGAAGAGGGACTCACGGTCCTAACCGGGGAAACCGGCGCCGGGAAATCGATCGTCTTGGATTCTCTCGGGTTCTTGTTGGCTCTGGAGCCCTTCTCCGGCTCTGAAGAGGTCGATTGTCGGGTGGCCGGGCGGTTTCGTCCGACGAAGGTTTCTTGCACCCTGTTGGAGGGTCTGGGCTTACCGGCCGACCCCGACGAACTCCTCATCGTCCGAGAGCGCCGGCGCGGTGGGCGCACCACCTCGCGCTTGAACGGTTCCCTGGTGAGCGCTGGACAGCTGAAGATTTTGGCTCCCCTATTGGTGGACCTTCACGGGCAGCACCAAAGCTATACTTTGCTGCGGGACTCCAGTCATTTGTTGGTCTTGGACCGCTTGGCAGGAGACGCTCATCAACGGAACTTAGAGTTATACGGTAAACTCTATGCCGAGGTGCAGAGACTAAACAGTGAGATTTCCGCCCTGCATTTGGCCGAGCGTGAGAGGCTCCGTGAGCTGGACTGGATGAAGCGAGAACTTCAAGAAATCGAGGAGGCTGGGATCGCTGAGAGCGATGAGGACGAGCAGGCCGAACGAGAAGTGAGACGTTTGGCCGCCTCCTCGGAGTTGGCCGAAGGAACTCAGGCGGCGGCTCGAGCCCTAGGCCAAGACGGAGGCAGCCTAGAAGGATTGGCGGCAGCCCTCCACCGCCTAGCTCCACTTCTGCCCTACGACCGATCTCTGGAGACCCTGGCAGAACGATTGACCGAGCTTGAGATCGAGCTTGCTGAGAGCTGGAGAGACCTTTCGACCTACGCCGAATCCATCGAGCACGACGGAGCTCGATTGGATCGTTTGCAAGGTCGGCTAGAAGTCTTGAAACGGCTGAAAAGGCGTTACGGCGGTTCGCTGCCGGCGGTGAAGCAGCACGCCGATGAGCTGGCCCTCAGCATCGATCGCCTGGAGAATTCTGCGGTGCATTTGGAACGTCTTGAAAGAGAGCTCCAGGACGCCGCAGCTAACCTCCAACGAGCGGCTGTCGGACTCACCGAACGTCGCCGAGAGATAGCGGAGAACTTAGAGTCTGAAGTGGTTCTGGAGCTTGGGCGGCTCGCCATGGCCAACGTAAAATTTTCGGTGGAGTTTCGAGTGCGAAGCGAGCCAGGACCCAGCGGCTCGGAGGAGGTACGCTTTCTCTTTTCTCCCAATCCGGGACGCCCCCTAGTGCCCTTGTCGGAGACCGCCTCCGGGGGGGAACTCTCTCGGGTGATGTTGGCCCTAGTGGCCATTATCAGCCGCCACCAGAGCCAACCAACCTTGATCTTCGATGAGATCGATGCTGGATTGGGCGGACGGACGGCCGAATCCGTGGCTGCCCGCTTGGCCGATCTAGCCCAAAGAGTGCAAGTGCTCTGCGTAACTCATTTGCCGGTGGTGGCCGCTGTAGGGCAGCAGCACCTAGTGGTTACTAAGGCGGTGATCGACGGCCGAACGGTGGTGCAAGTTGAGACGGTGGCAGGCGAAGAGCGAGTTGGAGAGTTGGCTCGGATGCTCAGCGGAGATACCGCCACTGAGAAGGCTAGGACTCTGGCGTTGGGGCTTTTGTCCCGCGAGGTTTCAGGTTAGAGGGTTAGCAGGTCGGGTGGCAAAATCGGCTTCTCCGACGGCTGATTAGGGGGTTTGGCGAAAACGCTTCTCAGGGGTAGCTCGGCAGTCAAATCAACGATGGAGGCCACGTTGCAGCGCAAACTGGGAATTCTAGGAGTCCCCCTGGACTTGGGCGGTAATCATCGAGGGGTGGACATGGGGCCTTATGCTATCCGCCATGCTGGCTTGATGGACAAACTTAGGCGTAAGGGATTCGAAGTCAAGGACTTTGGCAATATTGAGGTTCCCGTTCGGGAAGAGCTTCATCCCGGCAGTCCGAACGCCCGCTACCTCAAGGAGATTGTAGAGGTATCACGAGCTTTGGCAGCCAAAGTTCAGAGCATCCTCGAAGATGGCTATATCCCCATCACTATAGGTGGCGATCATTCCTGCGCCATTGGCTCGGTAGCTGGAGTTGCCGGATTCCGACATGGGATAGGAGCATTCGGCTTGATGTGGATCGACGCTCACGGAGATCTCAACATCCCCGAAACCAGCCCGAGTGGGAATGTTCACGGTATGCCGGTTTCCATCGCCTTGGGCAATGGACCGAGCGAACTGGTCGAACTCGGGGTACCTGGAGCCAAGATTCAGACTTCGGATCTGGTGCAGATCGGTCTCCGGGATCTCGACCCTCACGAAATAGAGTTGCTGAACCAGAGCGACATTGCTTATTACTCCATGAGCGAGATCGACGCTTACGGAATTCACGATGTGACGCTGGCTGCTCTCGAGAAAGCTACCAGAGGATTCAAGATTCCGGTTCATTTCAGCTTTGACCTGGATGTCTTAGATCCGAAGTTTGCCCCCGGGGTGGGAACTCCGGTGGAAGGGGGGTTGACCTATAGAGAAGCCCTCTTGATGATGGAGTTGGTAGCCAAGGCTCGACTGGACAACGGGGACCCGGTCATTCTGAGTATCGATCTTGTTGAGGTGAACCCGATCCTTGACCATCGCAACAAGACTGCTGACCTAGCGGTGGAGCTTTTGGTTTCAGCACTAGGTGAGCGGCCGCTCCAGACTAGACCGCTCAGGTAGTCCGTTCCGTGTCCCAGATCTGGCAAGTTTTGCGGTGGTTTGGCGGTCATGTCACAGAATCTTAACCTCTTGGTCACAAGGCGAACTTAGAGTGGTCCATATACAAGAGATATTCCACTCAATACATCAGCTTGAATTACCCTTGCAGGAGATCACGATATGCTTATAACCGCTCAGAAACCCGCTTTGGCCTTACGAACGAACCGACCGACGTTGCCTGCCTCCGAGTCTTCTCAGACCGAGGTCTCGTCTGATTCCGTCACCCTCTCCCGAGGTTATGGAAAAAACAACCAGCTTTTGAAGACCGGAATTGCCGGAACCGCTGCCGGGGCCGGCCTAGCCTGGATGGCTCACGCTTCGACTTCTCAGCTATCCGGCCTAGCCGCCAATCTTGCCGGTGCAACCGGCGGCGCGGTCACCGGAGTCGCCGCTGGAGTGGTCGCCGGAGGCCTTGCAGGTCTAGCGTTGACCAAAGACCGTTCTGGATTTGGTGGCCTCGGAGAGGCCATGCTGGGAGCCACCGTAGGTGGTGTCGGACTAGGAATCGCTGGGGCGGTCTATGGTTTTTCCTCCGGGCTCAATCCCATGATCGCTGTGGCCGGTGGACTGGCTGGTGCTGCAGTAGGGATCGCCTTGACCAAATAGAGCGAGAGACCCCCAAATTCAAAAAGTGCCGCATCAAGGATTAGCTTTGCCTTGAGGCGGCACTTTTTGCCTTCCTGAATCACCTTCACCGTCGAATCTTTTTGCACTCTCCAGGAGGTTTCTATGCCTTAGGGGAAGGTCAACAAGGTGAGCATCGAGCAGTTTCTTTCTCAGAGTCGAAGTGAAGGGCAGTTGGATTCGGTAGGGGGTTTTTGCCTAGATAGATTTGCCGCCCTCCGTAAGACCCTTTATTCTGCCTTGCCGAATCCGCTGTACTATTTGCTGCAGCTCGGACAGGGGCTGGTCGCTTTGGGGGGGCAGAACATCAGTTGGTCTTTCGGCACCCAGGACAGTCGAATTCGCTTCGAACTCGAAACAGAACGTTTGGGAGATTTCCAGGGTCTGGCTGACCACCTGACCTCAGACCATATCACCTTGGCGAGTCCGGAGGGAAGGGACCTTCTTCTGACGGGAATCGCTGCGGCTTTGGTTGCTGACAAGGCCTCGGCCGAGCTGAGAAACCTGACCGAGGGGACCAAGCTTTGCTTCGACGAGGATGGAGTGCGAGTCGAGCCTCACAACGATGAGCCGGGACCGGGCTTCGAACTCATCATGCACCGCCTATCACCCCAGGATGAAGCCTTTTCTTGGTCTCGATTCTGGCACGGGTATGAGTACGAGCAACTCTTAATCGAGCGTTTTCAAATGGCACCCGAAAGTTTTCGAGTGGGGGGAATGAGCGCCGGACCTCTGATGTCTTGGTCGACGGATCTCGATTCGGTGGGAGAACTAGGGCCCTTAGTCTTGGTTGAAGCTGCGGTTATTCCGGACTCTTCGATGGCCGCAAATCATCGGGGGTACCCCGGTGAAAAAGAGATCGATTCGTCACCGGTTTCTGTTGGACTTTTCCGGACTTCTGGAGATTGGTCTGAGTGGTCCAAAGACTTTCGAGGTCTTCCGATCCTAGGCAGGATGGCCGCGGATGTCTCTGGAGAGCCCCAGGACGCCCCCTTGAGTTCAGTTGATTGGCAGCGAAGGCTGTGGACCTTTCTTTGGACTTCTCAGCCCGAAGGTAAAAGCGTGGTAGAGTTCGTTCGCTACGGTTGTCTGCTGGAACGGCGGCAGGTTGAGTGGGGGATCCCCGGGTTAAGGGTTTTTGCGCCAGCAGACGATTTGAAAGTGGACGCATCTGGGTTCAGCTTGGTGCAGGACGTGCAATTTCAGGAGCGGCTTGTTCGAACGGAAGAATTGGCCAGAAAATTGACCGCCAGACTCACTCAGGAGGCCGTCTCTAAGTTGGTTCAAGGGCTACCCAGGAAGAGATTCACTCACCGAGATCTCGATGAGACTTTCCCCTGGCTGGGTTGAACGCTGATCTTTCAAACTCTTCATTAAAAGGGAGGTCGGCTGCCTGTGCGAACGTCTCTATGTGAACGGTGAAGATGAACTGCGATGGACTATCGTCTCTAAAGAAGCGATCTTTGATCAATTCAAGCTGGATCTTTGTCAAGCTAAGAGTGTCGGAACGCGCCACCTATTGACCAGATCCTCCCTGGACAGCCTGTCCGAGCGCTTTGGGACCAGCGACGTTGTCTTGGTGGAGATTGGCCACTACTCTGGGGGATTCGACTTCGTTGCGGCTGGTGAACGGGGGCTTTCGGTCCCTTTTGTTTTGCGCTCCAGGATAGAGGGGCAATTCCTCGGGGTTTGTCGATTCGGGCTGCACAAACAGGTCTTTGAGGCGCTCGTGGGGGTAGGGCAGTGGTGGGAACTGCGATCTGGAACGAGAAGTTCTTCAGAGAATTTGAGGAAGCTACTCAATCGAGTGACGGACGGCATCGCTGAACTCGACGCCGACGATCGCATCCGTTGGGTCAACACAGCCCTAAAGAGCGCTTTGCCTGATATCGATTGGTGTGGTGCCAAGCTTTCCAGTATCGTGGTGGAAAAAGACCGGGTGCGCTTGCAAACACTCCGTGAACAGCACGGATCTGGAGTGGTGGTACCCTTTGCCGTGCATCTCCCCAATGGCAAGCAGGTGGTGCTCGATCCTTCTCCTTGGTTCGACGAACAGGGAGCATTGGTGGGGACCTCTCTGGTTTTCAGGCAGGTGTATGAGTCGACTCAAGAGGAAAGTCGGGCCAACGAACTCTATTGTCTTTATTCCCTTGTGAGCGCCATTGGCCGTTCGGCGACGGTGGAGGAAGCCTTGCAGACTGCCGTGCAGAGATCGGTAGAATTGCTCGGCTTGTCGGCTGGGGGCTATGTTTTCTGCTCCCAAGAGAGAGTAGTCACCGACCAGCACGGCCAAGATCTCGCCTTGCATCCCGAGTTGGTGGCGCATTTCGATGAACTGTCTCACAATTTTCCCAAGCAAAAGAAGGCTCTGGTAGAGAGAGTTTTGGGCCAAGACCATCCCGTGCGAAACTTTGGGGTCGCCGCCTATGCTGTGCTTCCGCTGGAACTGAGTGAGGGACGGTCGGGTTCGCTGTGGTTCGTTTCTAAAGAGGAAGGGGCCTTCGCCCGGGAGACCATCTCTCTCTTGATCTCGGCCACCCAGCAACTTTCAGTGGTCACCGAGAACCTGTTTTACAATCAGAACCGACTGGTGGCAGAGCTCGACAAGAAGCGTTTCTACAAGGACGCACTTTGCGCGGTAACCGGTGGCAAGCTGATGCTTTGCGAGCGCGAAGACTTGGAATCGGTTTGGTCAGACGCCGGAGAGGATCAGGGAGGTGTCGAGATTCTCGGAGTAGCCGACGTTCCGAAAGCGCGGCGCTTCATCGAGGAGGCCTTGGCTCTCCAGGGACTTCTGGAAGAGAAGATCGCCGATGCCGCCCTGTGCACCACTGAGGCTGCGGGAAATGTGGTCAAGCACGCCGACACCGGCGCGGTCGCGGTCCGAACGAACGAACGAGTGGTGACCATTCGGATAGAAGACTCCGGACCCGGTATCGATTTCGCCCAGCTTCCCAATGCCGTGCTGGCTGCCGGTTACTCCACGGCTCCGTCTCTGGGAATGGGTTACTCGATCCTCTTGGAGATGATGGATCGAGTATATCTGTCTACTCAGAAGGGCGGGACCAGGATTCTTTTGGAACTCCACAAAGTTGAGGCCGACCCTCTGGAGGCGTTCGCTCATCTTTTTCAAGATTGAGATAGGTGGAGCATTGGTGAATGGTCGAGTTGAACACGGAGGCCTTGCCATGCCAGGGTCTCGTTTTCCCCTCGGGCTGTGGTCACCCGGAGGATTCACTTGCACTGACGAGAATTTACAGGGACGTTCTGATGACAGATTTTCTTGATAATATCGTATCGGCCTGGAACGATGAAGAGGGTGACCTTGAGTCGGAACTCTATCCGGACGAGACAAATTCTCCCAACGTCAACATCCTGATTAGAAACGCTAGGAAGTTTCTTGACGACAAACTCTCGAGCGAAGAGTTGATTCAGGAAGTCGATGCCACCGCTGATCGTCTCGAGAAGGCCTTGTCTGAGCTGCAGTCTTACGCGGAACAACTCGCAGCCGATCATCCGGCAAAGGACTTGGCCGAACACTCGGAAGTGGCCTACGAGGAGTTCGGACGCGGCCTAGAAGAGATGGAGAAGTTGACCCGAGAGGGAATCGAAGCTGGTATCGAGCTTTGCATCTCAGCCGCCTTCAAATTGGAATCTCTCAATCAGCATTATTTGGCTTTGGAGGCCCAGTCCCAGATGGTAGAGTGCGTGATGTGTGGACATCTCAACTCCCAGGGTCGAGCCGACTGCGAGAAGTGTGCGGCGACCTTGCCGAGCGCCATGAAGGCCGCCAGTGCCGAAGGAGGATCCTATTCCAGTGATCTGGTTATGGTTCCCAAAGAGTATTTGGAACTCTACGATGCTTGCGATAAAGTGGCTGCCGACGAGATCCCTCTAGAGCAATGGCAAGAGCAGATCGACCTCTTTACGGAGCGCTTCAACGCAGCAAGTCAGCAGATCCACGACATAACCTCTGCAAATCGACAGGTCTTCGAGTCCGTCCCTGAGATCTTGCGTGAGGCCGAAAGCGTGGTCGACGCCCTAGATGAAGCGCTGGAGGCTCTTCAGCGCATGCAACTCTTCGGTGAGGATGGAAACGTCGAACACCTGAACCAGGGTTGGATGGATTTATTGGCTGGCACCCAGAAAGTTCAACAGAGAGGTCTCGCTTTCTACCAGAATCTCGAGGCCGCTCAGGAGAGTTAGGAAATCTTTGCCTGTCGTACCTTCCCTAGAGGGTGAGAAGTATATAGACTTCAAAACCATGACCGCCTATCTGAAGGCGGTGGCCAAGGCCGCACCACATCTGGTTCGGGTGTTCTCCATAGGTAAATCTCTTGAAGGGCGACCTTTATTGGTGGCTGAAGTCACCAACAGGAACCTCAAGCAAGGCAAGGAGAAGCCGGGTCTCTGGGTCGACGGAGGACATCAGGGTTGGAACCTACTCGGCACCATGGCTTGCTTGGAACTCTTGCGGTTCCTGGTTTCAGGTCACGGTCGAGACGAGTTTCTCACTGATTTGGTGGATCACAACGCTTTCTACTTGGCACCCCGGTTGGTGCCGGATCAGATGGAGCTGTGTTTGGCCCACGGGGCGCTGGTTCCCCAACCTTGCGAAGCTACTGTGGCGGTCCAACCGCAGCCTCGTCAATTTCGGCAAGAGAACCCTTTGGGGGGCTGGAAACCATTCAAGCGCGATAGCCGGATTCTGGTTCCTAGGAACCCCGAGGACCGAGGGGGCCCTTTTTACGATCTCTATCGTCATTTGGACAGCTCCCGAGTGCAGGCTTTGGCCCCCAACGATTTTCCCAGTCTGACAACTAAGGACTCGGCTCAAATGTTGCTGCGGTTGGCATCGAGTCGGGCAGTGTTCGAGTTCTTGCGCAGCTACCCCAACGTTTTCGGAGCGATTTCCACCACCGGCCCTGGGGAACGGCTGCAGGTGGTGGTCGATCAAGCTCACCGAGAACGTTTTCTCAGTTTGGGTCATCGTCTAGGAGAGCTAGCTGGTCTGCCGTGCACCACCGTTGAGCCCAACATTCGTGGAGGCGGTGGTTTTTTGAGTTGGACCTTCCAAGCCCTAGGGATCGTGTCCTTGGATTGCCAGTTGTGGTCCTTGCCCAAAGCCGCGGGGGTCACCGACCCCGAACCCTTGGATCCTTTCGAGCTCGAGGAGACCCAGTGGCTCCAACTCTTGCGCTTTTGTGAAAGTGAGTTTCCTGAGCATGGATTTGCCGATTGGCAAACTGCTGAAGAGGCGGGTTTCGGTTCCGGTGAACGAGGCGGTTGGGATTGGAGCACATCTTGGCTCAACCCACCTCCAGGGCCCTACTTGAGTCGAGAACTCAAGAGATTTTCGCGATTGGCCTTGGGTTTGGCGGCCGCCGGGCCTCGCTTAGTAGTGGCACAGGCTCAGGAGAAAGTGGTGGGGTGGACCCCCGGCGAGTCAGGTTCACCCGAGCCTTTGCGTCAGGTGAAGGTTCGCGTTGAGAACCGAGGTTATCTCCCCACCAATCCCTTGGGAAAGGCTCCGGGGTCGGGGGCTCATCTGAGAGTTCGGATCTCCAAAGGAGCTACTGAGAGGTTGATCGGCGAAGCAGATTCGGCACTCGGAGAGCTTCAAGGGTTAGGCTATTTCGAAGTGGAGGACGGTTGGCATCGTGAGCCCGGCTTTGGCTCGGATTTGCCTCACAGAGCAGTGGAGAAAGAGTTCTTGTTTCAAGGTACTTCGGAGGTGGAATTTGAAGTCTTCCACCCCTTGGCCGGCATGGATCGGATGAGCAGTCGGCCGAGTGCTCATCTGAGACCACCCTCCTTCAGCGGAGAAGCTCCCAGGAGAGCATCGGCGGTCGAGGAAGAGGAGTTGCCGGTGGAGGCCGATGCCTTCGAAGACGTGTTTCCTTCGTTCGAGGAACTCTACCCTGGACCGGAGCAAGGCAAGGACCTCGGTGGACCACCCCCAAATGTTCCACCCAAGCCAACGTCTCAGCCCATCCCAGAGGCCCCGCCCAAGAGAGTTCAACCGGCGGCCCGTCCCAAGCCGGAGTTCTCCGAGTTCGACATCCCTCTGCCTCCAGACCCTGGGGATGTACGGCGTCCGCCAAAGGTAGAATTCCCGACTCTAGGTGGAGAAGATTCTGAAGCCCGCCGCTCCTCTGCGGGTCCCTTCCCGGCCGCTAAACCGGTCAAGGGAAGGGTCTTCGGCAGTCCTCCACAAAAACCCACCGGGGGCCTCCCTCTAGGGGTCAACCGAGACCTAGCTGTTGACCCCCCAGCATCTCGACCCAAGGAGTCAGCCCCTTCCGTATCCTCAAGTACGGATTCGGATTTCTCTCCTCTTCCATTAGTTAAGGCAACGGGCAAGACTTTCGAATCGCGCCGTCCGCAGCCTCCAGTCGATCCGAACGCGAGTTCGGAGGAGATTTTCGATTCTGAAGACACGTTTCAGCCCATGTTGCCCACGGCTGCCAAATCTGTCTCGGCCGAAACAAGGATTTTACCTCCCGACGAGGAGAGTGAACGTCCCTCAGCCCCTCCAGCTCGGCTAAGCAGGATGTCGGCTCCCCAGTTGCTGCGTCGTCAACGCGGTACCAAGGGTCAGGGAGACGCATTCCCGAGATGAACCTTGTGGCAGGGAGTTATAGGTTCTGAGGCGATCAAAGCGGGAAAGACCAATGGGGACTTATTAAGAGGTAGAGTCAGGAAATGTCAAAGAAGATCACCATAATCGGTGCAGGGCCTGGGGGCTTGGCCGCTGCGCTTCTCCTTCAGCATGCGGGATTCCAGGTCACCGTCGTCGAGCGAATGAAAAGAGTGGGAGGTCGAACCTCGGCTATAGAGGAGCAAGGGTTTCGGTTCGACCGAGGGCCAACGTTTTTTCTCTACCCTAGAATTCTCGAAGAGATTTTTGCCAGCATTGGTCGGGATCTGTACAGCGAGGTTCCCATGGTCCGCTTGGACCCGCAGTATCGACTGGTTTTCGGTAGGGACGGGTCTTTGGATGCCACCCACCAGGTGGAGATGATGCAGCAACAGATCTCCAAGTTTTCCCCCGAAGACGCCAAGCGCCTTCCCGATTTTTTGAATGAGAATCGTTGCAAGCTCGAGAATTTCGCCCCTATCCTGGAGTCCGAGTTCGGCAGCTGGACGAAACTGTTTTCCAAAGAGATGCTCCGGCTGTTACCCTTAGTCAGGCCGTGGCGCAATCTCGACAGCGATCTCAAGACTTTCTTCAAGGACCCCAGAATTCGACTGGCATTCTCCTTTCAGTCCAAGTATTTGGGCATGTCGCCATTTCAATGTCCAAGCCTGTTCACCATACTGAGCTATCTCGAGTACGATCATGGAGTCTATCATCCCATAGGTGGCTGCGCTCGGGTCTCCGAGAGGATGGCCGAGATCGCCGAAGAGATGGGGGTTGAGTTCCGTTTGGGTGAGGAAGTCCAGGAGGTCTTGTTCACCGGCCGCAGGGCGGTGGGCCTAGTGACCGATCAAGGCCGTTACGGGTTCGATGGCCTGGTAATCAATGCCGATTTTGCTCGGGCCATGACGCGTCTGGTTCCGGAAGACGTCCGTCCTCGTTGGAATGACCAGAAGATAGAAACCAGGAAATATTCTTGTTCGACCTACATGCTGTATCTAGGGGTTCGGGGCTCAGTGCCTGCAGCGCATCATACCATCTACTTCAGCAATAACTACGTCAAGAACATAGAAGATATCTCGGTCAATTATACTTTGCCTGATGATCCCAGCTTTTATCTCGAAAACCCCTGTGTCACCGACCCGAGCTTGGCCCCCCAGGGAATGAGCAGCCTTTACTTGCTGGTCCCGGTGTCCCACCTTCATGAGAGGATCAACTGGAATCAAGAAACCATGACTTTCCGAGAAGTGGCCTACGACCAACTCAAGAAAATAGGCCTAGGAGACGTACGTGAGCGGGTGGTTTTCGAAAAGGTGTTCACTCCTTGCGATTGGGCCAACGAGATGGAAGTCTATCGAGGTGCCACCTTTTCCATGGCCCATAACCTTCTTCAAATGCTTCATTTCCGTCCGCAGAACCGATTCAGGGACCTTCAGGGGGTATATCTCGTAGGCGGAGGCACCCACCCCGGGAGTGGCTTACCGGTGATCTATTCCTCGGCGCGGATCTCGAGTGCTCTGCTCTGTGAGGACTTTGGTGTTCCAGCCACTTTTCGTCCTCAGGGAGGTCGCTTTATCCATACTCCTGCCCCCAAGGTGAACGGAGCCACGGAGTACGGGAACGGAGCCCAACGAGGGGCCGACATGGCCTGCGGGAAGTAAATGGCAGAAGCGGTTCACAGCTGTTTGTCCCGGGCTGAAAAGTCTTGGAAGAACAGCCCTATACGTCTGCGATTGGGACTTCTGGAACGCTTCCGCCATCGCCTGGTAGAGCGTCGGAGTGAGGTCTTGCAGCACCTGGCACGGGTTCGCTCGAACTCTTCAAGGGCCGAACTCCAAGCCAGCGAACTGCTTCCTCTTCTCGATGCCTGCCGTTTCTTAGAACGGGAAGCGTCCCAAGCCTTGAGGCCCAAAAACCTGGGTCGCTGGGGGCAGCCAGCTTGGCTGTGGGGCGTCGAGACCACCATCTATAGAGAAGCATTGGGACGAGTTCTGATCATTGGGCCGGGCAACTATCCCCTGTTTCTCCCCTTGGTTCAAGCGCTCGCTGCTTGGGCTGCGGGCAACTCCGTCCATTTGCAGTCCGCACCCGGAACCCTAGATCTTCACGAGTTTGTCCACCAGGTTTTTTGCTCGGTCGGGGGGCCTCCCGAAGTTTTTCAGCTTCTCGGAGAGTCTCATGAGGTAACTTCCACCGCCCTGGCGGAAGGGGTCCATAAAGTGGTTCTAGTGGGCTCGGTGGAGACCGGGCGAAAACTCTTGCCGTTGGTAACTGAGACTCTGGTGCCAACGGTGGCTGAGCTTTCGGGTTGGGACTCCGTCTTCGTTCACCCTGAGGCCGAGGCGGACTTGGTTGGACGTGCGGTGGCCTTTGGCCTGTCCTTGAATGGAGGCAAGACCTGTGTGGCCCCCCGAAGAATCTTTTTCCGAGGAGACCCCACAGATTTCGAAACTTGCTTTCAAACGTCTTTGTCTACTCGTCCGTCGGTCTTGCTGACCGAAGAAGAGAGGTCCCTGATTGCTGCCGAAGTCTCTCAGGGGGCCAGGGCTTTCCAGCCCGACCCTGGGAGCTTGGAACGGGGTCCGGTCTTGCTGAGTCGAGTAGGGGCCCATTGCCCATTGTTGAAGACCCCCCACTTCGGCTCTCTGGCGGTGCTCAGGGTGGTTGAAGACGACCAGCAGGCTTTAGCTGAAGCCAGAAAGTGCTCCATGGCTCTGGGCAGTTCGCTGTTCGGTCCTAGAGATTGGGCCGAAACTCTGGTGCACGAGGTGCCCGCCCAGATGGTTACGGTGAACGACCTGATCGTCCCCTCGGCCGATCCCAGGGTGCCTTTTGGAGGGGCCCAGGCTAGCGGCTATGGACGCATGCGGGGGCTTGAAGGACTTCTGGAAATGACTCAGACCAGGGTGGTGAGCCGACGAGTTGGGGGAAGCATGGATCACCTTGCCCCTCCCAGTGATCTCGATGAGACCATCTTGGATTCGTTTCTGGCTCTCAGCCACAGTGCTTCGGCTTGCGTTCGTTTTAGAGCATTTTGGGGGATGTTCGTGGCCATTGGCAAGGAGCGGATCAAGAAGCGACTCAGAGCACGGGGATGGATCCCGGGACCTGCTGAGGGTGTGGACAGGTCCGGAAACGGGTAACCCTCCCCAAGACGGGCCCGGTATTCTGGGAACGCCAGCTTTAGGGCCTGCGGTCCCTAGCACAGACAAGGAGAATAGAGTGGACAACGTCATCGTCATAGGTTCTGGATTAGGGGGTCTGACGGCCGCCTGCACTCTGGCTGCTCGAGGGTATAAGGTTACGGTTTTCGAGAAGAACCCTTGGACCGGGGGGAAAGCTTGCGTTCTTGAAGAGCAGGGTTTTCGGTTTGACATGGGCCCCACGATTCTGACCATCCCTTCGGTCCTTGAGCGCGTTTTCGCTGAAGCCGGGGAAAAGATGGAGGACCACCTCGATCTTGTGCGTCTCGACCCTCAGTGGCGCTCGTTCTTCGATGATGCTTCGGTTCTGGACCTCACCGAAAATATTGGAGCCATGCAGGAGAATCTGGCGAATTTCAGTGCTCACAGTTCCGACCCAGAGAACTATAAGCGGTTCTTGGTGGAGGCTCAGCGACTGCACGACATCACCAAAGATTTCTTTTTCTGGCGGCCCGTGGGGACGGTTTTTGATATCATCGACAAGAAGGCTCTGTTCAACCTGAACTCCCTCAAAAGTTTCTTGGCCATGCGGCCCCATCAATCCGTATTTGACTGTGTTCGCTCTTTTGTCAAAGACCAGCGAGTGGCGCAGATGCTGGACCACTTTGTGCAGTATGTGGGTTCTTCGCCCGAGGCCTCTCCTGCCGTGTTGTGCGGGATCGCCCATATGCAGACCCAAGAGGGAGTTTGGTACCCCATGGGCGGTACCCGGCAAGTTCCGGTCAAACTCAGGGAATTGGCCGAACGTCTCGGGGTGGAGTTCAGGACCGGCATCCGGGTGAAGACCATCACCCGGGACGGTGAGCGGGCCACCGGAGTGGTCACCGAAGAAGGAGAGACCTTGAAGGCCGGGGCTGTCGTTTCTAATATGGATTCGGTGCGAACCCACCGAGAATTGCTGAGGGGTCGACCCTTGGCCAATTTCGAGGCCCGCCGGGATTATGAGCCCGCCTGCTCTGGCGTGGTCCTCTATCTGGGCCTGAATAAGCGTTACGAGCAGTTGGCCCATCACGATTTTGTGTTCTCTCGAGATCCCGAAGAAGAGTTTCATCACATCTACGAACTAGGAGAGCCGGCCCCCGATCCTTCGGCTTATATCGCCGCTCCTGCGGTCACCGACCCTGCGGTGGCCCCCGAAGGTGGAGAGGCCCTCTATGTGCTGGTCCATACACCCTACCTCCGACCTCATCACGACTGGTCTAAGATGCTCCCGGGTTATCGCAAAGCCATTTTTGATAAGCTGGCCAAGGCTGCTGGAATGACGGACCTCGAGGACCGAATCGTTTTCGAACAAGTGCTGACCCCTCAGGACATTCACGATCGCTACGCGGTGCTCAATGGAGCGATCTACGGGCTGGCCTCCCACGGGAAAGTGTCCGGTGCCTTCAAGCCCATCAACCGTTCTCCCGATGTGGAAGGCTTGTATCTGGCCGGAGGCTCCGCTCATCCCGGTCCGGGAATGCCCATGGCCATGATGAGCGGATGGATCGCCGCCGACGCTCTGGACACCGACGGACTGGTAGAGAAAAGCGCCGTGCGCGTAGCCGCCGGCGCCTAATGAGCAGGAACACGGATGATGCCCAGGAGCCAAAGGGTACCCGCCTCGTCTGGCGTCCTTGGCACCCGAAAAACGGAGACCCTCCGCTCGCTGCATTATGATCGAGCCTCCCAACGTCGTTGGGTCTCTGAGCTTTGCACTCGACGGGCTAGAGGCAACGCTGCTGGTGAGTCCACGAAAGCCGAAGGCGTTCCCACCGGACACCTTCGGCCCTCCTGAGCATCGCCTGTGCTACATCGATACCTGAAGTTTTGTTGGAACCACCCTGTTGGGCTCTTGCTCGGGGTTACTCTATTGACCCTCGGAGTCTGCGCCTTAACCTTTCCTGCTCTCGATTTTTCCTCAAACCGTAACGCTCTCTTTCGAATGACCGAAGAGGAGCGACAACGACAAGATGACTTTCTACGCACCTTCGGGGGTTGGGAGGACATCATGGTGGTCTTCGATGGAGGCACCGTTTCGGAGCGGGAAAACGGAGTTCTGAGGCTCGGGAATCATCTCAAGGGTCAAACTCTGGCCAAGGATGTTCGAGCGGTACTGGACCTGTCGGGCCTGGAGCGTTGGAGTCTCTACTTCCTGAGCCTCGACGAACTTCAAGAGATCGAAGAGGCCTTGGAGGAGCACCATCAGCTCTTGTCCCGACTGTCTCAAGAAGGTTGGTATGGCTTTCTCGAAGCGGCTTCGGAACTGCAACAGCAGCGGTCTCCCCAGACAGATTCTCCCCATCGAACTCGGATTGCTGAAGTCTGGAGGCAAGCGGTAGAGGGTCGAGGGCGCGAATCCCTGGGCCAACTTTTCCCAAGGGCTGACATCCCCCCGTATTCCTTCTATGCCGACGGCGACTCCCGACATATCCTGTTTTTTCGTTCCGACGATCCCTTGGCTGCCGCCGACCTGGTGTATCGATGGGCTCAGGGTTCAGCTTTCTCCGGTCGAGTGGTGGTCACCGGTCAGAGCCTACTGCAAGCCCAAGAGCGTCGCGAGGCCTTGCGAGACGCCGCCTTCTCCACGGTGCTGGCCCTGATAGTGGTCCAGGCTATCTTGGTTTGGGGTTTTCGAGAGACCGCTCGCCCTCGGTTGGCATTCTTGAGTTTGTTCTACGGATTGTGTTGGGCCACCGCCTGGGCTGCCTATGCCGTGGGGACCCTGAACATAATCACCATCAATTTTCTGGCCATCACCGTGGGTTTGGGAGTGGACTTTTCCATTCACCTCCTGGCTCGCTATTGCGAAGAACGCCGGACCCAAGATCCCGTTCCGGCTATGGAAAGCACCCTACGTAGCAGTGGGGTTGAGAACCTGGTGGGGGCTCTGGCCACATCGGTGGCCTTTTTTGCCCTCTTTATGACCGAGTTCGAGGCCGTTCGACAACTTGGGGTGATCACCGGAATTGGGGTCTTGCTCTGCTTTCTTTCGGTGGCGGGGCTGTTGCCACCGCTCTTGTACCTAAGAGAAAAACGTGCCACTCAGGACAAGTTTCTAGAGTTCACCTCCTCAGAACCACTAGCTCGCCTTGAGTTGACACTGAGAGCTCACCCCTTGACGGCCTTGACCGTCGCTTTTTTTGTCGTGGTGACTTTAGCGGTGGTAGGGTCCAAAGTCCGGTTCGACTACAACCTGCTGAATCTGCAATCGGATCGCAGTCCGGGCGTGCGATTCGAAAAGGAGGGGAGCTTCAGTTCCCTGGCGGCTTTCTATGTGGTCGATATCGAGCAAGCCAGGGCGGTCACCGAAGACTTGGAGAGCCTGGAAAGTGTGGCCGCAGTGCAGTCGGTGGTGGAGTTGTTCCCTCTGGGCATAGAAGAAAAGATCGACCCGGTAAGGCGGATCGTCGAACAGGTGAAAGGACTTCCTGAACCGTCCTTTTCGGTGGAGAATCCCGATTGGGAAAAGCTCCGGGAGTCCATAGACGGACTCACTGCTGAGCAGACTCTAGCTTGGGTGGAGACCCTCAAAACTTTTGGTCCTGGGCCGGTGGAAGACGTCTGGTTGCAGATGCAGGGTCATCTTCACCAGGAACTGACAGATGTACTTTTGCGCTTGAAGGCCCAGGAGTGCGAAGATTCCTGGGAGCATTGGACGCAACAGCGCCCTGAACTTAAACGGCATTGGGCTCCCGACGGGAGATTGGTTCTCAGGGTGCAGGCTCGAGGAAGTCTTTGGGAGAGAAGGACCCTGGAGCGTTTTGTGAGCGAACTAGAATCGAGTCGTCCCGGAGGATTGGGGCCACCGTTCCTGATTCGAAACTATCTAGAGCAATTGCGCCGCTCGTATTTTGACGCGGTGCGGTACGCCTTGGTGGCCATTGTGGTCTTGCTGCTGCTCCATTTTCGTGCTTGGGCGCCTACCATGATCGCTTTGGTTCCGAAGATCAGCGGGGCCATCGCCATGTTTGCGGTCATGGCCGTGGCCGGGATCGATCTCAATCCGGCCAACTGCATGGCTCTACCTCTCACCCTGGGGATCGGGCTGGTCTTTGGAATCCACGCGGTCCATCGTTGCTTAGAAGAGCCGGACAAGCTCTTGGTGAATGGCCCCACGGGCAGGGCCATCTCTCTATCGGGCTGGACCACGGTGGCCAGTTTCGGAACCCTGATGACCGCCTCTCACCCAGGAATTTTTTCCCTAGGCTTTGTTATGGCCTTTGGGGTAGCCGCCAATATGCTGGCCACCTATCTCACCGTCCCACCTTTGGTGGAGGTCTTCCGGGACAGCCTCATCAAGGTTGAGTCTCAAAAAGGAGCGGGGGTTCCTGATTGAAGGGTCCTTAGTGGAATAGGACTTGGTCCTTTGGTGTTTCCGCGGTTCAAGGGGATGATCTTGGGTTCTGGAAAATCCTCTTGTGGCAACTCAACCTAAACTTGGCAAAATCCCTGAACCAAGGGTTTTCTAGCCTTTTAGGCTTTCTTGATAGCTCTGTCGCAGACCTGGGCCTGGCTTCAGCTGCAATTCTTCCTGCAACACCTGAACACAATCGTGGTAGGTGGTTTCGACTTCACCGCGACGTTGCTGCGCAGACAAAGCGCGCAACAGGGTGGACCAGGCAGGCTCGGACGTCGGTTCCATTCTAAGGGCCCGGCGACAGAGCTGTTCGCTGAGGGTAGGTTCGGTTGTCAAGGAGAGTGCAGCTAGCTTCTCGGCTGAATCGACCGCCTTCATCCTGAGATCGTCTCGAATCCTCCGGCACCAGTCATCCTGGCAGTCGTCGAGATACGGACCGGCATAAAGGTCCAAGACTTGCTGGAGGTAGACTTTAGCCTCGTCGGGGTTACCCTGATACAGATGGTGCGTGCCCTCCTGATAGGCTTCGACGAGTCGAGCCGAATCAAGCCAGTAGTCGCAGTCTCGGGCCACACCGTAGCTGCCATCGTAGCGCACGATCAAGTCACTATTCCCTAAAGCTTTCCTGGCACGGTGAATGGAGCTGACCAGCGCTCGGTGGGCTTTCTGCGGCGGACTGCCGGGCCAAAACTGAGTGGCTATACGATCTTCCGGAACACTTTGCCCTCCCCGCTCAAGCAGATAGACAAAGACCAACCGCGCATTGAGCGACTGCCAAGACCTTCGATCCACTTCTCTTCCATCGACCGCCACCTTGAATTTCCCCAAGGTGTGCACTACCAGGGAAAACGGCCGCCCGCGGTTCGTTTCCGCAAGGCTTTGAGGGTCAGCGCCCGTTTGATTTTGGAGCTGGTCAACCTCATCTGGCAGGTCCTCGGCGGGTTCGCTGCCAACGGCCTTGGACAGGGCAGCCCGGAGGATGTCCGCCAATTCGTCTTGGCCCAGATCGCCCCCCGCTCGACGGATCAACAGAGCCAACTCATCAGTGAATTCGGAAGCCTCGCTCGGTTCGGATTCGTCCTCCGGTCGGGAGCCTTCTCCCAAGGGATAAAGCCAGGAAGCCAAGCGCAGCAAGTCTAGCTTATCGGCCGGGAGTTCCTGTGAAGTGCCAACTCGAAGGCACTCTTCTTCCACCCTCTGGCAGCGTGCCGCCAGAGCGGGAATGTGCTCCTTGGCAGAGGCCAAGAAATTCCACAAGCCCGGGGAAGCCCTCTCAGACGTTCGTTTTCGGCGTCTCGCCAAGGCACGAAGCTTTCCTAAGAAAAGGGGAATGTCGAAGGGCTTGAAG
>JBJHCR010000017.1:25284-33864 GCA_050486105.1 Vulcanimicrobiota bacterium
GGCTTGAAGAGGTAATCATCCACTCCCAATCGGAGCGCCTCGATAGGTGCTTCTTCGCTAGCATACCCAGTCATCACCACAAAGTGGGCGTCAGCTATGGAGCCGCACAACTGTCGGATGGTTTCGATTCCGTCGATCCCCGGCATCCTTACATCGCACAGCACCAAGTCGTAGTAGTGGAGCCTAGCCTTCTCAAGGGCTTCGTTGCCTGAGGCAGCCTCGGTAACCGAATACCCTTCCGACTGCAAGAGCAGCTGCAAGCTTTGCCGGAGAGTCTCGTCATCATCAACCAAAAGGATATCCATAGAATCCTATTCCAAGTGCGATCACGTCTCACCTTGAACATGAGGATCGAGGGTCATGAGTGAGAATAGACGAGCATGAGATCTGACACCTCTTCTAATCTGGGCAACGAGGAACTGAAATTTGGTCTGGCTGTGGCAACCTTTGGAGTTGTAGCCTTCTCGTGTTCCAACTTTCTTGCAGTAAGCCGATTCGAATGGGGTGAGTTGGCCGTCCTGGGGCTTCTGTGCCTCTATGGGGAGTGGCGTGCGGTGAAACTCCCGGGCTATGGCATCATCAATCCGGGCGAAGCCTTCTATCTCGCTGCAGCTTGCCTTTACGGTCCTGTACCGGGAGCTCTCTTGGCTGCTGTATCGGGCCTAGCCGGGGACGTACGCAAACAGAAAAGACCGGCACTCGCGCTCTTCAACCTGGGTTGGGCCCTCACCACTTTCAGTCTAGCGGGGGCTGTATATCCCTGGCTGGGGCTTGCCGGCGCCGCTCTAACCTATGCAGCTCTGGCCGCATCCTTGCAAGCCTTGGGAGAGCGCACTTTCTCCTCCCTCCCCTTAACGGTGACCTTGACCCATCAGTACCGAGAAATGATATTGCTTGGCCCGGCCACCTTCCT
The DNA here is from genome assembly GCA_050486105.1 of Vulcanimicrobiota bacterium. Classification (GTDB taxonomy): domain Bacteria; phylum Vulcanimicrobiota; class Xenobia; order Xenobiales; family JADMJV01; genus JAEXNA01. Next base: position 26,198 of record JBJHCR010000017.1, read on the forward strand.
GTTTGCCTATCTTACTATGCATTTGTTCAGCCTTAAGTCTCCTGTGGTGCTGCTTCTCGTCTTGCCGGTGGAACTCGTCGTGACCTACATTAGAACACGAGAGCTAAGCAAGGAGTTAGAGGCTGCTCTGACTGAGCTCAGGCAAACTCAAAGCGAGTTGGTGGCAGCCGGCAGAAGGGCCGCGCTGGGGGTAATGGCTGCGGGGGTAGCTCATGAACTCAACAACCCACTGGCTGCCGCGGTCACAAATGTGCACATGCTCAAAGTGATGAACTCTGATGTGTCGCTTGACCGTTGCCTGGCTCTCCTGGAGAAGGCCGTCGAACGGTGCCAAACGATTACCGGCAGGATGTTGAAATACTCGCGTCAATCTCCCGAAAGGAACGTGGCCTGTGATCCGGTAGAATTGGTGAATGATGCCCTCCTGTTCTGCGGTCGCGAATTCGGACCTCAAGGAGTCGTCTTTCGGGCCCGCCTGGAGGGGGTTCCCAAGGTGCTGGGAGACCCCACCGAGTTGGTCCAAATTCTCAGCAACTTACTCTCCAATGCCCACGATTCGGGGGGCAGCACCGTCGAAGTGATGGTCCAAGCCGGAGACAACAGCGTACAGCTTCTGATATGCGACGACGGAGTCGGCATAGAAGAACAAGTTCAGCAGAAGATCTTCGATCCGTTCTTCACCACTAAGGCCGTTGGCTCGGGTACCGGTCTTGGTCTCTCAATTGCGCAAACCCTGGCTCGGGGCTCCGGAGGAGACCTGCTGCTGAAGGAAGCCAGGCCAGGTCGAACGGTATTTGAGCTTAGACTTCGTAGGGATTCTGCCGTTTAGCTTTGGGAGAGCACTTGAGGGCTCAAATCGTCTCGATCTGCGGGAAGGCTCGGCTCCGTTGCGGCATCTACAGGCCCTCTAGTTCCTTCTCTTGGTTGAGTCACCGTAGCGGGCGCCCCTTTTCGTGACTCAGAGTTTAAGACTCATTTAGAGCCAAAGTTTAGAATGAAAATAACTTAACGAGGGTGACAAAATGATGATTTCTAAACAACGACTTATGGACTGCAGCGGATACGGCAACCAATCGGCTCTACGCCAAACTAAGGGTGAGACCTACAACTCTTCTCCTGCCGCCCCAGTGAGCACTCTTTCCCAAGATCGACTTAAAGAGTTAGCAGATCGCTTTGATAGAGTAAAGGACGAAGCTTCAACTCAAGCGCTCCTCTTGCGTGCAATGGCCCAGCGCTCAGCCACTCCTGCGGTCTCCGAGTCCCTGTTGCAACAGGCCCTGGATTCGGCCCAAGAAGTATCTCTGGACCTAGTTCCCTTAGCCAAACTTGCTGTGAGCGCTTCAGAGATCGGATGGGATCCCGATGAAGTACAAAAGTTGCGCGCCGCTGCTCACGACAAGCTGCAGGCTGATGGAGCGCTCGATGGCAATCCCCTGGCTTCTGCGGTGAAACGTCACGGCACCCGAGATGAGCAAGTGACCTTTTTGCTGCAAGTGGCAAACGAGGACGCTTCGATTAGCGAAAAGGCCCTTGCCGTGGCCCGGGGTAGTCGTCGGAAGTTGGACTATGTCAAACCTGTGTACGACGTTCATCCCTTGCACTATGGACTGGCGAAGGGTGTTGTCCAGGCCGATCCAGCCTACAAAGCCGAGGCGGAGCTGCTAAAAGCCACCGACAACCCATGGTACGCTCCCTGGCGAAGTCGAGCCCTCTATCCCTTGGCTTTGATTAGGACTCCCCCCGCAGCCTCGATTGGTGAATTGGCTGAGAAAGCGGCAAACTTGTGCAAAAACCAACGCAGCTTCAGAAACGCCCTAGACTTCTTGGGGTCTCAAGACTTGAACCCCACAGATCGCAAGATTGTCGAACTCCTCGAGCAAACACCAAAGTCGAATGAAGACTGTGGCTACGCTCCACACGTGGCGGGACTCAGACATATTGGGGAGCACGAGGAGTTCACGGACCGCACCGTCCTCTCAGTGCTGAGTTCGATCCAGAATCACCAAAACGGACATTTCCGTTCCCATAAAATATCCGGTTTTGCAGCCAAGAATGTAGAGAGCCCCCAACTGAAGGCTGCTCTAGAAGCCTTTCCCATGATGACCAACTACCCGTCCCGAATGTGGGAATCCAACGCCTGGCAATCCCTCATCGAATCACCTTCTGATCAGGATCCCGTTCTCTCCTTGGCGAAAGCGGCTTCACCGGGGGCTGTGGCCGCAGTGGAAAGTGCGATGAACGGGGAATCCCCCGAAGCCCCAGGCGAATACATTGATTATATGGCTTTTCGCCTCTTGGCAAACGATGCCGCAGACCCCTCGATCAGAGCTGCAGCCATGAAGTTCGCTAAGGAAGAAAACTTTTAAGTCGCAACCAACTTTAAGGTCCTCGAGATTCTGAATAGCCCCGTCTCCGTGCAAGAAATTAACGAAACGGCCCCCAAGAGCGTGCTGCCGGGCTACCCTCTTCCGGCCTCGTCGGGGTCGTAATCGGGGTCGAGATCGTCGAGATAGAAGGCGTAGCTCGAGGGTTTGCGCCAGAGTTCGGTGACGGAACTCGAGGTTTCGACCTTGGGCTTCTCTGCTGTTTGGGCTTCCGTTGGGGTTGGGACAAAGCTTTTGAACAGGGGGTTGCTTGCGGCGCTCACCTGATCGACCGGTTCGGGTTCGACCTCCTTGCGGCACCACGAAGTCACCAGGCCGGCGATCCCTGAGGCCAAGCTGCTGCCCCATTGGGCCACCTTCTCCGAGGCGGCGTGCACCGTATTGAAGACTCCCAGTCCGAGTCCTAAGCGATGGTTGACCACCATGCCCACCATCTGCCCTTTGATGGACTGATCGAGTTTGTCCCCAAGGACCAGCATACGGTTCAGGGCCAGCACCCAGTGCACGGTGGATAAGGGAACGTGCCCGCCTTTCTCGGAAATCATGGAGAGCATCCGGATGAAGGTGTCCATCTTTTTGGGGGTCTTCCACAGGCTGCGGACCTCTTCTTTGGTGAAGCCCTCGCCCTTGGGAACTCCGGGGAGAAACTTTTTATTGAGCCGCTTGGCGGCCCCTTTGGCGGTGCTGAGCTTACCTAAGACCAGCAGCAGGTCGAGGCCCAATTGCCGTTCTTTGTTGGAGATGGGAACAGCCTGCCCGAAATCCAGCACGGTGGCGGTTTTGTTGGCCTCGTCGATCAGCACTTGGCCGTCGTGGATGTCGGGATTTGCAAAGTTCGGACGGGGTCTTAAGTTCCCGGTGGAGTCTCGGCCTCTCAATAAGCCGACTTCGGCTTTGGCCATATGGCGCATGGCTTGCTGGTACAACTCCGGTTTCTCGTTCAGAATTCGGCGGGCTGTCTTCCCTTGGGCCTCTTCCATAAAAAGGCCCAGGTTCTTGACCTCATAGGCGTCAATGCTGCGCACCGTCCAACCATCAGGAAAGGTGTGTTTGTAGAGTTCAAAGGCTTGCTTTTGCACGGCTTTGGCGTTCTCTTTATCGAACTCCAACTCCACGGACTCGGCGATGATCCCGGTGAGCCCTTTGATGAAGCCGAAGTTTTGCTTGCCCTCGTCGGTGGCCAGCAAGGCGTCTATGAAGCGATGGAATCGTCCGAAGTCGTACTCGGTTTGTTCCACGATGTCTTGGCGACCAAGAGAGACAACTTCCCGTTTGCCGGTGGTCGTATTTTTGTAGCGGATGGCCACATTCACCGAGCCGCTCCCTAAGACTCGATCGATTTCCAGGTCGTCCGGCCATTCGTCGCCAAAGCGGTTTTGGATGAGACGAAGGGTCTCAAAATAAGTGAGGGGATTGGCCGCGTCCTGGGAGTCTTCGAAGGCTTCTCGGTATTTTTCGAACTGGCTGGTGAAGGCCAGATACTGCTTCATTTTGACCCCCGGAGCCCCGTAGGAGTCGAAGACTCTGCTCAGGATGTCGGCCTCGGTCAGGGCCGCTTCTCCTTCGCCTTTGGGCTTTTGCCCTAGAACCACGGCGACGGCTAGGCTGTCGGCGTCTCCCTGAGAGGTGAGAACAGCTTGAGAGATAGGGCGAGCCAGTTTCAAAGCTTGAGGCGGCACCCCCGCCAGGAAGTGTTCCAACACCGCTTCTCTGCCGCCCTCGGCCTGCAGCAGACCGTTGGGACCGGCCAGGAAGCTGTTGGCCACGATCACTCGAAGGGCGATATCAGATTCAGAGAGTTGCTGTCGGGCGTTGCGCAGGGTTTGGGCCACCGGGCCCAAGTTCTGATTTTCGCTGGCCTTTTCTAAGAACTCCGGCATGGCTTCTTGGCGCCCCATAAGGTATTCCAAAGCAGACAGTTGGACTTTGGGGGGGTGGTTCCGAGTCATGGCGATGAGACCGGAAAGCCCCGCCAACTGGGGTCGGAACTGCTGCAGTTGCTCCACCGGGTTCTTCTCCGACGGAGGAAACACCTGATCCAGGTTGCCCGGCTGCAATTTGGCCTTTTCAGTGATGGTGTCTCTCAGCAACAGGTAGGTGAGGCCGTGTTTGTCTTGGAGGTTATAGGTTTCGTCGAGTTCCTGCACCGAGCGGCCGAGTTCGGCCACCGGCTCTCCGGGCTTGGGCAGTTGGCCCACCAAAGAGAGGAGCAAACCGGAGGCTTGCTCAGGTTTCAGGGTGCTCAAGACCTGGTCCCGACCCAGCCAGTCTCGCAACTCTTTGGGTTCAAGCTTTTCTAGGCGGGAATGCAAGGCATCGGCCAGTCGCCCTCGGGTGTCGGCCCGGGACTCGATGGCGGCAGGGCTCAGGCTGATGGTGGCCCGCGCGGTGTCGTAGAATTCGTCGATGCTGGCAAAGTCTTTTTCGGTAGCCAGAAAGCCATCTAAGAGAAATGACCCGGCGTCGGTTCCCACCAACTCCAAGCCCGGATCTCCAGCCAGTTTGCGCACCGTCTTGGAGCGCTCTACGACCTCTTCGGTGTTGCGCAAGATTTGCAGGAACTCCGAACCGGTCAGCTTCTGGGCCACCTGTTGGCTGGCCTGGAGATCGTGCCCCAATATGGCGAGCTTGGAGAGGACCAGGCGACTTTCGGCCGGGGCTAGGAACTGGGTGACACCCTGCATGGATTCCACCCGGGCATCGTAGGCCTCTCGGGCTTTGCGGTATTCGGCTGGGTCGGAATAGTTTTCGCGTTTCGGCTTAAACTCCCCAGCAGAAACCCGCTTTTCCAGGGCCTGGAGACTCGGGGTTTCGGCATCGGGCAAGGCCGAGTCGGCCAGCCCGTAGCCAGCGATCAGGGTCTGGCGGAGAAAATCAGCGTGCTGAGAAATGTCCTGGCTCGTCAAGGCTTGGACTAGCTCTGAGCGGTCGCTCTTGGCTAAGGTGGAGGCCAATTCCGAGGTCCACTCTCGGCGCTCGCCCAAGGTCGGCATACGAAGCTCGTGGGGCCAAGTTCGGGAGATGAATTTGAGCACTTGGCCTTGGTCGTCTGCGGAGCCGACTTTGAGCATGTCGGTCAGGCGGCGCTCTAAACCAGGGTCCAAGTCTCGGGGCCGTCCGGTGTCGAAAACAAGGTCCGGTTGGCTGTTGCAGGTGCGAATGAGATCTCGCAGCAGGGGGGGAAGGTTTTGCTCGAACTCTGGGCTGAAGTCGCCCCCGGTCTCCGAGGCGAAAAACTCTTGCAGATAGGCGCCCAGCTTGGCGGGCTCGCCCAACGGTGGCCTCAGGCGTAGGCTGGCATTGTCTTCTCGAACGGAATGAGAGGCTTGCTCGATGGGAGCCATACTCTGCCGAAGGTCCAGGGCAAAGTTGGGGTCCAGGTTGTCTAGGCGCCGCATGGCGTTGCCCAGAATCAGGCCTTCAGGCAACCCGATATCGGTCAGGTTTTGCGCCAGGCTTTTGGGGTCTTGAGCCTCGATGAGTCTGAGGGTGGCCTGATTATAGACAGCCTTGAGGGCCGAGGGAGTCTCCTTTTCCTCGAAGTTCCTGGTTAAAAGGGCCATAACCGGGCTAGGGTTGGAGTGATTTTGGGCTAAGAAGCCCGGCAGTGCTTGGATCTCGAAAGCATTCGAGTGAGGACCTTGGCAGTAGGCAGCCGGAACCCCATCGATCAGATGAGTCAGCCCGGGGCTGTTGGCTTGCCCATACAGGGGGGCCACCACCTCTTGAAAGGTGGGGTTCAGGGCTACCTGTTGGACGAAGTTTCGATGTAAGCTTCGCTCCCCTTGACCTAAGCTGTTGCTGAAGGCCTCGGCAGACCAGGTCCCGTTGTCTTCGAAGAAGGCTCTCAGTTTTTCTTGACCTGCGCTAGAGAACTCTTCGGGGAGGCAGTCGCCTTCTAGGGCCAGAGCTAGCCTTAAGAACCCGTTCACCCGCTGTTGAGGGGAAGAGTTGCTCTGGGTGAGGTGATCCAGGGTGCCCAACAGAGCCTTCTCGAACTCCTGGGGATTGGGTTGTAGGCCCTTTAAAAGCTCGAGAGCCGGGGGCTTGGAGCGATCGCTGAACATCCAATCTGGGGTCTCATCGGTGGCAAGTTCCGAGGACAGTCGGTTCAGGGCCGTCTGGAAGGCTCCAAAATTGGGCAAGTCTTGCTGGTAGTCTCCGGTGGCTCCAGCCACCACTTCAGCCGGGATAGCCTGGGTGGGCTGAGATGCTGACGGATGGCCACTGCGCCTAAGAGTTTCCACTTGAAGCTGCAGAGCCGAGACTCGGATGCCCTCGTGCTCTTGAATCTGAGTGGCTGCGGCAAGCGCCGCTTTTTGGTCGTCTTTGGGATAGTTGGGACCAAATTTTCGATACAACTTGTCCAGGGCTCCCAGGGCACCCTTGGGATTCAAGTTGGCTTGGGTCATCATCTCTAAAGCTGCGGCGTCGTTTTGGAGCTGAAACTCTCGGGATTCAACCCACGATTGGTTCGGGATCTTCAGTTCTTTCTCGTTGGTCGGGTCCTGGGCGTGGTGCTCCAGCAGTCGATGAAGCTGGTGGGCTACCACAAACCCCAATTCTTCTCGAGTTTCTAGAGTTTCCAGGAGTCCCTGACTGACGGCCAGGCGATACAGAGGCTTGGAGCCGTCTTTGGGCGCTTCCAGCCAGCTCCGGATGGGCCAGGGTTTCTCCGGGTGTTCGGCCTCCCAGGCCTTCTGCTGCTTATCGGAGTCGTCGAGACCCGCCTGGGCAATGTCGCCGGAAAAGATCTCGATTCTCAAGTCGAGGTCTTCGGATTTCAGGCGTTGACCTGCTAAGTCTCTGGCCAGGCTATCCACATAGCGCTGAGCTTCCCGAGCCTTGGGTCCGGCTGAGCCGATAGGGGGGGACTTCAGCAGCCCGAGTTCCGGTTGATGGCGCTTAACCCATTGGTCGAGTTCGCGCTCTTCATGCTGGTCCAAGGGAGGCAGTGTCGCTGGGTTTGGTGCTTTGCGAACGAGTCCTGACTGCCCGGCCCCGGATGCTGAGATGGTATTCATAGACCCATACTATAGCAAGATTGCCCTCGGCATGTCTTAACAAAGAGTTAACGAGGCTATACGCCGGATCAACCCACATCGCCAAACTTGCCTTTTTTCCGCCGTGGGAACCGCAAATTCTTGCAATTAAAGTTGCTCGCCTTATGGTTCTGCACCCCACTGAGCACAGATCCATCCCGTCTGGGGTTGTCGTGCCTCGCTTATGGATGTCGAACGCCCAAAGGGCACCCGCGCGCTCGGCCCTCCTCAAGTCGAAGAC
>JBJHCR010000017.1:33874-35368 GCA_050486105.1 Vulcanimicrobiota bacterium
CCTATGAGCTTCGAATTCGCAATTCCTCTGACGAAAAATTGTGTCGTCTGGACTCGGGGGATTCGGTGCACAGCCTCAACAGTGGAGCAAAAAAAAAGACCCCCAAGGGGCGGGGTCTTACGAACGGTCGTGGAGGAACCACTTTGGCTGGTCGTATCGTTCGCGTTCGTAAACAGAGGACTCTCGCTGCAAAAGTCCCAGCCGTGACTTTTACTCGCCCATCATAAACCCAAGTCATGTCTTTAGTCAACACAATAGGGGTCAAATGAAACAAAAATTGTGGATAACCGGGGGATATGTGGATAACTACGACTTTGTCTGTTTGATTAAGCAAGAGTTCTGCATCTTTCCTCAGAACTATTAAGGTTCATGCTGCGAAGGATTCCACAGAAGAGACAACTCGATCTGTTCGAAGGGGCAGTTCTCTATCTTTCTCAAGCCGATGCCGCCCGACTTTTTGGGGTGACCACCCGCATGATTCAGTATTGGGAATCCCAAGGATTGTTGAACCCGGAGCTCCCGGTGGAGGGGCGAAGTCGCAAGTACACCAACTTCGACTTGGTGGAATTGCGCTTCATCAAGACCCTGGTGGTGGACCAGGGCTTCACTATTCCGTCTCTGAAGGACAAGCTCGAGAGTCTCCACGCTCCTTACTACTACGACCCGGACAACGCCTTTTGGGACACCAGAGACAAGGCATGGAAATCTCGATCGGAGTTGGTTCTCGAGCAGTTCGGGGCCGTGCGAGACGAACTTCAGGCCAGCACCGCTCAAGCCTTGGAGCAGCTTTTGCCAGGAGAGCCAGAGCAGATTGCCAAGACCTTGCTGGATTTAGTGAGAGAAACTCTCGATGGTAAGGCGCCCACCAAAAAACGAGGTCGAGGGCGGCCCCGGAAGACGGGTTAGGACGGTTCTATGGTGTTCCGATCGCCGTCGCCGACACGGTGTCGGTGAGAGTCTGACCGTTCACAGTGATGCCGGCCCGTACCTGAAAACTCACTCCGGTGGTGGGGATTTCGCTTAGGTTGAGTTGCAGAAACCCATTATCTCCCTGGATCTGGGAGATGGTGATCCCGGCCCCGGAATAGGGCGCGTTGGTGGCCAGGTCAACGAGGTTTATCACTTCCCAGGTGGCGCTGTCGGTCACCTGTTGGAGGGTCATATTGTCAAAGAATAGGGAAGCTCCGCAATTCTCAGACTGTAAGGTCCCGCTGCGTAAGGATATATCAAAGTGTCTAAGGTTTGGCGGCACATCAGAAAGGGGCGCTTGTCTTTATGACTTTTCTCCTTTTCTTTGCCGCTCTCGCGCGGGCTCGTTCCTTGACATTTTGCGCAGGATCATGTGTCCGGAAGATTTCTCTGCTGTGAACAGATTGTGGCCACCAACTGATTTTGTTCAGCGTGTAGTGTTATTACACTGGGCGACCCCGTGCGGTTTCCTCATTGCAAGGAGTCTTGCTGCTCTCTAAAGCTACGCACGCACATAGGAAATTC
>JBJHCR010000018.1:0-35306 GCA_050486105.1 Vulcanimicrobiota bacterium
CCGAATGTCAACACGCCCTAGGAGGCTGGCCGGAAACCCCCTTGACAATGAAATTGTTCCTACTTGCAGACTTCGTAACGCTTCGCTTTAAGGTGCAGTGCTCCGAAGCCCGTAATACCTAGTTGTATTTCGAATGAGGAGCGCTGTGCATGACTGTGAGTAGGGGCGATTTCAGTTTGAGAGGGTTTCCGGCCAGCCTTCTAGCTACTTCAGGTCGAAACGATCCAAGTTCATAACCTTGGTCCAAGCAGCCACGAAATCTTGGACGAAAGTCTGTTGGGCGTCCTTGGTACCGTAGACTTCTGCTAGGGCTCGGAGCTGAGAGTTAGAACCGAAGATCAGGTCCACTCGAGTTCCGGTCCACTTGACCTCACCTGTAGCCCGATGCCGACCCTCGAACACCTCTTCAGCTTCAGAGGTGGGGTTCCATGCGATGCCCATGTCCAAGAGATTGACGAAGAAATCGTTGCTCAGAGTCCCGGGCCGGTCGGTGAAGACCCCGTGCACGGTTGCTCCATGGTTGGTGCCGAGAACTCGCAGGCCACCAAGCAGCACCGTCATCTCCGGCGCGGTCAGAGTCAGAAGTTGGGCTTTGTCCACCAGCATTTCTTCAGCTGAGACGGTGAGCTTCTTTTTCTGGTAATTGCGGAACCCATCGGCTATCGGCTCGAGCACTGCGAAAGATTCCACATCGGTCATCTCCTGGGTGGCGTCGGTTCGTCCCGGCGAGAAAGGAACTTCGATGGGAGAGCCGGCGTTCTTGGCCGCTTGCTCGACCCCGGCGCAGCCGGCCAAAACGATCAAATCTGCCAGAGAAATCCTTTTGCCGTTGCTCTGACTGCTGTTGAAATCATCTTGGATTCCTTCCAGGACCTTGAGAACCGAGGCGAGTTCCTCAGGGCTGTTGACTTCCCAATCCTTCTGGGGAGACAGACGGATTCTCGCTCCGTTGGCCCCACCGCGCTTATCCGAACCGCGGAAAGTGGAAGCGGCGGCCCAAGCGGTGCTAACCAACTGAGACATCGACAAGCCTGACTCGAGAACTTTCACCTTCAGGGAGGCCACGTCTTGAGCGTTCACCAATTCGTGGTCCACCTTGGGCACCGGGTCCTCCCAGATCAGCTCCTCTGAAGGAACTTCCTTGCCAAGATAGCGGGATCGAGGTCCCATATCGCGATGGGTCAGCTTGAACCAAGCCCTAGCGAAGGCGTCGGCAAATTCCTTGGGGTTCTGGTGAAAGTGTCGAGAGATCGGTTCGTAGATAGGATCCATCTTCAAGGCCAAATCGGCGGTGGTCATCATGGGAGCGTAGCGCACAGAGGGATCCTGGGCGCCGGGCACCAGGTCTGCCCCCGCTCCATCTTTGGGCTTCCATTGATGGGCGCCAGCCGGGCTCTTGGTCAATTCCCACTCGAAGCCGAAGAGCATATCGAAGTAGGAGTTGTCCCATTTGGTGGGAGTCGGAGTCCAAGCCCCTTCGATTCCACTGGTGATGGCGTCGGCGCCGATTCCGCTCTTGTGGCTGCTCCTCCATCCCAGTCCCTGCTCGGCGATTCCCGCCCCTTCGGGTTCTCTTCCCACCAGGGCTGCATCCCCGGCACCATGGCACTTCCCAAAGGTGTGACCACCGGCCACCAAGGCCACCGTCTCTTCGTCGTTCATGGCCATGCGGGCGAAGGTTTCGCGGATATCCCGAGCTGAAGCTAGAGGGTCAGGGTTGCCGTTCGGGCCTTCAGGATTGACGTAGATCAAACCCATCTGCACGGCGGCCAGAGGGTTCTCCAATTCCCGGTCTCCCTCGTAGCGCTTATCTCCGAGCCACTCGGTTTCCGAGCCCCAGTAGATGTCTTCTTCAGGCTCCCAAACATCTTCGCGCCCACCGGCAAAACCGAAAGTTTTGAGCCCCATGGACTCGATGGCGCAGTTGCCGGTGAGGATCATCAGGTCCGCCCATGAAATCTTATTGCCATACTTTTGCTTGATAGGCCAGAGCAAACGCCGGGCTTTATCCAGGTTGGCGTTGTCGGGCCAACTGTTTAAAGGAGCGAATCTCAGGGTGCCTGAGGAGGCTCCACCTCGACCGTCGGCCGTGCGGTAAGTTCCGGCGCTATGCCAAGCCATGCGGATAAAGAGCGGCCCGTAGTGGCCGTAATCTGCGGGCCACCAATCCTGAGAGTCGGTCATCAGGGCGTATAGGTCCTTCTTCACTGCATCGAGGTCCAAGGACTCAAACTCTTTGGCGTAGTCGAAGGTCTTCCCTAAGGGGTTCGAGAGTTCAGAGTTTTGATGAAGAATTCGCAGATTCAACTGCTTTGGCCACCAATCGCGATTAGAGGTGCCTCCCCCAGCTACTTTCTTAGGAACTCCGTTCATAACGGGACATTTTGTTTGACTTTCCATGATTTCCACCGCCTTAAGAATATTGGTCTCAATATTAATATTGACATTGTCGCAATTAAAACTTTATCCTGCCCTCTTAGTAAGAAAGGCTGAGTGCTCATCAGACCCTGACAGACAGCTCCGAAGAAGACTCAAGTTAGCCCTGGGCTTTTGAGAGCACGTAAACCTGGCGGGCCGGGTCATAGTAGTGAACGTTGGTTTGCTGGACCACCTCGCGAGTCTCGCAGCCTGTAAGGGCAGCGATCTTGGCCAGCCAACTCCTGGGCACATCGGCAAAGTCGTCGTGCTCGAGGCGTTGTATGGTGTCGGGGGGAACCAGCAAGGCCACAGCCAGATGATGAATGGTAAAACCGACTTCGGTGCGCAAGCGCCTAATCCGCATTCCTAGTGTTTCTTCCACGGTCTGTCACTTTCAGGACAAGCTCAATTCTCCTCCGACTAGGTCTGCTTTTTCGAGACCACAGGAAGGAGGGATGGGGCCTTGCAAGACATGTACCAGGCCATGACCAAGCCGCAACTCACTTCTTTGGGACGAGAGTTCCCATTCTCTCTGCACAACATTCCGAACCTTCCATCCGACCTGCTGGTGGCTTACCGCAATGGGTTAGAACATTGGAACCTTTCGGGGCAGCCAGGAACCCGCAGCCGGTCCTATTGGGGAAGGATAGACGCTCTGGCAGTGCTAAACGAAGGCCCCAATGCAGGCTTAATCTTAGTGGCGGGAGAGGTCTTAGGCCTCCTGGGAGCAGACTTTCAATCCCTTTCCACTGCTCGTCTACCCGGTTCAGAAGCCATTCGGACTCTGCTCCCCATTGGTCCGGAAATGATCTTGGCCATGGATGACGAGGAGCAGGTCACCCCCCTCATCGTGAGCGACGACCGAACTCTGTCGGTAGGCCAAAGTTGGCTCTAGAGCAGTCTGCCGGTTATTTGACTGTCCTGTGTCTCGGCGGTTCTCTGTATTGATTACGGCAAGCTTCAAGAGCGCGATTCCAAGACAGGAATGGCTCTGAGGGCCTGGACCGGCTGCGAGTCGGTGGTTTCAACTGGCTCCCTAACGAAGATTCCGTCGGGCCAAGAAGCCCAAAACTTGCTCACTTTTCACCAAGACGGCCTAGCCCATTGTTGGGATCTCTCCGGGCGAGAACGGCTCTTTTCGTTCACCACTCCTGTGACCCTCGTGGCAGGTCGATTCAGTCCACACCGACCTCACACGGGGGCCCTCTTGAGTGACCTTGGCGACCTTATCGTCTTTTCGGTCCTCGAAGGGGGTCAGGTGAAACCGGCTCCGCCCATGCCGTGTTCGGTGGTCGACGTGGCTTGGACCGAAGATCGCCTGGTGTGCTTAGATGAGAACGGCGCATTGTGGGTGGTCGATGATTCCGCGGAGAAGGTCGGGGGCACTTGGTCGGGATGGAGTACCACGGCCCTCAGTTTGGATTCGAAGCGGACCGCTGTGGGCACCGCCGACGGCTCTATCGTGATCTTCGACGAGAGCGGAAGCTCATCGGTTCCTCCGCTTTCTTGTCACCAGGACGCCGTGGTCGCTCTCTATCGTTTTAAGGACCGTGTAGTGAGCGTTGGGGCCGACTGCACTGTCTGTCTGCTGACTATCAACGATGTCGGGTTGCAGCTCCAGAGGAGTATCAGCGAGCGGGCGGGAGTTTCCGTCGTCAGCAGCTGCTGGGATGAAACTCAGCAAGAGCTTTATTTGGCCTTAGAAGAAGGCGAAATTCTCTGGCTTAACCTTGAGTCTGGAAGTATATCTGGTTCTCTGAAGCTTGAAGATCATCGAATTGAAGAGGTGATCCTTGGCGGCCTTCCTGGGCAGATTCTCGTCTTGACCGATCGGGGAAGCCTAAAAAAGCTAGACCTGCAAGCTTGATCTCGAGGGCCCTCAAGGGCCCTTAAGGTAGTGTTCTAGCGCCCGCAATCCTTCTTGCACATCTCGTTCTAGCCGGGAAAGATTTTCTTCTACCCAGTCTAGGCGACCCTCGGATGAGTTGAGTTCAAAAGCTCTGGCCGCCATGTGGACTCCAAGCAAACCCACAGAGATCGCCGCACCCTTCAAAGTATGAAAACACCGAGTCAGCAACTCCTTGTCATGGCCCGAACTTAAGCTCTCTCGCACCTTCATAAGACAGTCTTGTGAAGAAGCTGAAAACGTAGCGAAAAGCTCCTTGCCAAACTCCCGATCCCCATCGAGCAATTCGTCGAGAAATTCCCTATCCAAACTATCCCCTGAAACCTGTTCCAACGGTCGGCACCCCTCTTAACCTACGCCCCATCGAGAACCCAATCCCATTGGTACTTCCAGACTCGAACCAGATATCATTCCCGATCTCTTGAGTTTCCCAAGGTAACCTTTCTTCGGTCGCGAAAGGCGACCATCGATGGTTGAAGAAGTATTTCAGAACCTGGTGGACCAATTCAGTGACCCCTTCACCTGCCTGCGAGAACTGATCCAAAACGCCATGGATGCGGGGACTCAATCCATCGAAGTTCAGACGCGATATCTGCCGGAGCCCGGCGGAGTCTGCTTGGAAATTCGGGACTTTGGTGAGGGCATGAACCGGGATATCATCGAGAGCAAGCTCACCCGACTGTTCAGTTCGGATAAAGAGAACGACCTGACCAAGATCGGAAAGTTTGGCATCGGCTTTGTTTCGGTTTTCTCCCTCAAGCCAGAATTGGTTTTGGTCGACACCGGTCGAGACGGAGAGTTTTGGAGGATCGCCTTCGATGGGGGCACGGACTTCCAACTCTTCACTCTGCACGAACCCCTCGAAGGGACATCGGTGCGCCTCTATCGCCTTCTCCCGTATGAGAACTATGACTCGTTCGTTGAGCGCTGTCGCTCAACCATCGGCTTGTGGTGTCGGCATTCCGCCACCTCTATCTGCTTCAATGGAGAAGAGATCAATGAAGACTTGGTGGTCGATAGCGTTTGCCGGGTGAATTCTCAATCGGCCCTGGGACGATTCAACGTGGGGGTCCACCCTTCCACCTCGGCTCCCTTCGGACTCTACAACACTGGCCTGACTCTCACTGAAGGGGAGCAAGAGCACCTGCCTGGGGTCAGCTATAAGATCCTTTCGAATCATCTCGAGCACACTTTGACCAGAGACGCGGTGATCCACGATGACGGCTTCAAGAAGGTTATGGAACGCTTGAATGACCTGGTGGATAACGCCCTCTTTGACCAGGTGCTCAAGAACTTTCACTCTCAAGACCTTCGGGAGGAAACAGCGGCCCAGGCCAGAGTCTACCTCCAGTATATGAAACCCCGTTTGAGCAAGGTTCAGAAACGACAGGCGGTGCTGGAAGACCTCTTGGGGCATAAAATTTCTTGGGCTGATCTGGAGAAATGCGCCAAAAAAGAAGACCGACTATTCGCCACCACCAAGGTTAGCCGATTGGCCGAACGCGCCGGTCGAGAGGGCCTACCGGTTTTGCCCTTCTCACCTAATTCTCAGATGGCGCTCCTGTTCTCATCCCTATTCGAGGCTCCGGTTGTCGGCTTAGAAGAGAACCTTGCCGTCAGTCAACCTGTCCCTAGGCCTCCCGGGTTTCCCGGCCTGGAAGCTCAGCTCAAGAGCCTTCTTCGCAAGGGCCGCATACATGTGACCTCTGTAGTTCCTGTAGAATATCCCGACTCAGTCCGCGATCCCAACGCTCTTCCCTGTGTCTTCTCTTTAGGGTCAGACCGCCTGGTAAGGAGGTATCGGAAAGGTTTCTGGGGCACTCGCTATGTGCTGCCCCAGCACCTCCTCTTGGACGTCGACCATCCTTTAGTGCGCAAAGCCTTTTCTCGCTTGGAAACTCCGACCGGCTTGAGGGTTGCGGCCTACGCTCTGTGCAAGTCAGCCCTTCTTGACGATGGCCTTGACCCCAAAACTGAAAACAGACTTCTGGAGACCTTAACCACCCAGTCATGACCAAAGTAGCCCCTACCAATCCTTTCAACGACTACGTCTTTATCAACGCCACTCCTTCGGATCGGGGAGCCTTCAGTCTTGCTCTAGAGCAAGCTCTGGACAAGTTAGAGAAGTTTCAGTTGCCGGAACCCAGCCATTTCATACTGCAGTGGATTCAAGCCTTGGTGGCTGCTGAAGCCCAAGAAATCCTGGTCACTGTAGAGCATAAGGGAGTCGCCTTCACCACCGAGACGAGCTTGACTATCAAGTTCGATGGGCCGGGTTACTCGGCCCGAGAATTGGACTCACTCTATGATCACGTGTTCTTGTCAGGGCGAGACCGAAAGATCGATCGCCTGCGAGAACTGTCTCTGGGATGGCTCAGCGCCAGCTCTCTCAAACCATCCCGTCTTGCCATACAGTCGAATGGGTACTTCCGATTGCGCCAGGAGAGTGGAAAGAGGGTCGACGATCGGTGCGGCAAGGCCACCGAGGACATCAACGTCGGCGGCAAGTCTTGGAATGCCTTGGAAGTTACCGCTCGGGGAATGCAACAGATCAAAGAGCTGATCGAGCTGCGGTGCGGTGACGTTCCAATCAAGTTTACAGTGAACGGTCAAGCCCCCAACAGCTCCCAAGAAGGGGTTGGAGTGCCCTGGCCCAATCGGAGATTCCAGAATGGCCCGACCCGAGGGGTCATGGGAGCCACCTACGGGGGAAGCGCCTCCAGCCAACTGGCCTTTCTTCGCTATGGAGTCAACTTTGTCAGTCGTCCGGAGCCAACCCTGCAGCCACCCATCATCGCCCGGGTGGACGATCCCACCTTGTCCAAAAACGTTTCCCAAACCGATGTGGTCAAAGACGACGCCTACGAAGATTTTCTGGCTCGACTCAGGGTGGAGATGAAAACCATGGGGATCGCCCTCACCGGCAAGAACATCCCGTCCTATCAAAGAGATTCTCTGAATAAGTATATTCAGTCGTACATCGCCAGCCATCTCGACCCCCGAGCCTTAGACGATCCGGAGCGACTTGCCCTCATGGGAGTGGAGTACGAGAGACTCCTGAAATTTCCAGTCTTTTGTAGTAATCGAGGGATCCACAGGTCCTTGATGGAGCTCTACACTTTATACCAGGAGCGAGGGTGCTTGTTGTATTGCACCTCCAGCCAAGCTCGAGCCCTGAATTGGGAGGGAGTTCTCTTGGTCATCGAACCCGGAGAGGCCACTGTGGTGCGCAAATTCTGTCCCAACCTGATTGAAGTCACTCTCAACGACGTCAGAAACTTCAACCGCCAAGGAGCACAAAGCCCTACATTTCCTATTGGCGCCCGCCAAACTATCGTCGAGCGTCAACAGCTCAAAGTTGGGAACAGAGAGTATCTCCTGTTGCTCCCAGACATCTACCCCACCGGTCTGGCGAGCCTGACGCTCCAGGGTGCCCCCAATACGATGCCCGTCAGAGAGGTTCCCCTAACCTTGAGCATCGCTTATCAAGACTTTCCCCATCCCGACTTCGATGAAGTCCAACACCTCAAGCAAGCACTTCCTGCAGCCTGCAGAGAGTTGCTTCTGAAACTTTGCGACCGACTGCAGCAACAAACTCAGAGTGAAGACTTCGCCCGCCTTAGACACGCGGAGTTGGCCTGTGAACTGCTGAACTTTGAACTGTCTCAACCCGAGCATGTCGGGTTGCGCCCGGATCAACTCCACCAAGTGCTGCCACCCCTGGTGAACAGTGCTCCACTGATCGGCCTTGAAGATGGTCATCTGGTCAGTCTTGAAGACCTCCGCACCTATATGAAGCTGGTGCCCGACACTTTCCTGGGCGGTGCTTTTATTCAAGGGTTGGAATCGGGTGCTCTGGATCCCATGCCTGAAGCAACCAAGCTTCTTCATCGACTCTTCACCTCTCAACAGCTAACCCCCACCGATCGGGTCCGAAATCGCCTGGCCGACGATTCCGACCTGAAGATGCAGTTCCGTCGCCAGACCCTCATTAGGGGTCTGACAAGACACCCCAATCCTGCGGCCCAAATCGCCCAATTTGCAAAGGCTGCTGAGGCTGAACTGGCGGAGATCGCCAGACTAGAAAAGGAATATAAGGAGGCTTTGGAAGGCAAACATCTCTTTGTTCAGCCCGATGAAGAGAGACTAAGAAGTCTGTCCGAAGTTCAAGACGAACCTCTGCTGGCCAGTTTCGATCTTTTGGGGTCCGAGGTTGATATCGCGCACTCAACTGAGTTCTCCACGACCAATCATGGGCAAACCGTTCCCCTAGGACCTCCACCTCTGCCCTCCCAGGAGCGAGACATCGAACACTGCCGAGAGCTCCGCACCTCCTTTTTGACCGATTTCGATGCTCTGCACATCGAGCGCAGGGAAAACAGTTTCGCTCTTCATCTGGCCAGCCTCAAACCCGAGCGATCGGATGGTGTGGTCTTTCTCCTCTGTGGCGATCAGGCCCAGGCCTTGAAGCACGAACTCCCGGTTGAAGGCTTTATCAGAGTGTGTCCCACTCTAAACATCAAGGCCGAGCGGCTGCTTCACGATTCTTTGGAGCAGCTCATCGTGCGGGCGGTAGCCACCTTTGCCGAAGGGCAACTCGAATCTCGCAAGAGGCGTCAACTGAGAGATTGGCTTCATTGTGTGGGCTGTCAAGAGCCCGAGCGTCTCCTTCAGGCGGAACACCGCAGCCAGGATCTTTTCGACCTAGCCACCGTACCGTCTCTTGGAGGAAAGTTCCTGACTTGGCGATCTCTAAAGGAGCAATATGAGCGAACTGGGCAGTTGCTATATTGGGATTCGCTCAAGCCGGGACTTCCCTGTCCCAGCCGAGAGATCGTCCTTCTCTCCGGCCCACTGAACAAGGAGGTTTTGCACCGCCTCGGTTTTGAGCGTTTGGCTCGGTGGACTTCGGAAACGGAAGAGCAAGAGATTTTCGAAGTCCTCTATCGGAGCTCTCGGCGAGATCTCACCTCAATCCTTTCGGGCACTGAAGCACTGTTGTTGTCCCCGGAAATCACCGACCGTCTGGCTCAAGACGCCACCTTGTGGCGAAAATTGAGAACCGGATTCTTAAGTTGGGATCGCGAACGTTCTGTGGCCATCTTGAATCCGGGTCACAATCTTGGCAAAACCCTAGCAAAAAGGTTCAGCCAAGATCCCGGTTGGTCGTTGATCTTTGCCAGCGCCCTCTACTCCACCATCAACCGAGGCTTAGAAGAGGTGGAAGATCATCACGAGAGGGTCTTCCTGGAGAACCTAGTGGAGTGCTGCGACTGAGGGTGAGGCTCGAAAACATCAAGGACTCGGAAGGCAGCCCTCGATGCAACGGACCGTGTCCCGGGCTATCAGCAATTCTTCGTCGGTTTTAACTAGGTAAGCCGCTAGCTTGGAATCCTCTGTGCTGATCCGTCGTGACCGATCTCCTTGGCTATTCAGGTCCTCGTCCAGACGACAGCCCAGAGACTCTAACCCAGCACAAATCTGCGCCCGAATTGCGGCGGAATTCTCTCCGATCCCCCCGGCGAAGACCACCGCATCTGCACCCCCGGGAATTTGGGTCAAATAGGCTCCAATGTATTTTCGAACACGGGCGCAAAAAATGTCGATAGCCAAGGTGGCCCGCCGATCGGCGGTTTCGTCTCTCTCTAGTAGGAGATCACGCATGTCTCCGGTCAGTCCAGAGATACCCAACAACCCCGAGTTCCGATTCAGCAGAGTGTCCACTTCGCTGACCGTGTAGCCCTCAACTTCGCAAAGAAACTCCACCAGAGAGGGATCGATGTCCCCAGACCGGGTTCCCATCACCAAACCTTCTAGAGGCGTCATACCCATACTGGTATCCAAGGAGTTCCCTTCGGAGATAGCGCAAGCTGAACAGCCATTCCCCAGGTGGAGGCTCACGATGTTCACTTGCTCTCGGGGGATTCCCAATAGTTTGCGATAACGATAAGCGATGTAGCGGTGTGAAGTGCCGTGAAACCCGTATCGCCTCAGGCCGTGCCGACGATAAAGCTGATACGGAATAGCATAAAGGTAGTTGGAGGCCGGCATGGTGCTGTGGAAGGCGGTGTCGAATACCGCAACCTGTGGCAAACCGGATCCCAGAATCCGCCGAATAGCTTCGATCCCCTTGAGATTAGCCGGATTGTGCAAAGGAGCCAAGCTGATACAATCGCTTATTCCTTCGAGCACCGATTCGTTGATCAGACAAGACCGCTTAAAGCGTTCCCCCCCGTGCACCACTCGATGACCAGCAGCGTGGATGTCTCCAGGTCCCTGGAGTTCGCTTATCCCGGAGTCTTCAGAAATAATCCACTCCACGATATCTTCGATGGCACCTCTGTGGTCGCGGATAGGCTTAGATTCCCGCACCACCACACGGTCTCGCACTTTATAGGTGAGCACCGACTTTCCCCCGATGCGCTCCACAATACCCGAAGCTAATCTGATGTCGGTGTCCTGCTCTATCCGCTCGAGATCGGTGGCGACCAGCTGAAACTTCACCGTGGAAGACCCACAATTGAGAACCAAAACGTTCATCTCTTTACTCCTGACACAAGATCATCCTAACCGAATCGAACCGGAAACGTGCCTCCTCGATAGCTGAATACACTGCCTTCCGCTGCTCTTGCAAGGACGCCATGGACTCCTGCAATAAGCCGGTCACCTCAGGGTCCTCCCCTTCGAGTTCCAAGAGGTGTTCCAGTCGGTCCTGTTCCCCTTGGAAAAAGTCCGAAGCCTGTGTTAGAGCTCGCTTCAAAACCTCAGCCTTAACCTCTTGCAGATTCTTCTCCAGCCTCAAGTCCAAACTCTCTCGGAGGGCCCTGGTTCTTTGCAGTAAGACCTCCACCACTTCACCAGGAAGCCTCTCCAAGCTTCTCTCATCCACCGGTCCGTGACCGGGCAGGGCGCACTCGAAAAGAACCTGACCCTCAAGATCCACAGAAATCAAGACGCTTTGCCCAGGAAGAATGCGCTCCACTCCAAGGGCTCCAGCATTGACTGCCTCAAGGACGAACAACACCTGAAAGAGCACTGTGGTCTTCGGTGCCCCCTTCCAACGCGCGGCAGTAGCCCGACCTACCCCTTCATCCAGGAGCACATCTAGGACTCCATGGACCAGTCTGTGCTCAAAATGAAGAAACTCCACTTCCTCTCGAGAATTGGCCGTTCTTCGAGCAAAGGTGACCAAGGTGCCTCCCTCGGACAGCCCAGGCAGAGCATCCACAAACATCATATCTCCCGGTTTCATGAGAAAGATCTCGGGGTCGTCGGTGGACTCGAACGTCACCCCCAAAGAATCCACCAGGTCCGGGAATTCCTTGGTCAAGAGTTGACATAGATGGTGTTGCTCCTCCCTCACTGCGTCACAAAGGGCCTGACCTGCTTGATCGTTGAAAGACAGGCGATCGACGAGGGGATCCACCGACTCTTCTGCAGCTCGCCGATGCTCTTCGACCACTTCACGCACGGCCTTGCACCAGTCGGAAAAACCCTCCTGTGGCCCCTTTCCCTCCCAAAATTCGAGCTCGGGCAGAAAACGTTGAAAGAGAGTTTCGGACTCCGTAAGAGGACGCTCGAAGGCTCCCAATCCTTGATCCAACCAGTCCAGTCTAACGACGCTGGCCTGATGATCGGTGGCAATGGGAACGTGAACTTGAACCTCAGTTCGTTGGCCGATACGATCCAACCGACCTATCCGTTGCTCTAAGCGTTCCGGATGGCGCGGCAAATCCAACAAGAAAAGGTGATGGGCCACCTGAAAATTCCGTCCTTCCCCACCGATCTCCGAACAGACCAATATGTCCGCTCCCGCCTCCACCCCGGCCGCGGAGGAAGTCCGATTGAACCAGGCGGCTTGCCGATCGCGCTCCAACAAGGACATGGTTTCGTCGAATCGGGCCACCCTCAATCGGGTTTCTCGCTTGATGAGATCCCACCACTGCCGAACCTGTTCGGGAGTCCGAACCATCAGCAGGGCCTTCTTACCATCGGCAGCCAGGCTTTGCAGTTGCTGCAACACACCGGTTTGCCGCTCTGCCTCACCCTCATAAGGGCTGCGTCGCAAAGCCCTTCCGGGGAAGAGGGAGCCTAAGCGCCCCCGGCGGTTGCGGATGAGACTACGTCCCAGACCATGGCGGTCCGCCAAACGTTCCGCCACTTCGGTTCGACGACCGTCTCGAAGCAATCCCAACAGGTCACCTTGATTCGGAAACAAGTGAACGAGCCGCTCTTCGAGTTCCGTGCTCGATTCGTCGGCTTCTAGCCTGCGTCCGAATTCTGCCACCATCTTCCATTCTTGGGCAGAATCTTCCAGGCGCCGCAAATCGCGATATCTGATGGGATCCAGCAAATTCAGGAGACGAAACAGCCCCTCTTCATCACCCAAGGAAGGGGTAGCCGTCAGCAGCAGCACCGCTCGGCTTCGAGCCGCCAAGTTAGCCACTGGCCGACCTGTGCAACGGTGAGCTTCGTCCACCACCAGTAAATCTCGGATCAAGTTTCTAGGAACGTCGTCGAGATCTTCGGTGGCCACCAAAAGATCCTGGGGATGCTCTTCGGCCTCGGGGTCGAAAAGGTTCAAGGGACGAGCAAACCTCCGGTAGAACTCAGCCAACCATTGTCCAGTGAGAGCTCTTGGAGCAACCACCAGGATCGAGCTAACTCTTTCCAGGGCCGCCATACGAACGGCGATCAGGCCGGCCTCGATAGTCTTTCCCAAACCCACTTCGTCGGCCAACAACACCCGTGGGCGCCACATAGTGGCCACTCTTTCACTGACGTACAACTGATGTGGCAGCAACTCTACTCGAGCCGAGCCCAAACCGCGCCGAGGTTGACTGCGCCCAAAAGAGCGCAATGCGAGCGCCGAACGTCGCCGAATAAAATCTGCTGGACTACCGATTCTCCCCAAAGCGAGATCGCCAAACGGGTCAGATAGCTCCGAATCGAAGTGGAGGTCGGCTTCGGTGACCTTGAGGCCAGAAGAGCATTCGAATTCCCAAAGTCCCTGCACCTCTTCTACTCCGACCACCGCCTCACGAGTACCGTCCTGCAGCAACAGCAAGTCCCCCGACTGGGGTCGATATCGGACCACAGCTTCCGAACCCACGCTGTAGGTGCGCTCTTCGTCGGTGCGAGGAAAATGGACAAACAGTCGACGACCCGAGCGCTCGGCGATAGTACCAAGACCCAATTGGGGCTCTGAAGGCACATACACTCGTTGACCCGGAGCGGGTTTCCAATCGATCATGGCGCTCCGCTTCCAACCCCCAGGGCAGGATCCTCCTAAGGGAAAGCTGAAGCCCAACCATTATGAAAATTGACGCTCTACTCTGCGATTACGCCACTGTGCGCGAAGGTCTCTTGCATATCTTGGGCGGGGGAATCAACCGTCTATGGCGGGAGGAATATCCCGCCAACCTCGGAGTCAGCTTGGCTCTTCTCTTCGAAGTTCACCCCACGGAAATGAACTCTGAGCACAGTCTGAGTGTGGTTCTGATCGACGAAGACGGACTGCAGTTCGGCCACGTCAACGCCGACTTCCACATCTCGGCCGAGCCCGGCAAAGGCCGCCCTGGAGAGAATCTTATCCTGCCTCTGGTGGTCCCCCTTCAGCAAGTGGTACTGTCTAAACCGGGGGCCTACTCTGTCGAAATTCTCATCGACGGACAGCACAAACGGTCATTAACGGTGCTGGCAACCCACCCTCGCGAGGGAGACCGGCGCCAACGAGGGCGAACAGGAGGAGGACCTACCGAATGACAAACTCTTTAAAAGCGGCCTTGCTCCTACTGCTCGTTGCTGCCTTGATTTGCCCTGCCGCCTCTCAACGAAAGAAGGCGCCTTCAGGATGGACTGTTCTGGGCACGGTGGAAGGCCTCAACGGGGACGACTGGTACACCAAGAAAACCAGGACTTGCCAAGCCTGGGTTCGCGGAGAAGACCTAGACTATATTGCTCCTATTGTCGATGGTCTGGATGCTTCTTACGAAGCCAATGCAGCCTTCATGGGTTTTCGTGCCGTAGGCCCGCTGGAATTCTATTTCTTCCCTATGAGCGAACCGGCCCACACTCATCCCAAGTTCGCCTCTCGCCTTTCGCGACACACCAGAGCCGCCGGTGCTGCCCTTTCTGGAACCAACATGTGCGTGGTCAACCTCGGCAGTCAACAGCAAGCCACCCCATATCGTCCCTGGGAGATCGAAGCCACTTGCCGCCACGAAATGAATCATCTTTTCGCCTTCCAAAGAGTGGACCGACCCGGTTGGTCGTGGTTCCTGGAAGCCATTGCCGAAAACATCGAGCAAACGGTGCTCCCACCTACCTCTCAGATGAAGGTTAACGATTACCGTGAGTATCTCCGTGGCTATGAGAACAAAGACTCGTCTTGGGCCGCCTTGACGGACGAACGCAACAGCGATGATGTGGACTCCTACCGAGATTTCGGGAATCTCCTCTCCTCTATCGTCTCTTTTCTCCAGGCGAAGTACGGCAAAGACGCAATAGCTAAGATCCTCAGAGCGGCCCCAGGGCAATCCGTAGACCAAGCCATGCAGCAGGCCTTAGGCCGCTCGGTGAAGGACCTAGAGCAAGAATGGAAGCAGTTTTATGGGATGAAGTGACCAATGGAGCCTCAGCTTCCAGTTTTCTCTAAAGGGAATCCGTGAAGCCAACCAGAAAACGGGGTCCATGTCGGGACAGTTCATTTTCACTATGTATGGTCTGGAGAAGACCATTGATCACAAAAAGATTCTCAAAGGGATCAACCTCTCTTTCTACCCCGGGGCAAAGATCGGAGTCTTGGGCGCCAACGGAGCCGGTAAGTCCACCGTGTTGCGGATCATGGCCGGAGTCGACAAGAACTTCGAAGGCAAGGCCGAGCCCGCTCCCGGCACTACGGTGGGATACGTCCCTCAAGAGCCCCAACTCGACTCAGCTAAGACCGTGCGCGAGAACATTCGTGCCGGGGCGGTAGAGCTCGTGGCCCTGCTGGACGAATTCGACGGCATCAACAATCGCCTGGCCGAAGTGACCGACCCAGACGAAATGGAAAAGCTCCTCGATCGCATGGGACAGGTTCAGGACGAAATCGAAACCAAAGGGGGCTGGGAGATCGATCGCTTCATCGAAATGGCCGCCCAGGCTATGTATCTTCCTCCCCTGGACGAAGGGGTGGACCACCTCTCCGGCGGCGAAAAGCGTCGAGTGGCTCTGTGCAAAGTGCTCCTTCAGAAGCCGGACCTGCTGCTGCTCGACGAGCCTACCAACCATTTGGATGCCGAATCTGTCGCTTGGTTGCAGAACCACTTGGTGGAGTACGAAGGCACTGTGGTTTTTGTCACTCACGACCGCTACTTCTTGGACCAGGCGGCCGCTTGGATCTTAGAGATGGACAACGGGTACGGCTACCCCTGGAAAGGAAACTACTCTTCCTGGGTAGAGCAGAAAGAAAAACAACTGGCTCAAAAGGAGAAGACCGAAAGCGCTCTCCGAAGACAGCTTAAACGCGAGCTCAGATGGGCCCAGATGTCCTCTGGTGACCGCCGACAAAGAAATAAAGCTAGGCTGAAGAGATATGAAGAGATCCTGAGCAAAGCCCGAACCGAGGACGACCGACCCGAGAACAGCTTGGTCATTCCCCCAGGCTCCGAGCTCGGCAATTTGGTGGTAGAATTCGAGAATGTCAGCAAAGGGTTCGACGGGCGAACCTTGGTTAAAGATCTCAGTTTCAGTCTGCCCCGGGGGGGGATCGTGGGCATCATCGGTCCCAACGGGGCCGGAAAGACAACTCTCTTCCGAATGATCGTTGGCACCGAGCAGCCTGACGAAGGGATCATCCGCATTGGAGAAACGGTAGAGTTGGCCTACGTGGATCAAACCCGAGAACACCTCAAGGGCGACCGGGCGGTGTGGCAAGAGATTTCCGACGGTCTCGATGAAATCAAACTGGGCAACAAGACTGTTTCGGCCCGAGCCTACGCTGCCCGTTTCAACTTCAGCGGCTCAGATCAGCAGAAGAAGGTCGGCGAGCTCTCGGGTGGAGAACGCAATCGAGTTCACTTAGCCAAACTCCTCCATCAGGGTGGCAACCTGTTGCTCCTGGACGAGCCCTCAAACGACCTCGATGTGGCTACTCTGCGCGCCCTGGAGCAAGCCCTTTTGGATTTTGCAGGCTGTGCCGTAGTCATCTCCCACGATCGCTGGTTCCTGGACCGAATCACCACTCATATCCTGGCTTTTGAAGGTGACAGCAAGGTCACGTTCTTCCACGGCAACTATTCGGAGTATGAGGATTTCCGAAAGGGGCGCGTGGCAAGTCCTTTATGACAGCCTGTCTGTCGGAATTAGAATTCCAAAAGCTGGTGGCACCTCTGTCCACCAGTCTCCCGGACTCCGATCAGGAGAATTCGGTGACCACCGTAATCCGAGAGACTCTGAAGTGTGCTCAGAGCTTCGTTCCTTGTGAAGCAGGATCCCTGATGCTGCGCCATCCAGATCAGGAGAACGCCTTGGTCTTTGTGGCATCCTTTGGAATTGGCAGCGAAAGCCTCCCTGGAACGGTGCTTCCAGCAGGCAAGGGAGTCGCGGGCCAAGTCTTTTTGAGTGGAGTACCGGCCATGACCAATCGGCCGGCCAAAGAAAAAACTTTCTACCAAGAGATCGACAAGCTGACTCAGCATCAAACCGAGACTCTGCTCTGCGTGCCCCTGAAGGCTTTCGGACGCCCGGTAGGAGTGCTCAGTCTGCTCAACTCCGCCAAAGGGGAATTTTTAGAAAGCGACCTATCCCTACTAACCATTTTCGGTGAATACCTGACCCAGTCCATCGAACTCCTGATCGAAGCCCGACGTCATCGGGAAGCCGCTCTCAGAGATCATCTGACAGGACTCTACAACGACAGGTTTCTGTATCGCTATGTTCGAGACGCCATTGAGGCGGCTTTAGCTGAAGGCAGCGATCTCGGAATGATTTTTCTCGACCTCGACCATTTCAAGGAAGTGGTCGACACTCACGGTCACTTGGTCGGGTCTCAAGCCCTGCGCGAGATTGGTCATTTGATTGGGCGGATCTCTAACTTGCACGAGGGGATCGCGGCTCGCTATGGAGGGGACGAATATGTGGTGATCCTTCCAGGCGGAAAACCTGAGAGCATCGCTCGCTTGGCCGAAGCCCTCAGGCAAGAAATCGAGAAGGCCGTGCTGATCTGCGAAGGGGAGCCTGGGAGTGAGCCAATTCGAATCCAAGGGACCATCACTTCTTCTGTGGGCATGGCTTGCTTGAGTTCCTTGTCAGCGAGATCCGAAGATCCCGACAAGCTTCGGCAACTGCTGATAAAAGAAGCGGACCTAGCGATGTATGTGGCCAAAGCCCAGGGGAAAAATCGAGTCTACTACTCCCACGGTAGTCCCAGCCCTACTCCTGGGTTGACCTGAGTGTTGAAAACTCCGAGCGCCAAGCAGCTAGGGACCACCAAAGTTCGTTGGCCCCATCTCCGGTCTCGGCGCTGAAACCGAACACGCCTTTTTCCGCCATCAACTGGGTCTTAACGGCAGCCATATTCTTTTGCAGTTGGGCCTTTTTGGTCTTGTCTGTTTTGGTGACTATCACTGCAGCTTGAAGACTGTTTTCTCTCAACCAACGGTTCATCTGCAGATCATTGCTCTGAGGGCCGTGCCGAGCGTCAATGAGCTGCAACACTCCAACTAGTGATGGGCGCTGAAGGAGATATTTCTCCAAGTTCTCTCGCCAATGCTGTTGCTCAGTCTTGGAAACCTTAGCATAGCCATAGCCTGGCAAATCCACCAAAACCCAAGAGTCGTCCACCAAATAGAAGTTCAGCAGTCGGGTTTTACCGGGAGTGTTGCTGGTCTTGGCAATCTTGCTGCGATGCCTCTGAACCAAGCGATTGATGAGTGAACTTTTCCCGACATTGGATCGGCCCACCATGGCAAACTCCGGTCGCCCCTGGAGGTCCGGACATCGGGCCAGATCTGGAGAACTCAGGAGAAACTCTACTTGAGGCGCCGGATAGTTTTTCATAGAAATACCAATGTCGGCAAGAAACTGCTCAACACCTTTCTAAACTGTTCGCCCGAAGGTTAGGAATCTCACAGAGTGCAGAGGCGCCCGGCTGGGACTTCGAAACGTCTTCGACTTGAGGAGGGCCGAGGGCGGTGGATTGGACATCCGTAAGCGAGGCACGACAACCTCAGCCGGGATGGTTCTGTGCTCCCTTGACCGCAGAACGTTCGGGCGAACGCTTTAATCTTACGTTCCGCACTTCTCTTGCAAGATTGGTTTTCGAGGTACGATTGGCGGACTTCGTAACGTCTCCGACTTGAGGAGCGTCCGAGTGCAGTGTACAAGTGTACATAAACGAGGCGCGACAACCCCGGGTACCCACTTATGGGTGTTGTGGCTCGGGAGGCCACCCATTGAGAGAAGTGCGGAATGTAAGTTTAAGTCACCAACTGAAAAGACCGCCCAGGAGAGCGGTCCTTACTGAGGTCTACCTTGAATCTAGCCAAACAGTCGGTTAATGCCTCCAAACAGGTTGACAGGGTTCTGAGCAGGATTGGCAATCGTAGGCCCAGTGTTGGGGGTCTGAATGCTCCCACTACCAACGACGTTGAGTCCTGGAGCCAGCAGGTTCCTCTGCTGCAGAAAAGCCCCAACGTCTCGAGAGGCCTTGAGCCAATCACCACCGGCCTGCCTTTCGATGTCGGAAATGGCAGATAGGTGGAATCTGTTGGTCTTAGAACCATCAGGCTTGGTTTCGTAGAAAAATCCCGTCTTGGCATCTAGTCTCAAGCTTTGGTTCTGTTGAAACACGTGCCAGGTGCCCATACGCTCGTGCACTAGGCCATCAGGATTGTTCCTAGGGTCTCGCCCTCCAAAAGCGAACGGGAAGGAATCTCCACCCGTCACACGTTCCGCGACGAAACGATGCTGGGCAGCCCAATCTCCGTCAACATTAACCATAGGAACCCGGGACCAGGTTGTTTGAGTCGGTTGGGGAGAAACTTGATCGGTCCGCCCTGGCTGCACCGTGGTGGTAGCAGGGGGCGTCGGAGTGGGCCTAATCGCCACTGGAGCGGGCTTCGGCTTGACCTCTATGTTTGGCTTCTGCTGCACCGGAGTAGGGCGTACGACGACCGGTTTAGGATCGGGCGCGGGTGCGGGATATTCTGGTTGAGGAGCCGGATACTCTGGTTGAGGAGTCGGATACTCGGTTCCCTCATCCTGCGGCGGTCCGCCATAGTGAATCACGATGACTTGAGGCTGATAACTGTAATTGGGTGCATAATTGAACTGGACTGCCCCGCTAGAGTGGCCGTAGAGAACGGATGCCGGGTTGAAGTTTTGAGGACCGCCTCCAAAACCGTAGCCGCCCATCATGGGAGCCAAGCTCTGCTGAAACGGAGCGTGAACTCCTCCAAAGTGGGCCATGGTCTGTCCGGTCTGAAAAGCCGGCGGGTAAGAAGGGTAGTAGCCTGCCATTTGCTGATAGCCTTGATGATAGGCTCCGATATCGCCAGCGAAATGAAGCTGGCTAAGGCCCTGCTGAAAACCGAATTGCCCACCGAATTGCTGGGGCGCAAACCCTTGCTGAAAACCTTGTTGGAAATGACCGTGCTGCTGGTAGCCATGCTGGGGAACGGCATAGGTGACACCGTGATTGCCGAAGTGGTATCCAGCCTGGGCGTGATACATTCCTGAGGAGGTTGGAGGGGCTACTTGGTAACCGTTGGCGCTGTAACCGTTTCCAAAATAGTGGCTCATGGAGCCGACAGTCTGGGCGCTCGGCCCTCCATAAAGGCTGCCAAACGAACCTTCTCCAAAGCCGTTGCGGAATCCCGGATTCAAAGTAAAGTTGTTGAATCCTGGACTGGTGGTCTCGTTGGCAAAACCCGGATGAGGGTGTTTAGGCTTGATGACACTTCCGAGCATACCTGATAGGAGCGTAAAGCCAAGGCCAAACATTCCTCCCCCCCCAAAGCTGGAGCCTAAAAGACCTATGGCGGGAAGAATTCCAACTGATCCGATCATGCATATCCTCCTGATTCTGTCGTTTATTGTACCCTACATGAGGGCGAGTGAGCGAGTGCGTTCATGCTAAATTTTTGTTAATTTTCCAAGATTTTTAACAAACATGGGTTCCTTGCCGTCTGGAGAGGTTCAGTGCCCCCCGGCAAGAAATGCCCGGGCATGAGAGAACGGCAGGAGGAACTGGTTCAGAACCAGAGGGCCCATCTTGAGGCCTTGAGCCGGACAACTCTTTTATTGATCCGCGATGGTGAGAATAGCCTTCAGGAGTCCACCAAGGAAAGCTTGCGCGCCCTCGTCATCTGGATTCAGCGACGCACCCAGCGCATGGGCGGGGATCAGCTTCACGGAACCAAGATCTCCTTGACCCGGATGCGCCTCCTGGGCCTCCAACTTGAACGAATACTGGACCAAGTCGCCAATTTTCCTCACCCCGAAAAGGAGCAGCAACTCTGCTCGAAGCTCGACTCGCTGCTGGCAAGCCAGCAGCAGCGCGACCTTTATGACGACATGATCTCCTGTCTGCGCGAACTGTCAGCCCTTTCCATTGAGCGGGGGCAAGGACGTCAAGCCGTGCTATACAACGAGATGGCTAGCAAGCTCGAATCTCGACTAGAGAGCGGATATTTGAATCTCGACGATCTACAGCAGCGCAGCCAAGATGAGGCCTTATATCGAGAATTCCGCGAGAAACTGTCCCAACTTAAGGGCTAGCCAACCGGAAGACGACCTCCCTTGCCCTCATTCCCTCCCCCCCTCAAGGCTGTTCCTACACCGGGGCGGACTTGCGTTGCAACAACGAACGCCCGGTCATGCAAGCGGGCTTCTCGAGACCCATGAGGTCAAGTATGGTTGGAGCCACATCACCTAATATTCCCCCCTCGGCAAGCCCTACGGCGGAATGAGTTCCCCCGAGAACCAACGGCACGGGATTGGTGGTGTGGGCGGTGTGAGGCTCACCAAACTCGTCTACCATCTGTTCGGCATTGCCGTGGTCGGCCACCACCAAGTAGCAACCTCCGCGTCGCTCCAAGGCCTCAACGATTTCCCCCAATCCCCTGTCGGTAGCCTCGCAAGCAGCAATGGCTGCAGAGAGCACTCCGGTATGGCCAACCATATCCGGATTGGCAAAATTGATAAGAACAAAATCGTCTTCTCCCTCATCTATTCTCCTGACCGTACTTTGGGTGAGTTCAGCGGCGCTCATTTCAGGCTTGAGATCGTAGGTCGCCACCTTGGGAGAGGGAATTAAGACGCGGGTCTCTCCAGGGTATGGTTCCTCGCGCTTAGCGTTAAAAAAATAGGTGACGTGGGGATACTTCTCGGTCTCGGCCGTATGAAACTGCTTCAATCCAGCCTGAGAGAGGACTTCTGCCAAGGGTTGCTCCACCACAGGCACCGCGAAAGCGAACGGTAGGTTCCAGGCTGCATCGTACTCCGTTAGCGAGCAATACTTCAGCCCCTCCACTCGGCGGCTGCGCTCGAACTCCGACCAGTTGGCATCCCCCATCAAAGCGTAGGTCAACTCACGGCCTCGGTCAGCCCGGAAATTGAAGAAGATCACCGAATCCCGATCAGTGATCGGGCCCAAGGGTTCCCCTCGTTCGTCGACGATCACCGTGGGCGCGATGAATTCGTCGGTCTCCCCCCGCCCGTATGCTGTCTCCACCGCCTCCATCGCGGAAACCGCCGTGTGCTCAGACAGGCCATCCACCACGGCCTCATAGGCCCGAGCGACGCGATCCCAACGGCGGTCGCGATCCATAGCGAAGTAGCGTCCAGAAACAGATGCCACCGAAGCGGAGTTCCCCGAAGCTTTAAGATACTCGCAGATTTCCGCAACGAAGCCCTTTCCGCTGTCGGGGGGAACATCCCGTCCGTCGGTAAAAAGGTGGAGGTAGACCGGTCCGACTTTATGGTCCTGAGCCATTTTTAGCAGGGCAAAGAGGTGGGATAGTTCACTGTGAACTCCGCCCCGAGAGGCTAACCCCATCACATGGAGACTGTTGCTCTCGCCGGTTGCTCGCATGACGTTCAACAAGACCTCGTTCTGAAAAAAGGTTCCTCTCTCGATCTGGTCATCGAGATAAGTTAAGCTCTGCAGAACTACGCGGCCAGCACCGAGATTGAGGTGCCCGACTTCCGAGTTTCCCATCTGACCCTCAGGCAACCCCACCTTTCGGCCGCTCGCCTCGAGCGTAGTTTTTGGCCCATGTTGCCACAGTCGGTCAAAAACGGGGGTGGATGCAGTACTCACTGCGTTGGTGGAGGAGGGCGGAGCTAGGCCAAAGCCGTCGAGGATGATCAAAGCGATCGGGGGTTTACGCATAGAACCCGTTTTTGCAGTTCGAACGACCAATCCCTTTTGACCTCGAGATCTCGAGGTTAACCGAGGCCGCTAGAGAGTTTGCCCTTAAGCATGGAAGATCGAAGGGATGGTTGGGCTCGTCGGAAAGGCCTTAGGATCCGGCCAGGATGTACTTCCTAGTTTCGAGTGCGGAGGCGCCGGGGGTGTGGCAAGGCGCTTTTGGCGCGGTTTGTTTGACACAAATAAGGAGAAAGCAACGAAGCCAGCCGGGATGGATCCGTGCTCCAAATCGGGAAGTACTTCCTGGCCAGATCCTTAACATGCCAGGGCGCCGTCCAAGAGAACTTGAGAGGACAACCTCGCTCCTCTGGCATCCAGGGGAGCAACCTTCTTCTGCAGTGAGATCTCGACAACGCGCCTGCTTGCTCCCTCAATGGTCAAAAAGCATTCTCCGAAAACCAGACACGAATAGCCCGGCTCGGTGGCGAACTCCTCATCGGGCTTGCCCAAAGCGGCTCGGGCGGTCAGTTCGCTGTCCCCGATTCTCAGCACGATTTCGGAACCTCGAGACAAGGTCGTCCCGCAAATGGTCTGAACCTGCCAAGATGAAACCTCGGTGGCAGGCCAAGCAGGCTGAAAACAGACTAGGATGGGCAAACCTTCCGCAGCTTCAAAAGTCCACTCGCCGCACACCCGCATATAGCGAGACCAAGCGGGATTGCTTCCCTCTGCCGGGGTTCCCCAGCGCCGATCTACTTGGAGGCGGCGATCTCCCAGGGAGATCCCGTCTACCCTAAAGCCTAACTCAAGTTCGCCTCGACTATGGGATTGATCTCGGCTTACCTTCATGGCTCCTCCTCCTGCTCGGAAACTTGCGACCAGATTGCTTCCGGCCGACCCCTTGCCCTGATTCTTCACTGTTTCAGAATACCAGAGGTCCCCGCCCTTATCTGTGAACCGTTTCACAGCTGCATCCTTCGCTCGATTCTGGATTGAGTGCTAGCAAGCCATGACAGGACGAGCGTTCCTTGATCGGGAAAGCTTACGTCAAGGAAGTAGGCATTTCAGAGCGAGTGAGTATGGATGACGAATACGAGCCTTTAGCCGAGGCCCGAGTCTTTCCGAGAGTCGAAATGGAAGTCAAGGTGGGTCTGCATCTTCTTGCCGATCCCACTGAAGAAGCCAGCGGTCTGCTCACCGAGGTCTCGTTGGCCGGTTGCCGAGTGAGAACCAGTCGTCGCCTAAACAAACGAGATAAGGTCGACCTCTTCCCGCTCACCAACCTCGATGTCAATCAACTGCGCCACGCTCGCCTTCCCTTCTCGGTGGTCTGGTTTGAAGAATGCCTCGCGGCCAACGACCAACCGAAGTACACCGTAGGTTTGCACTATCTTGGCCTAGCTCGGGACATGCTGACGTCCTGGCTTGGTCGACTTCTACTGCGCAGTCATTCGACCGAGGATCTCCTCCTGCAGAAGCGCCGATACCGCAGAGTCACACCTCCCAATCAGGGCATGCGCCATTGGACCATTGTCCTGAGTCACGACCATAGCCGACATTCTGTGGAATTGCTCGACATCGCTCCAGGTGGTGCCTTGATCCTGGCCCCAGTCCCTCTTCCCGTCGGACTGCATCTGCAACTGATGCCTGAGAGCTGCGACCTTCGCATGTCCTTACTCGAAGGTGCCATCATCGACTGCCATTCTCAAGACGGAGGACATTTCGCCCGATTGACTTTCGATCCTGATAGCAACGTCTCACCTGAAATCCTGGTTCGATGGGCTGATCTATCCCGGGGAGAGTAAAGGAAAAGCTCAAGCCGACGGAAAGTTCTATCCTATGATGTACCGCTCGACGCGTGGCCACTACCGACGACTGAGCTTTTGCGATGCCGTGCTCACCGGGTTGGCCGAGGACGGGGGTCTGCTGGTGCCCGAAGCACTGCCGGATCTCTCTAATAGGTGGCCTAACTGGTTTGGACTCCCCTACCACGAACTTGCCTTCCAAGTGCTGCGAGAATTGGCCGAAGGCTATCCGGAGGACCGTCTCAAGCACTGCTGTCAATTGGCCTATGGAGAGAGTTACGGAGCACCGGTCGCCCCTTTGAGTCAAGTCGCTGACCGCAACCTTCTTGAATTGATCCACGGTCCAACTCTGG
This sequence comes from Vulcanimicrobiota bacterium, assembly GCA_050486105.1. GTDB lineage: Bacteria > Vulcanimicrobiota > Xenobia > Xenobiales > JADMJV01 > JAEXNA01. The sequence continues at coordinate 24,841 of JBJHCR010000018.1, forward strand.
CTTTTAAGGATGTGGCCCTGCAGCTTTTAGGCCGATTCTTCGAAGATCTTTTAGAGGAGCGCCAAGAGGACCTCAATATTGTGGCTGCCACCAGTGGAGACACCGGCAGCGCAGCCATATACGGTCTATCCGTGTGTCCGAGAGTTCGACTCTTTGTCACTCATCCTAAGGACCGAATCGCCGACCTTCAGCGTCTGCAGATGACCACCGTGGTCCACGATAGGGTGTACAACATCGCTGTCGCGGGAAGTTTCGACGACTGTCAGAAGATGGTGAAAGACATCTCCACCGACCTGGAGTTCAAATCCAAGTTTCGAATCGGGGCTGTCAACAGCATCAATTGGGCTCGAATTGCCGCCCAAATCGTCTACTACTTTGCCGCCTACCTTCAGAGCGAGGGGGCTCAAGACGCCGTGCCCGCAGTGTTCAGCGTTCCCACTGGAAACTTTGGCAATATCCTGGCAGGAGAGTACGCACGCAGAATGGGGCTTCCGGTGGCTTGCCTAGTGTTGGCCTCCAATCAGAACGATATCCTTCCCCGCTTTTTCGACAGCGGAACGTATCGCCGCTCGACACCTCATAGCACTGCCTCTCCAGCCATGGATATACAGATTGCCAGCAATTTCGAAAGATATCTCGACCTGGCGACCAACGGAGACTCCGACCAAGTCCGAACCTTGATGAGCGAGTTTCAAAACTCGGGCAGCCTGAGTTTGACCCCACCCACCGACGGCTCTTGGCGTGCTTACTCGTGCAGCGACGAAGACACTCTCAAGACGGTTAAGGCTGTCTACGAAGCCTCAGGCAAGCTTCTGGACCCCCACACAGCTACGGCCTGGTGGGCCCTCGACCAGTGTTGGTCAGAGCTGCCAACCCAGGCCGGCAAAATAGTCGTGAGCACGGCCCATCCGGCAAAGTTTCCTGCCCTACTCACGGACCTTGTGGCCCCGAACGAAGGTCAATTGATTCACCCGAGACTCGAGGCCCTCAAGTCGCTGCCAGAGCGACTCTACGAACTCCCGGCAGAAACAGAAGAGCTCAAGGAATTCATTACCGGAGTCAGCTAATCGGCCAACCTGGGGAGGGGGTATTCAGAAACAACGAGGAGAAGAACGTTAATCCATGGACAGTTTAATCGTGCCGAATCAGGTCGAATCCCTCGAGCAACTCAAGTCGTTGATCGAGGATGGCCGCTATGATGAGGCGCTCCAGACCGTCGAGGAGCTTGTTGCAACGGACCCGCAAGCCAAGGCCTTGGCCCTGATCAAGAACTTGTTGGCTGGTCTTCAAGGGGACTCAAGTTCCGCTATTCAAGGACTTGAAGAGCTGTGCAGGCAGCCAGGATTTGCCGATGCCTTCGGCCTACCCATGCTCCTATTCCAGAGACTCCGCTCCGCCTTGTTAGATCTTCTCAAAGTCGAAGCCACCAGTGCCGGCAAAGCCGTCGAGCCGTGGAGTGAGTACTGGAGAGCTTGCCTGTACCTGAATGCCGAGAGGGTCGAACTCGACGCCCTAAAGGGTCTTTTGATCTGCTCGCCAGAAGATGACGCAGCTTGTCTGCGCTTGGCGAAACTTCTCCAGCAGAGACCGACCGACGAAGCCATTACCTTTCTTGAGGTTTTGCTGGATTCTCAGCCTGATGCCTGTCGCCTCCGAACCCTTCTGGCAGGTTACCTACAGCAGAAAAACAAGACAGCTTTAGCCTTGCGTCATCTCAAACAAGCTGTCGAGGCTAATCCCAAGGCCCCCGAGCCACATTTAGAGTTGGCTCGCATCTTTGTACAACAGACTCGCTACGAGGAGGCCGAAAAAGAACTTGAAAAAGTCTTGACCGAGCAGGGGAAACCTAACCCGGATGCTCTAGCGCTTCTCGCTACTTGCCAACGGTCGACCTACCGTTACGACGACGCCTTGAAGACCCTGATCAAGGCTTTGCAGACCGACCCAGACAAGTTCACCAAGTGGAGCGAACTTCGGGAACTTTCGGAAGCCCTGGGACAAGGACAGAACTTGAACCGTTACCTTGAGACGGTTCTTGAGAATTTTCCCAACTCTCCCGCATTGCGTGGTCGGCTTGCCAACCTCAAGGCGGAGGCAGGGGACCCGCTCGGTGCCCTAGAGATCATTGAGCCCAGCGGAGCCTTGCAAGACCCTGCTCGGGCTCCAGCCTTGGCTCGCTCGGCCGCCAAGCTGCTGCTCGAGCTCAATGACTCCAACCGGGCTGCATCCATACTTGAAACCCTACGAAGCCTTGAGCCTGGGGAGGCTGAACTCGATTTGCTTCTCGGTGAACCCTACCTTATGACCAAAAGGGGACAGGAGGCTGAACAACTTTTTTCCAATCTGGCGAGGAATCATCCCAACGAACGGAAGATTCAGATCGCCTGGGGCCGAAGCCTAGTGAGCATCGGTCAACACGAGAAGGCCTTCCGGACCTTCAATCTGGCCTCCAGGCTCGACCCCAACGATCCTGAGTCCTTAGATGAGCAAGCCCTGGCTCTGCTGGAACTCGATCGTCTCGATGAAGCCGCAGACCTACTCAAAGAGAGCGCCAAGAAGAGCGATACCGCCCGATCGCTCACCCTTTACGCTCTGGGATTGGTTTACGAGAGAAGAAATCTCCTCGATATCGGCCGAGATTTCTATCGTCAAGCTCTGGGTCGACCTAATTATCGGCCAGAGGTCGTGAAGTGCTGGCTCAGAGCTTCAAAAGACCTAGCCGGAACCGAAACTGAGCTTTTTGAAATCCTTGCAGGTTTCGGCTCGGCATACGCTCAGGCGAAGCTATATTTGGATCTGCTCAACGCCGTCTTCCTGAATAAGAATTTGGCAGCCAAAGGTCGGGAACTCTGTTTGTCCGTTCGACCGAAACTCGTCGCCGACTTGAGTCAAACTCCGTACGGAGCCTTCTTGCTTAAACAAGAGAAGAAATTGCTCGGGGACATCGCTGGAACAGCCGAGAGCTACGGAGAACTCGAACTGGCCAGAGAGGTCCTCCGCTACGGAATCAACACCGAAGACGGGGAACTTCAGAAGTGGTGTTCCGATGGCCTTGAGCGGCTTGATTCTCGAGAGAGTCAGTTAAAGTTGGGTCCTCCGGAAACACCGGTGGCTTCAACGGAAATTTCGACTGAAGCCCCGACAGAGGAAGTCCCGGTTGAGTCCGAGGAAGACCCCTTGCTTTCACTTCTGTCCACGACTCTGCCAACCGAGGAGTCCGAAGCGACCTTGCCCGAAAGCGGTGCACCCGCCTCGGGAGAGACCGCCCAGGTGAACCGGGATTCTGAGACGGCAGACCTTGAACCGACGGCACCTATCGAGGTTGAACTCGAAGAAGCGGCCAATTCTGACATGGAACCGGAAGCTGAAGAGGATGAACTCAGTTCTCTATTGGACTCGACTCTTTTCCCCTCGGAAGATTACCCGGCAATCGAGGGAGCACCCCCGCCAACTGAGCCCGAGAAATCCCTGATCCAGCCAGAGCAAACCGACGGTTCAGTGGCCGAAGTTCCCCCACCGGACTCAGGACCGCTCGAGGATCCTCAAACGGAGCTTTCAGTAAAGGACGCTGCTAACGAAATTGAACCGGTGGTGAGCCTTGAACCGACAAGAATTTCGTCCGACCCTGTCGAGGCAGATCATCCTGAGGTCGCAGCTGCAGAATCGAGCCCAGCGACAGAACCCGAATCACCTACCGAACCTGGAAAGGAACTTTTGGACATACCTATGGCCGTAGATTTTGAGCCTTCAACTCGCCGTCAACTACATTTTTATGAGGCCCAAGCCAAAGCCTCGGCTGGCCTGCTCAATCCTGAAACCCTGGCCCATTTGCTGTTGCAGAGCAGCCGCGGCTCCGAGCCACTCGATCCAGCTACGGAAGATCGAGGTGCAGAGTCTCACGGAACAATGGTGAAGGCCCTTTTGCGAACTGCTGAAGAGTTGGCGGATCTCGGAGAATATCGCGGCGGCAACAGCCTGCTGAAAACGGCCTTGATGTACGCTCCGTTCGATTCAGGCGTCCTATCGGCTCTCATCGATCTCCAATGCCGCTGGGCTGATTGGCTTTGCCAACGGAACGAATACGCTCAGGCCGTCGGCCTGTTGCGAGAAGCGCTGCAGCGCAACCCAGACTCGTACCTGGCTCAGGAACATCTCGAAGCCATCTATGTGAAATGGATGGACTGGTCCGACGAAAACGGAGACCACGCAGCCAAGAATCTGCTCGCTCTCTATCTCACGGAAGAAAAGGCTAGCGTAGAAACCCTCCAGGCCCAGTGGGAGGAGCGCCAACGTCAAGCCGCCGAGGAAGAAGCCGCGAGATTGAAGGCCGCAGCCGAGGCCAGAATGGCCCCTCCCACCCCCGAGCCAGCTCCGGTCAAAGCTCAAGGGGAGCCCGAGGTGGAAGCGAACGCCGTCGAACAGCCGGACGAAGCCCCGGAGCCCGAGGTTGACGCATCTCCCCAGGCTCTGTCGGCCACACCCCCGACATCCGTACCGCCCGAGCCGAAAGCTGAAACCTCCGAGCAGCCGACCGTTGCTCCTGAGCCGGTGGAGGCACCCCCTTCCGAGGAGATCGAACCCGAATCTCAAGAGAACGCCGAATCACCGAGCGCTACTCAAGAAGCCGTCTCCACGGAAGTTCAGGTGGAAGAGACCCAGGCTTCTCAGGCCACAGTGGCAGTTCCAGAAACCTCTCCAGAGCCGGTGACCGAAGAGCCCGCCACTGAATCGGCCGAAGCCGACGATCCGCTTGCCAAACTAGAGGCCGATCCCAACAACAGCGAGCTTGCCGAACAACTGTTCGCAGACCACGCCGACACCATACGTGACCTGATCAGCAGGCTTCGAGAAAAAGCTGGGCAGTCCGCAGAACCGATTTGGTTGCTCTTGTTGGCCCGAGCCTTCCGCAAGAGTGGGTCGGAAACCATGGCTGTTATTCAGTACCAAAAGTATCTGAAGGTCGCCCCGTCAGCAGAAGTCTACGAAGAACTCGCAGTGACCTACGAAGAGATCGGCAAGGCCGAGTTTGCCGAGATGACCCGCAAGAAGGCTCAGCGAGCTTTCGGATAGCGCGTCCAAGCTTCACCGAACTAGCTGCGGTGAGCCTGTACAGGCCTCCGCAGAGCCGGTTGACAGGGAAACGTTCCCGACCACAGAGAGGATTCCTGAGTTGACTTATTGCTCAACGGTATATGGCCGTTTCCCTTTGGCCCCACTGACCAAAGGGGGAAACCTGCCCTTCAGGCGTCTGTGCCGGGATTTCGGGACTACAGCAACCTGTTCAGAGATGATCTACGCCCGGCAGTTGGTCAAAGGAGAGCGAAAAGAGCTTGCCCTCTTGAGGCATCATCCCACTGAGACCAATTTCGGAGCCCAGTTGGCCACCAGAGATCCCAAGGAGGCCGCTGAGGCCTGTCGGATGGTTCAAGATGCTGGGGTCCGCTTCATCGACCTCAATTGTGGTTGCCCGATCCACGACGCGGTGAAGAGGGGAATGGGCTCACGTCTGCTGCAGAAACCCAATCGCCTCCACGAACTGCTCAAAGCCATGGTCCAGGCAAGCCAAGTCCCAGTGACCGTAAAGCTCCGATTGGGTTATTCCGAAAACAAGATTACCATAGCCGAGACGACTCGCGCCGCCGTGGAAGCGGGAGTTGCCGGAATCACTATCCACGGAAGGACTCGAGAGCAGCGCTACTCTAGGGCTGCAGACTGGGCGACGATCGCCGAGATGGCCGAGACTTGCCCGGTTCCGGTCTGGGGCAACGGAGATGTCTTGACCCCTTTTGAAGCCCAACAGCGTCTAGACAAGCAGGCGATCAGCGGAGCCATGATTGCTCGAGGAGCCTTAGTAAAACCCTGGATTTTCCAAGAACTGCTCGAGGGCCGAGAGTGGCTTCCAAGTCCCGAGGAACAGTGGGACATCCTTCTTCGCTTTGTGGAGTACCTCAAAGAGCATTTTGGCCATGACGAACTTGGGCAACGAAGAGGGTGTCACTTTCTAAGTTGGCACCTAGACTGGTTCTCTCGATATCGCCCTCTGCCAGAGCAAGATTGGTACCATGCAAGCTTGGAACACCCCCTACTTCAAACCAGAATCCTTGGGGAGCCGCAGCTGAAAATCCCAGAAAAAGCCGAACAGCAGCAAAGAGAGGAACTGGCCGAACGTATGTGGGAAGGGAAAGACCCCGACGCCCTTTACCGAAAGCTATGTTCTCTGGCCAGGGGAGTGGTGTCCTCAGGCCGATAGGTGCGTGCGAGCACCAACATCTCGGGATGCAGACGCTCCTTCAGTCGATGGGAAACGAATGAGCGCTCACGGTCCACCGCTAGAGGGGTGATGGGGTCGGCTGCAGGCAACCAACGATAATCCATCATGATGAAGCCGGCCATTCCCAGAAATCTCTGCAACCGTTCTGGAGTGAAGCTGTGCCGAATCGGCACGTTCTCCGGCTCTCGACCCCAGCGATAGACCGCTCTGGTCAGACCGAAGCCAAACTCCGAGGCCAAGGTGTTCGGTACCGATAGCAGCAGGAGCCCTCCGGGCTTGAGCCTCCTACCCATTCGGACCAACTCTTTACCAGCTCGCTCTTGGTACTCCAAATAGGCCAGACACAAAACCGCGTCAAAGGCTCTTCTAGGGAGAAGCTTCTCTTCGAATGGTTGGTGAATCCAATGGACGGCAGCCCCGGTTTGCTCAGCATCACGGGTCATCTCCTCGATTAGGTCCACGGCGGTAACCTTATAACCCCAGTTGCTTAGAGCTACCGCACCACGACCGGGACCACACCCGAGATCTAAAATTGCGGAGCCGGGAACAAGATGGTATCGCAAAGTGGCCAAAGCCAAAGCCAAGCGATTTCGCAACCTCTTTTGCCTTGAGTTTGGAATAGGGCAGGTGTATGCTAGGTTCAAGTCCTTGGCCTGCCCTCGGAAATGTTCTAAGTTGAGTTCAAGGCGGCGTTTGTCGCTGACCATAAAGAAAGGTTTTCTTGCTCCAAGAGGAACTCCTGGTCTTCGGTATCCTGAGATCATCTATGGTTTTTCCAGCTCTCACAAGGAGATCTGGCTTCGGGTCCAAAAAGCAGGCCTCGTTATTGTATGCGCCCAGAATCGTCTTACACACGCTTGAGTGAATCCCTGAATCAGAGCCAGCCAGTAACTGACGACCAGCTGGTTCTGGAGTACCTCGAAGGTCGAATCGACGCCTTTGAAGAGCTCTATGATCGCTATTCGCGTCGCCTTTTGTACTTCTTGAACTGCGAGGTTGGCTCAGCTTGGGCCGAAGACCTCCTCCAAGAGACCTTCTCAAGATTGTTGACCTCCCTGGATCGTTATCGACCTAGCGGAAAATTTTCTGCCTATGTCTATCAGATCGCTCGGAACCTAGCACGGGATCGACAACGCCGACTTTACCGAGACATGCCCATCGCCGACCTGGAAAGCCAACACCCGGACCTGGTGGACCATCTGGAGTATCGCTTAGACACGGCTTGGGTTCGAAATGCCCTCAAGAACTTGTCTGCAGAGCAGCGTGAAGTGGTCCTCCTCCGAGAGTATGCTGGACTTTCGTTCAAAGAGATCGCCCAAGTCATCGAACGGCCCATCGGCACTGTTCTCTCTCAGATGCACCGGGCTCTCAAGACCCTACGACAACAACTTACCGGACCCGATTGCCCTCAGGGTAACAATTGAGTTCTCGCATCACCGAACCAAGAAATAGGAGTCTCCGTGGATAACACCTTCCAAGAAATATTAAAGGGCCTAATTGAAGTGGCCTGGGCTGACGGACGAATCAGTCCGGAAGAGCGAACTCTGCTAGCCAACATGCTCTCCGAGTTGGCCGAGAACGAAGGCTTGCCTCCCGAAGAGATAGCCAAGCTCGTCGCCCTAGTGGAGGAGGCCCCCGATCTGGCAAAAGTTTCCGAAGCCCGCGAACGCAAAGCCGATCTGCAGAATCTCGAGCTCGACCAAGAAGGTCGGGAAAACGTCATGCGAGCTCTCATGGCCATGAGCTTCATTGACGGTGTGCTCTCCTTCACCGAATACGAAAAACTCGAGCGCTTCAGCAAGCAGATGAAGATCGACGCCGATCGCATGGAGACACTTCGCCAGGAAGCCGTCGCTGCCGTCAAGGAACTCGAAGGTCGCTAAGAGCCTCGGCGACCGCTTCAAGGTTCAACGCGACTCCGGGTAATTACCCAGCGGGAGCTAGCTCATCCGCTAGGCTCCGATTCTCGGGATCCATCCAAAGTTGGTGAAGACCGCTCCCAACGTAGCGACGTCTCGAAACGATTGTCAGGGTCGGGTGACCACCCGCGGGGTGGTGACTGGTGTGTAAGTCTTAGCGCCTTCGGCTTTAGGAGGGATGAGCGGCTCGGGTGCCTTATGGGCGTTCTACCTGCATAAGCGAGACACGACAACCCCAGACGGGATGTACCTGGGCTCAAGCGGGGTACAGAATCCTAAGGCGAGCGCTTTAGGTCCCTGCCAAGTCTTGATCTTGGTTCCGACGTGGTCTGGCGTATGGCTCCTTCCAAAGCTGTGTAGGCCTGGTCGGTTATCCTTCTCACAATCGTGGCTTCCCTTGTCACGGCTTTGAACGAGACATGAAAAAAGGGCAGTCTCCACATAGACGCGGAGCCTGCCCTCGATGTCGATTTGGAATCTACTCGAAGCCGACCCCTAACGACACATCACCGATTATGGTATTGATGAGGGATAGTCCTGCGGCGCTGGCGCTTATGACCCAAACCAGTCGTGTTTGCGCCGTAACCGGTATGTTAAGCCCAGTCACTATGCCATTGCTATTGGTGCCTACCGACACTATCCCGGTGAAGGAGGGGGCCAGAGTCACTTGAGCTCCTGGAACAGGAGTGAAGATGTTGTCGGGCGCGCTCGACTGATACAGCTGAGCACTCACCGTGACGGTGCTTCCCACTAGAGCGTAAGACTGTCGGGTGCTAAAGAAAGCACTGACCGAGGTAATGGTAGCGTCTCGAGGTAGGGAAGATGCAGGAATGGGATCAGAACCTGAGGGTGTTGCATCCAAGATTCCACCCGAAAGCACTAAACCTGTCACACTACCGTATCCGGACACAGGCAGCGCAGTCACATCACCTGGCATTCCTCCGACAACGGTGGTAAGCTCCGCACCTCCGCTAGACAAAGCGATAGTTGAGCCACCAGGGCCCGAAGGTCCGGTTGCGCCGGTAGGACCAGTAGCACCATCAGTGCCATCAGTGCCAGTAGGACCGGTAGGCCCGGTAGCGCCATCAGCACCAGTGGGACCAGGAGCACCATCAGCGCCATCAGCGCCATCAGCACCGGTGGGACCAGTAGCACCATCAGCGCCATCAGCACCGGTGGGACCAGTAGCACCATCAGCGCCATCAGCACCTGTGGGACCGGTTGGACCAGAAGGTCCAGGATCACCGGTTGCTCCGGTAGCGCCATCCGCGCCCGTGGGACCAGTTGGTCCGGGAGGGCCGTCAATCACAAAACTGTCGTCTACCAGTATGGTGGTCGTTTGGCCAGGCTTGAGAGAGACCTCAAAGCGATAGCGAGTTAGAAGTACACCCCCTGAGTCCACAACATCGATCTCCAAGAGTTCTACCAGAACGGAGACACTCAACTCCAGGATGTCTCCAGGTGGTTTGGGCAGAGCGAGCGGCCCCAGAAATCTCACTCCTTGGTTGTCGTAGCCAGTCACCACGAGGGTACTGGCTGCGGGTGGTAGGGCCGAGTTCAGAGTCGGCTGCCTAAAGTCTAATATCAGATTTGCGGGAGCCGGAATGTCGCCCCCCGAGTTGGACACAAATACATTGTCGTCTGAGGACGATCCGCAACCGTTTACCATGAACATAACGATGATCATAGCCCAGGCTGCCCTAATTCGATTCCCTTTCACGAAACCTCCAAATCTAGGGGCGGTTCCCCACCCCGATATCCAGGACGTGTCAAACTTAAGAATTGGAGTTGGGCCGGAGGTCCATCAATTCTGATTTCATCAATTCTCGGTTACCTACAACCCGGCACCCGTCACCCGTCACCCGTCACCCGTCACCCGTCACCCGCAAGCGGGTCCCCGGGTCCCCGGGTCCCCGGTCCCTAGCCCTCGAATTGATTTTCTCAGAACATCCAACTTCACCCAACTCCGTTGGGTACCCGGGTACCCGCCTCTCCACCCTAACCCGCAACCTTAAGCTTGACAGAGCACTAGCCATAGCTTGTATCCTAAATCGCCCAAGAATCCCGGCCTGGAGTTCCCTGCAATTGGGTGTGGTCAAAATTCATCCTTCGCCAAATCCGCACGGTGGCATGATTTCTGACGGCCTCTCATGAAAAAGCCTCTCACTATAATCCCGGATATCGGCCGTAGGAAGCTATATCCGGAGTGAGAGGTGCAGTTATGCAATCCAGATCTACCCCACCCAACCTGTTGAATCCTGCCGCTGAAGCCGACC